>NZ_JBVVPR010000010.1:3104-189791 GCF_055811835.1 Bradyrhizobium sp. WSM4874
CCCCCCCCCCCCCCCCCCCCCCCCCCCCCCCCCCCCCCCCCCCCCTCCCCCCCCCCCTCCCCCCCCCCCCCCCCCCCCCCCCCCCCCCCCCCCCCCGCCCCCCGCGACCCTCTCCCGCAAGGGGAGAGAGGTAAGCAGCGCGTCCGGGACACGAGAGTTGTTCCTACAACCCCGCCTTCGCAATCGCATCCGAGAACGAGCGATCCACGATCTCGGCCGCATCGAGCTTTTGCTTGATCAGGCCCCAGCGAAAATAGAGATCGATCGTGCTCTGCTCGTCCGCGACCACGCCGTCATCGATCGGCGCGATCCGGATTTTTGCGCGCGACAGCCAGTTCTGCGGCACGGCGGTCGGGATGTTCATTAGTCTGCCCCAGGTCGCGGCATAGCTGTCGAGATTGTTCAGCGACCACGCCCGCGCCGCGGTGAGGCGCCGGACGAAGTCGGTCAGCTCCACGCGCTTGTCGCGGATCGCATCGGGCCGCGCGACCTGAAAGCTCAACCCCGGCGTCAGGCCCTCTGAGGTAATGACACGGCGCGACTTGAACAGCACCTCCTCCTGGCTGACATAAGGCTCCCAGGTCGACCACGCGTCGACGGAGCCTTGCGTGTAGGCGATCTTGGCATCGGACGGCGCCAGGAACGCAATCTGCACGTCGGCCGCAGCCCAACCGTTCTTCTCGAACGCGGCAAGGATCAGTTGATGGCCGATCGAGCCACGGCCGGTCGCGACCTTCTTGCCCCGCAGATCGGCAAAGCTCTTGATTGGCGAATTCTCGGGCACGAGGATCGCGAGACCCTCGCGGGTCTGCCGGATCGCGGCGATCGCCTTCACCGGCGCGCCGGAGGCGGCGGCGAAGGTGAAGGGTGCGTCGCCGACGAGCCCGGTCTCGATCGCGCCAGCGCTGAGCGCTTCGAGCAGCGGCGCAGCCGCGGGAAACTCCTTCCACTCGATCTTGTACGGCACGTCCTTGAGCACGCCCGCCGCTTCCATCACCGCTTGCGAATTACCCTTCTGGTCGCCGACGCGCAGGGTGGTTTGCGCCGCCGCCAGCTCGAACGAGCCGAACAGCAGCGCGCCGGCCAGCATGAAGCGGATCATTCCGCCGCCTCGCCGCGAACCGCCTGGCGCTTGGCGATCAGTTCGCGCGTCAGCGGGATCAGCTCGCGGCCGTATTCGATGGCGTCAATCAAGGGATCGAAGCCGCGGATCAGGAAATGGCTGACGCCGAGGTCGTAATAGTCGCCGAAGACCTCGGCGACCTGCTCGGGCGTGCCGACCAGTGCGGTGGTGTTGCTGTTGGCCCCGGTGAGCTTTGCGATCTCGGTCCACAGCCGCTTGTCGATCCGGCTGCCCTGGTCGGCGAGCGAGAGCAGGCGCCGCGCGCCGGCGGTGGCATGGCCGTCAGCGGGCTTGCGATAGCCGGTCTTGTCCTGGAGCGCGGTGGCGCGCGCAAGAATCTCTTCCGCCTTTTCCCAGGCCTGCTTCTCGGTCGGGGCGATGATCGGCCGCACCGAGAGGCTGAATCGCGGCGTCGGACGGCCCTGCCTGACGGCCGCATTGTGAACGCGCGAGGTGACGTCGCGCACCTGCGCATAGGATTCACCCCACAGCGCAAAAGTGTCGGCATGCTTGCCCGCGACGTCGATCGCCGCGTCGGAGCCACCACCGACGAAGGTGTAGATGCCGGCCTTCTGCAGCGGCTTCACCTGCGAAAAGCCGTTCTCGACGTTGTAATACTTTCCGCTGTAGTTGAACGGCTTCTCGCTGGTCCATTCCAGCTTCACCACATCGAGAAACTCGCTGGTGCGGGCGTAACGCTCGTCCTTGTCGTCGAGCGTGTTGCCGTCCTGCCTGAGCTCGGCTGCATTGCCGCCGGTGATGACGTGCAGCGAGACGCGGCCTCCATAGAGTTGGTCAAGTGTCGCAAGCTGCCGCGCGAGCAGCGTCGGCGCGGTAAATCCCGGTCGCTGCGCGATCATCACTTTCAACGACTTGGTGATGGTCAGTACATGCTGTGCGACCTGGAGCGCATCCGGCGTGGTCGAATGGAACGCCAGCAGCGCGCGGTCGAAACCCGCGAGCTCATGCGCCTTCGCGACGGTCTCGATATAAACCGGATCGAGCACCGGGCCCTGGCGCACGATGGTCTCGGACGCATTGCTGTTGGCGATAAAGCCGATGAACTCGACGGACATGATGTTCTCCCTGAATGTTTGGCGGCAGGCTAGAGGCCCAATGCGGCACGGCCGAGGCCGGTGCGGGTCGAATCGTCCTGCGGCGTGTGCACGCGACCGCACAGGACATCGCGATAGTGCCGCTCCAGTGGATTGGCGCGCGACAGGCCGTGATTGCCGGTCAGCGACAAGGCATCCTCGACCGCGGCGACGGCGTTGTTGGTGACGGTCAGCTTGATGACGTTGGACTCGGCCCCGGAAAGCGCGACACCGTCATCGAAATCACCGGCAAAGGATGCGATCAGCCGCGCATTGACGATGAGCCGCGCCTCGATCGCGCCAAGGATCTCCTGCGCGCGCGGCAAGGTCGCAAGTGGCGCGCCCAGGCTGGCCGGCATCCGCTGCTTTAGGAACCCGACCAGCCAGTCGCGTGCAGCCCGCGCAACGCCGTCATAGATCGCGGCGACGAAGATCGTGTGGACGGTCGCCTGGGCGATATCAGGTGTGCGCCAGTCCGCCG
This sequence comes from Bradyrhizobium sp. WSM4874, assembly GCF_055811835.1. NCBI lineage: Bacteria > Pseudomonadati > Pseudomonadota > Alphaproteobacteria > Hyphomicrobiales > Nitrobacteraceae > Bradyrhizobium > Bradyrhizobium sp. WSM4874. The sequence continues at coordinate 5,803 of NZ_JBVVPR010000010.1, forward strand.
TCTTGCGCACATCGATCTCGGCATCGAGGGGTATCACGACGTCCTCGAAGATGACGTCGTGGCTGCCGCTGGCGCGCAGGCCATGATGATCCCAGGTCTCGACGATGCGCGTGCCCGGCAGGCCCGCCGGCACCAGGAACTGTCCGACGCGCGGCTCGGCTTCGTCCGTCCGCGCCCAGACCAGATACCATTTCAGAATCGGCGATCCCGTCGAATAGATCTTGTGCCCCGAGAGCCGCCAGCCGGTTTCGGTCCGGCGTGCGATGGTCGCGGGCAAGCCGCCGCGCGCGGGCGAGCCCAGTTCGGACTCGACCCGGAGCGCGTTGACGAGCGCGAGGCCCTCGACGCTCTCGCGCGCAAGCTTGCGCGACAGCCTTGCCGGCCAGGTCGGGCTCCGTGCCATCACCAGATGGTTGATGTAGTGCATCGACAGCACCAGCGCGGTCGACGGATCGGCCTTGCCGATGATGCCGAGGACGCGTGCGGCGTAGCGTGCGCCCGCCCCCGCGCCGCCGTGGGCCGCGGGGACCGTCAGAGACAGCAGGCCTGCCTCGGACAGCTCGCGAAAGTTTTCGAAGGGGAAGCTGCCGATCCGATCGTGTTCGGCCGCCCGGGCGGCGAAAGCCTCGGCCAGCGCCTCGGCACGTGCGATGTAGTCGGGCTCGTGATGGGCCGCGCGCCCCTTGGCGATCGAAGTCACCATGTGGCGTCCAATCCCAGTAGGCCAAGAATCTGGCGGCGCAGATCCGCGAGATACGGATCGCCGCGATGGCGCGGATAGGGCCGGTCGACACGAATGTCGGCCTTCACGCGCGCCGGGCGGTCGCTGAACACGATGACGCGGTTGGCGAGCACCAGCGCCTCCTCGGCGTCATGCGTCACCAGCAGCGTGGTAAAACCCTTGCGCTGCCACAGCGAGACCAGCTCGGCCTGCATGGTGATGCGGGTCAGCGAATCGAGCTTGCCCAGCGGCTCGTCGAGAATGAGGATTTTGGGATCATTGACCAGCGCGCGGGCCAGCGCGACGCGCTGCGCCATGCCGCCCGAGAGCTGGTGCGGATAGGCATTGCGGAAGGACGATAGCCCGACGAGATCGAGCGCGGCATCGACGCGGTGACGCTGGCTCTTCAAGATGCCCTGCGCCTCCAGCCCGAGCGCGACGTTGTCCCAGACCGTGCGCCAGGGAAACAATGTCGGATCCTGGAACACGACAACGCGCGACGGGTGCGGTCGCGTGATGCGCGCCTCGTCCTCGCGCAGCGTTCCGGACCTGGGCTTGTCGAGGCCTGCGACGAGGCGCAGCAGCGTGGACTTGCCGCAGCCGGAGGGGCCGAGCAGCGCAACGAATTCGCCCGGCTGGACGGAGATGCTGACATCGCTGAGCACCGGCAGCTCGGCGCCGTCGATGTCGAAGGCATGGCTGACCTGCTCGATGTCGAGCGCGGCACCGGCGGCCAGGTGAGCGTCGATTTCAGCCAGTGCGGTTGCGGCTACCATTTGACGGTCCCCTTCTGCCAGACCAGCAGGCGATCGCGGATCGCAAACAGCAGCGTGATCGCGCCGGAGCAGAGCAACGACATCACGATCAGCGCCGCATACATGTTGGCGTAGGCGGCCCAGCCCTGCGCCCATTGCAGGTACCAGCCGAGCCCGGCCTTGACGCCGATCATCTCGGCCACGACGAGCACGGCGAAGGACGAGCCGAGCCCCATGAACAGGCCGACGAAAACGTGCGGCAATGCCGCGGGGATCGCAACCTTCAGCACCAGGAAAGACGGCTTTGCCCCGAGCGTCCGCGCGACGTCGTAATAGGTATTACTGACGCTTGCGACACCCGACCAGGTCAGCACAGTGACCGGGAAGCCGGTTGCCAGCGCGATCAGAAAGGTGGACGCGCTCCAGCTCGACGGGAAGGTGAAGAAGGCGATCGGCAGCCAGGCGGTCGCCGGCAGCGGGCCGATGAAGCGCAGCACCGGATGCACCCAGTAGCCGACCGCGCGCGACCAGCCGATCGAGACGCCGGTCAGGAACCCGACCGTCGCGCCGATCAGATAGCCGCCGAGCTGGAGCTTGACCGAGGCGAACACACTGTCGAGCAGTTTTGGCAGATCGTCGGTGTAGACCTCGATGATCGACTGCGGCGGCGGGAAGAACGGCAATGGCAGCCACGCGAATTTCGCCGTCGCGACTTCCCACAGGGTCAGGACAACGCCGAGCACGACGAGCCACGGCGCGCGCTGACGCAAGGCCCGGCCCGTCGAACCGAGGTAATCGGCACCGACGGTCCCGAACAGCGCGATGGCCGCGATGACAAACGCGGCGATGCCGAGCGAATGGGTCCGCGACCAGTCGCCAACGTCCTCCCACCACAGGCAGGACAGGCCGAAGGCAATCCACGCCATACTCGCGAGAATGCCGACACCGGAGTCCCGGATCCAGCTCGCAAGCCACGGCGCCCGCGAGAGACGCGGCGCGCCGGAAGCGAGGCCGTCAGACAGCGAATACGTCGACATAGATGCGCTCCGCGAATCTGGCCGTGTCGGTGCTCTGCTTGAACACCTGCACGCTCTTGAGATCGTCGGCATAGGCCTTGAGTTCGCGCTTCAGGACTTCGCCGACGGGATGATGATGGTGGGTGTGGTAGCGCACCATGCCCTCGATATCCGCGAGTGACGCCGTCTTCGGCGCGTAAGGCTGGAACGATTTGGCTGTCACGGACGGATTTTGCGCGGTGAACATCGCGGCATCGAGCAGCGCCTGCGTCAGGGCGCGCGCGACCAGCGGCTCCTCGCGCACCAGACTGCCGCGCAGGCCGAGGATGCAGCAGCTCTTGTCGCGGTATTCACCATCGAGATTGGAGGCGACCTCCTTGTACTGGCTGTCCTTGAGCCAGAGATAACCCAGCGGATCGGACGACAGGAAGGCCTGCACCTCGCCCTTCTCGACGGCGACGTTGAGAAGGTTGCCGGGATAGGCGCGCCAGTCAACATCCTTGTTCGGATCGATACCGAGCTTGGCGAGCTGAACGGAGAAGAAATTCTTGTCGGGGCCGCCGAGATCGCCGACGGCGACGATCTTGCCCTTGAGATCGGCGAGCTTGCTCACGCTGGAATCGGCGCGCGTCAGGACCCGCATGCAGCCGCCATGGGTGCCCGCGGCAATCTTGACGTCAAAGCCCTGCTCCAGCGGCTTCAGCCACCGCAGCGCCATGCCGAGACCGGCATCGCTCTTGCCGGTCGCGATGGCCTCGAGCAGCTGGTCGGTCGAACCGGAATAGTTGATCAGTTCGATGTCGAGATTATGCTTCTGGAAGAAGCCGTGCTCGATGGCGACCGGCACCGGAGCAAGACAGACCGCGCCCGCGTTCCAGGACAGCTTGAGCTTGCGCGGCGCGCCGGTGAGCGCGGGCGCATCCGACGCCGTCCGGCACAGCGGAAACTCCGAGAGATCGACGCCGGGCGCGATGGCCCGCGGCGCAAAGGCCTGGGCCGCACCGAAGGCACCGAGCGGTGCGGCGAATGCCGCAGCTAACCCCGCCTGGAGCAAATGGCGACGGTCGAGCCGCGATCCGCCGTGCTTATCGTCGTCGTTCATCCGTCTCCACTCCTGCGCTGGCACGGCTCCGCCATCGGCACAACGGCTTGTGTTGCGCCTGTTCCGTGCGGAGCTGCGTCGAGAGAAAATCTTTTCGCCGGCGCCTGCTGCGGCGCCTTGATGCGACGGACAAATCATGCGGCGCGTTCGCCGCATCGTCAATGAAATGGAATTTCGAATGTGGCGCGAAGCGAAGTCATTCTCTCCATCGGTGCGTGCAAGGACGATGAAAGGATTTCCGCCGATGCATCGGTTTACCGAGGCCGGCGCGACTCCCTCTGCTGCTTCATTTGTGTGCAGCATCAGCGGCGCATACCGCACGTTCTCGAAATCAGCGCTTAGCTGAAACGTACTTGCCGATCACGCGCGCAATACGGTTAGCCATTTCATTGACCGCGCATCACGCGACCATAGACTTGATCGTCTCGCTGCATCGTTCGCCCACGCGTCGTGGGCAAAGCAACAAGACAGGCCACATGAGCATCAACTCCCTCGATCATTCCATCACGCGCCGACTCGCGGCATCGCTGCTTGCCGCCGCCATCACCCTGTCGACGGCCGCGGCCTCGTTCGCAGCCGATGCAGTCGTGCTGCGGGTCGGCGACCAGAAGGGCGGCAATCGTTCGCTGCTCGAGATCTCGGGCTACGCCAAGGATCTGCCCTACAAGATCGAGTGGTCGGAATTCCCCGCGGCAGCTCCAATCCTCGAAGCGCTCAACGCCGGCGCCCTCGATGTCGGCTACACCGGCGACCTCTCGTTCCTTTCCGTCTATGCGGCCGGCGCGCCGATCAAGGCGATTGGCGGCACCAGGTCGGATGCGAAGACACAAGCCATTCTCGTGCGCCAGGATGCGCCGATCAAATCCGCCGCCGACCTCAAGGGAAAACGCCTCGCCGGCACGCGCGGCGGCTGGGGCCAATTCCTGATCGACGCCACGCTGGAGAAGGCGCAGATCAGGCTGGAGGACGCGACGTTCGCGCCGCTCGGCCCGGTCGACGCCAAGATCGCGCTGGTCGCGGGCTCGATCGACGCCTGGGCGGTGTGGGAGCCCTACGTCTCGTTCGCGACGCTCAAGGACAAGGCCCGCGTCATCGCCGATGGTGAGGGCCTGACGCCGACCATCACCTTTATCGTCGCCTCCGACAACGCCATCGCCAGCAAGCGCGCGGCGGTGCAGGACCTCGTGCAGCGGCTGAACAAGGCGCGGCTGTGGTCGCTGGATCATCTCGGCGAATATGCCAAGAGCACGGCCGAGTTGACCAAGTTACCGGAGGACGTGCTGCTCTCGGCCTACACCGCGCAGCGCACCAGCCCGATTCCGATCGACGAGAACGTCGTGAAGGAGGTGCAGGAAGCCTCCGACCGCTCGACGCGCTACGGCATCCTGCCGAAGAAGCTCGACGTCAGCAAAGCCGTCGACCGCAGCTTCACCGCTGCTGCCGCGGGATCGAACTAGACCGGAGGCGGCGGGATGCGCAGGCTTAGCTTCAAGGCCGGCCCGCTGCATCTCGCCGCGATCGTACTCGCGCATTTCGCGTGCATGAGCCTGATCGTGTGGCTGTCGCTTTAGACGCCAGCCAGAGCCGCAGTTCGTCGGCCCCGCCTTAAGGAAAAGATCAGGACAACATAAGGAGCCCATAAGGACCTACGAGCCGCCGCTGGCCTAGCATCGACCGTGTGATCGCGTCGGTAACAGGATGCCTCATCCCGCGGCTTGTCCAGGCAATCACAACTCGCTCTTGGATTGCCGATCCCGACTGGACGGGCTTACAGTGATCCGCCCTGCGGCCGTCGACGCTTGCAATGGGAAGGCGACCTTCGGGCTGGAGATCAGCGCCATGTCAGCCAGTCAGTATCTTCGTTACGATCCGTCCGTCGAACAAATCCAGCCGGAGGAAGCTGCGGCCGTCGAGGCGATCGTTGCCTCGATCTCGCGGACGAGCGCCCGCACTTTTCACAACGAGAAGCATGGGACCCGGCAGCAGCACGCCAAGGGCGCCGGCTATCTCCGGGGCGAGCTGATCGTCTACGAGGATTTGCCTGATCATCTGCGCCAGGGCCTGTTCAAGCAGGCTGGCCACTTCCCGATCATCGTCCGCCTATCCACTGCATTCAACAGGAGCGATCGCGTACGTTCGCCACGGGGGTTTGCCATCAAGGTCCTGGGCGTGACTGGGGCTAAGGCGCTCGGCGACGACGATACGACGAACCAGGATCTCCTGCTCGTCAATCACCCCAGCTATTTCGCGGATGCGATGGCCTATATGCGCGCACAGCACCAGGTCGAGCGCACCCTGTTCCTGCCTGATCTGGCGTACGTACCCATAGGCTTTCTCGCGCGCGTGCTGGTCGCCGCATCGGACAGAACAGGCATTCCGATCCCGATCGTCTTGAAAGCGCTCGGTGATGCCGGCAGCAACATTCTCGGAGAAACCTTTCACACGGAGGGAGCATTGCGGTTTGGCGATTATATCGCAAGGCTTCGCCTGGTGCCGATCTCGGCCTCGGTTCGCCAACTCACCGGCCAGCCCTGCCACGATGCCGATGATGCCGTGCTGAACAGCGTCGCTGCCTTCTTCAAGGACAATGCGGCCGAGTACGAATTATTTGCCCAGCTCTGCACCGACCTGCAGCGAACGCCGATCGAAGATGCCTCGATCGACTGGCCCGAGGACGTTGCGCCGCCGCAAGCACTCGGCAAGATCACGCTTCCGCGCCAGACCGCCGACAGCCCCGCGCGTCGCGTCTATTCCGACGAGGTGCTTTCGTTCGACCCATGGCGATGTCTCGCCGCGCATCAGCCGCTCGGCTCGATCATGCGGTTGCGCAGAGATGCCTACAGGGCCTCCCGCACGCTGCGGCAGCAGCAAAACCAATTCAGGGTCAAGCAACGGCCCGGAGAACCGCGAGAGATCGCGGACCTGCCGGATTGAGCCGATCACCGTCCCGCAATGTCGGGCCCGGTGTGCCGGCCTGCGTCGAAAAAGGATGCCGACCGCAGCGGATCGCCGGGATCAAGCGTCTCTGCCAGCGATGCGATCACCTGGCAGGAGCGGCCCCGCCACTTGGCAGCCCTTTGCGCTTGTCCAAGGCTCCCATAGAGCACCGCTGTCGTGCGATAAACCCGCCACGTGGCATGCGGCAACCTGGCATGGCGGACGATCGAAATGGCCGTCGACAAATGCTGGCCGGCGAGTTGCGCATCCTGCTTCAGGATCGCAATTCTCGCCATGGCCTCGTAGCACAGCGCGAGAAACGGCCGGTCGGGCGCCGCGCTCGTCACCTCATGAAACTGGCGGGCCGAACTCTGGGCGCGGTCCAGATCGCCGATCGCGATCCAATAGTCGCAGCAAGTCAGCAGATAATGGGGGATGACCAGCGACTCCATCGGCACCCGATCGACCTCCATTCGCCGCTCCATCGCATCGAGATGCTGCCGCGCCCGAGCCAGGTCGCCCATCCTGACATAAGCTCGCGCCAGCAAATTCCTGCCGACGAAGAAGGTGAACGGATTGGCCTCGATCATCGGGCCGAGCGCATCCTCCGCACGCCGTGACGCGCTGCCATATTCCTCCGCCTCCGAATACAGCCATCCGATCGCGAGATGACACAGCGCGACGGCCTGCGGATTTGCATTCCGCTCCGAGATGGCCAACGCGGAGACGAGGTTTCGTTGCGCCCGGCCCCATTCGCCGAGATAAATCTGGGCAAACGCCTCGACCGATTCGTAGAGTACGAACAGATAGACGTCACCGACCAGGCGGGCGAGCTCCTTTCCCCGGCTCGTCGCATCGCAGCAGGCCGGATAATTCGCGCGCAGGAACTCCAGCACCATCTCCATCGAGCAGCGTCGCAGCCGCATGCTCAGATCCTGCTCTCCGGTGATCAGTGCTGACGCACGCTCGGCAAGGTCCGCATTTTCGCGATCCCAGCCGCGGAGCATCAGCTTCAAATTGGCTACGTTCCCCTGGACCAGCGCGCTGAACGCGGCGTCGTCGATCGCCCTGCTCTTGACAAGAGCCTGTTCGGCAACAGGCAGGCTCTGGCGTCGATCGACGTAAAGACAGAATCTGCTGAGATCGACCAGTGCGTTCACCTCTTCGCGCACGTGCCCGTTCTCCGCCGCGTGCGCGACGACTGCGCTGAGATCCTGCAGGGAATTCAGGAAATCCCCACTGGCCCGCCAGGCCCAGGCGCGCTGAAGCAGCAACTTCAGACGTGTCGTCACCCGAAACTCCGGCGGCAGATGCGGCACCAGTTCCAAAGCGCGGGACAGGTAGTTGGCGGCTTCGCGTGTGCTGAACCTTCGTGCCGAGCCCTCAGCGGCCGCGCTCAGATAATGCATCGCTTTCGGGAAATTGCGGCCCAGTTCGAAGTGGCGCGCAATAATGGCGGCGATCTCCCCAGCCTGCGGCCCATAGCCCTGCTCGAGCCCCGCCCCAAGGAGCGCATGGGTTTTCATGCGGCGCGCCGGCGCGAGCCGCTGGTAGAGGATCTCCTGGTAAAGCGCGTGCTGGAACGCATAACGACCGGAGACACCTCCGTTCGGCCACTCAGTCATGCCGGCAACGACGATAATGCGATCGGTCCGCGCCAGGTCTTCGCACATCTGCTCAACATCCAGCACGGGACGGTCCAGCGCACCGGCGATATGGAGCGCGGAAAACTCCGCTCCCGCCGCACTGGCCACCTCGAGCAGGCAGCGCTCGTCCACGGTGAGATGATCGATCTGCTGCTTGATCATTCCTTCGAGATCGCGCGGCATGCTGTCATGCGAGGCCGCGTCTTCGCTGACCAGCCGCCAGCCCAATTCGTGCTCGACCAGCGCGCCCTGCGCCACGAGATGGTCGAGCAGAGACGACACGAACAGAGGATGCCCGCCGGTTCGCACGAAGATGCGCTCGACCAGCTCTCTGGCAAATTCGGCCGAGTTGAAGCGCAGCGAAAGATAGCGTTCGACGTCGGTGCCGGTTAGCCGATCGAGCGCGAGCTCGGTGGCGTGTCCGTGAATCCGCAAGTCCTGGTGAACCGCACGGATAGGATGTCCGCCGACAGCGACTTCCATCGGCCGATAGGTGGCCAGCACGAGGATAGAAGCCCTCCGATCCCGGCGCGCAAGCCGGGAGAGCACATCCACGGTGGCGAAGTCGCTCCAATGCAGATCTTCCAGGATGATCACCCATGGTCGGCTGACGGCGAGATGCTCCATGAGATCGGCAAATTCCCGCAGCATGCGCTCCCGGGTTGCGCCGAAGACCTCATGCTGGAATGCGGCCCGGTCTGCTTCGCCGAGGAACCCGGGCATTTGCGCGAGCCAGGTCGGCGCGTGCTCGCGTATCGCAGTCAGCAGCGATGCTCCATCGGTTCGACGGCAGCACTCGTTCAGCGCTCCGATCAGCGGAAGAAAGGCCTCATGGGTGCCGAACAACTCGTTGCAGCTACAGTGCAGCACGCTCAGTCCCTGGTGGTTCATCCTGTCGAGCGTCATTTGCAAGAGGGTGGTCTTGCCTATCCCGGCCTCGCCGGTGATGAAGACGACCTGACGCTGTCCGGTACGAGCAAGTTGCAACGCCTCGTCCAGCGTATCGAGTGGCCTAGAGCGCCCGACCCTCCAGTGCCGGCGTCGATCGACCACCTGCTCCGTGGCGGACGCCGCCTCCTCTTCGGCCGCCCGCTCGATCGCAGGCAATTCGGCGGTCGCGACCGGCGCAATGAAGCGATAGCCGCGCCGCGTGACCGTCTCGATGTAGTTGGGAGATTGTCTGTCGTCGCCGAGCACCGAGCGTAGCGCGTTCACGGCAACGGCGAGGCTCGACTCGCTGACGTGCAGATCGGACCAGACCGCGTCGAGCAACTCTTCCTTGGTGACGAGTTCACCGGGCCGACCGACAAGATGGCAAAGAACCTCGAATGGCTTCGGCGCCAACGCGATCCGCTCCCCGCCTCGCCATAATAGCGCGTTGGCACGGTCGAGGCGGAATTCACCAAAGGCAAGCGCGTCTGTACGCACGGCTCCGACCCCCGGATGCTCCCCCATCTTAAGGGAAAGCTCAGCCAAATGTAAGGACACGATAAAGACCTGCGCCCTGCGCCGGCACTAGCATTGGCCTGTCCATTTAGAAACGCCGAAGGCGTCGGACGGCCTTTTCATCACGCTGTCATTTCAGTCGACAGGCAGTCGATGCCTGAATTTTGGCAAGGAGTTAGCCATGAGCATTATAAAACATTTGGCGATCCCGCCTCTCGCTTTTGCCATTCGTCATTACGACGTGAGGGTCATATTAGGCGTCACCGTCCTCAGCCGCATCTTCCTCCTCGCCATCTACCTCGCGTGCCGCGGCCCGGGCCTGTCCGAGTTCGATCTTACCAACACCATCGCGCTGCCATGAGCTCGGGACCGCTCGAATGGTGCATCGAGATCGCGATCATCGCCGCGATCTGCATCGGGATTGTCGCGGGCGGGCATGGCCGGCTCGTCGTGCCGCATCACCGGGTTCAACGCGCGCAAGCCGATCGGGCCGCTTGTGTACAGCGGCCCTCAAACCCTTTCAGCATCGTCGACCTGCGGCGAGCGGGTCCGCCCGTTTGATCAATCACCAATACGCGCGGTGATAGGCCCGGTACGGCCGGTAGTAGCCGTAACGGGGACCGTAATATGGACGATAGGCGCGATAGCCGTAATAGCGCGGACGCGCGTAATAGCCGCCATAACCGTAGCCCGGTCCATAGGCGTAACTCGGTCCATAGCCGCCATAATAGGCAGGCGCATAGCCGTAAGCCGGCCCCGGATATCCGTAGCCGCCGTAATATGGACCACCGCCATAGTAGCCGTAGCCATAGGCGCTGCTGGCGATGGCGCTGCCGATGATCGCGCCGGCTGCGAGGCCGCCAATACCCCATCCGAAACCTCGGCCGCGCCAATACACCTGCGTGACATCATCGCCGACCGCGGCCTTCATGGTCGCGACATTTGTCGGCATCGGGCCCGCGGCGGCCCGCTCGACTTGGCCGGCCATCACCGCGCCGGCCAGCGAACAGGCGATTGCCGTTTTCCAGATCGTCATCGTCTTACTCCCTGTCTGACATTTTGCTTGGACATGGACGCAGCCCATGATCGGGCATCCTGGCGCAAGGTCAAAGCCAGAAATTCGGCCTCGATTTTGCGTGCACCGCACAAGACGCATGCCTCCATTGTGATCAACCGGTACCCGACGGGCTCGACCACTTCGCCGCGTGTGACACCAGCAAGACGGTGCCTGGGGCCCGATCACCGCGGCAAAGCATTAAGCTTCCGGCGCATTCGCAACCAACAACCACCTTCCCGATTTACTATTCGTGCCGTTACTATCGGTTCCAATGTGCGCGGCCGGGAGGCTTCTCGCGAGCGCCAGAGTTGTGGGAGAATGACATGAGTGCCGCGAGACCCGAGCCGCTTGCCCGTCAGGCGCTGGCGTTCGTCCTGGCCGGCGGACGCGGCAGCCGGCTGCTGGAGCTGACCGACCGGCGCGCCAAGCCCGCGGTCTATTTCGGCGGAAAATCCCGCATCATCGATTTCGCGCTGTCGAACGCGGTGAACTCGGGCATCCGTCGCATCGCAGTCGCCACCCAGTACAAGGCCCACAGCCTGATCCGGCACCTTCAGATGGGCTGGAACTTCTTCCGTCCCGAGCGCAACGAGAGCTTCGACATCCTCCCGGCAAGCCAGCGCGTCTCCGAAAACATGTGGTATGTCGGCACGGCCGATGCGGTCTACCAGAACATCGACATCATCGAATCCCACGCCTGCCGTTTCATCGTGGTTCTCGCCGGCGATCACATCTATAAAATGGATTACGAGGTGATGCTGCGCCAGCATGTCGACAGCGGCGCCGACGTCACCGTCGGCTGCCTGGAGATGCCGCGCCAGGAATCTTCCGGCTTCGGCATCATGCATATCGACGAGAATGGATGGATCAAAGAGTTCCTGGAAAAGCCGAAAGATCCGCCGCCGATGCCGGGCAAGCCGGACGTCTCGCTCGCCAGCATGGGCATCTACGTGTTCGACGCGAAATTCCTGTTCGAGGAGCTCAAGCGCGACGCCGAGGACCCGAACTCCAACCACGATTTCGGCAAGGACATCATCCCCTATCTCGTCAAGAACGGCCGCGCCATGGCGCACCAATACTCGACCTCCTGCGTCCGCTCCGGTAGCGACCCCCGCGCCTATTGGCGCGACGTCGGCACGGTCGACGCCTATTGGGCCGCCAATATCGACCTCACCGACGTGGTGCCCGAGCTCGATTTGTTCGACAGCGCCTGGCCGATCTGGTCCTATTCGGAAATCACACCTCCGGCAAAATTCGTCCACGACGAGGAGAGCCGGCGCGGCCAGGCCGTGAGCTCGCTGGTCTCGGGCGGCTGCATTATTTCCGGCGCCTCGCTGCGACGCTCGCTGCTGTTCACCGGCGTGCGCGTCAACTCCTACGCCAATGTCGAGAACGCCGTGATCATGCCCTACGTCAATGTCGGCCGCGGCGCGCGCCTGAAGAACGTCGTGATCGATCGCGGCGTCGAGATCCCGGAAGGGCTCGTCGTCGGCGAGGATCCCGAGTTGGACGCAAGATGCTTCCGCACCACCGAGCAGGGCATTTCGCTCATCACCCAGCCGATGCTCGACAGGCTCAATACATGACGCCTGTTCGCGTCCTCGCGGTCGCCTCTGAAGTCTATCCCATCGTCAAGACCGGCGGCCTCGCCGATGTCGCGGGCGCGCTGCCGATCGCGCTGAAGGCGCATGGCGTCGAGATGCGCACCTTGATGCCGGGCTATCCCGACGTGATGCGGGTGCTGGGGGGAGCCGACGAAATCCGGCGCTGGCCGGATTATTTCGGCGGACCCGGCCGTCTGCTCGCCGGCTCGCATGACGGCCTCGATCTGTTCGTGCTCGACGTGCCGCATCTCTACGCAAGGCCTGGCAACCCCTACGTGACGCCCGAAGGCTTGGACTGGCCGGACAATGGCGTGCGGTTCGCCGCGCTGTCGCGCATCGCGGCCGATCTCGGCCACGGCCTCGTTCCCGCCTTCGTGCCCGACGTGGTGCATGCCCATGACTGGCAGGCCGGGCTCGCGCCGGCCTATCTGCACTACGACAACCGGCCGCGGCCCGCCACCGTGATGACCATCCACAACATGGCCTATCAGGGCAAGTTCGCGCCCGAGCTGATCGGTTCGATTGGCCTGCCGTGGCGCGCCTACGGCGTCAATGACCTCGAATATTTCGGCGGCATCAGTTTTTTGAAGGCCGGCCTGCAATTCGCCGATCGCATCACCACGGTGTCGCCGACCTATGCGCAGGAGATCCAGAGCGACGAGGGCGGCATGGGGTTCGGCGGTCTGCTTCGCGCCCGCGCCAACGTGCTGAGCGGCATCCTCAACGGCATCGATGTATCCGTTTGGAATCCGCAAGAAGATCCGCACATCGCCTACCGCTTCGGCGCGGAGGACCTCACACATCGGGCCGCGAACAAGGCGGTGCTCCAGCAACAGTTCAATCTGGATTCCTCGGACGAAGCGCCGTTGCTCGGCGTCATCAGTCGCCTGTCCTGGCAGAAGGGGCTCGATCTCCTGCTCGAGGCCATTCCGACCATTTTGCGCGAAGGCATGCAGCTCGCGCTGCTCGGCAGCGGCGACCGCGATCTGCAGGATCGCTATCTGGCCGTTGCGCGCGCGAACCCTGGCCGGATCGGGGTCGTGATCGGTTATGACGAGATCATGGCGCATCTGATCCAGGCCGGCTCGGACGCGCTCATCGTGCCGTCGCGGTTCGAGCCGTGCGGCCTGACCCAGCTCTGCGCGCTACGCTACGGCGCCGTCCCCATCGTCTCGCGCGTCGGTGGCCTCGAGGATACCATCGTCGATATCGGCGAGGCCGACAAATCGGGCCATGATGCCACCGGATTCAAGTTCGGCCCCGTGACCGCGGATGCCCTCGCCGGCACGCTGCGCAAGGCCAATATCGCCTTTCACGACAAGCTGACCTGGCGCCGGCTGCAACTGAGCGGCCTTGCGACCGACGTGTCCTGGCGCAACCGCGCCGGTGACTATGCCGCACTCTATCGCGATCTCGTGACGGCGCGTGCCTGAGGCGCGACCATCGTCGAATCAATGCTATAGAGCCGCCATGGACCCGTTCTTGATCAAGCTGATCGGCTTTGCCGCCGCGACCTGCACCACCGTGGCCTACGCGCCGCAAGCCATCAAAGTGTGGAAGACCCGCTCCACCGGCGATATTTCGCTCGGCATGTTCCTGGTCATGGTGCTGGGGCTGGCGCTCTGGCTCGTCTACGGCCTGCTGTCGGGCGATGCACCTCTCGTCGCCGCAAACGCCATCACCATGGTGCTCGCCGGCGGCATCCTGTTCATGAAGCTGAGATACGGGTGATGATCACCCTCTCCCCTTGTGGGAGAGGGTGGCTCGCCGCAAAGCGGCGAGACGGGTGAGGGGTTGTCTCCGCGAATTCATACGACAGTTGGACTCGCAGAAAGAACCCCTCATCCGGCGCTTCGCGCCACCTTCTCCCACAAGGGGAGAAGGAAGATCACCCACCGAACACATACGACGCCATCGCGACATTCGCGACCTCGTCGACGAAGACGCGCTTGCCCGCGTCGCTGCCGGCGGCGCCGGCGGTCACCATCAGCGGCAGCAGATGATCCTCACGCGGATACGCGAGACGCGCACTCGGTGCGTTCTCCCAGTCAACCAGCATCGCGTTGCGGCGCGCCGCGTCCGGATTGCTGATCGCCTCGTTCAGATAGGCCTCGAAATCATACGAGACCGGCTTCGACTCCGCGCGGCCGAACCCACGCATGTTGTGATAGGTGAGCCCGCTGCCGACGATCAGAATGCCTTCGTCCCGCAGCGAGGCAATCGCCTGCCCGACCTTGATGTGCTCGGCCGGATCGTAACTCGATCTCAGCGACAACAGCACGATCGGCATGTCGGCGTTCGGATACATCAGCCCGAGCGGCACGAAGGTGCCGTGATCGAAACCCTGGTTGGGATCCTCCCGGCAATCGACGCCCGCGCGAATGAGCAGCGCCTTCACCTCCGCGGCGAGCTCGGGCCGGCCCGGCGCCGGATATTTGAGGTGATAGGTGTGCTCGGGAAAACCGTGATAGTCGTACACCATCGGCGGATGCGCCGAGGTGGACACGGTGAAGGCGTCAGCCTCCCAATGTCCTGTGATGACGAGCACAGCCTTGGGCTTCTCCGGCAAGAGCTGCGGCAGCCGGCCGAACGCCTCGGCGGTCTTCGCATATTGCACCCGCCTGTCCTCCATGAACGGCCAGGGACCGCCGCCATGGGACAGGAAGAAGGTCGGAAATCGCACCATGGGTGAAGGCTCGTTTCGTTGGCAATAAGCGCGTGCGAGATGCCCGCGCGATCGGTCGCGAGCATAGGCAAACCCGTATGGTTAGCAAGACGTTAACGATTTTCCGCCCAGAATCCCGGGCGTGGCCGAAGGAGTCGGCCAGCAGCCAGGGACGTGAAATGAAGAAGTTTGCGTTGGGGGACGTCGTCAACAGTGACAAGGGCCGTCGCGGCGTCGTTCGAGCAGCCTACAGGTCGAAGGAAGGCCAGCAGTTCTACGCCGTCGAGAAAGACGGCGCGATGGATTATCTGGAGGAAGACCGGCTGAGCCCGGCGCCGCGCGTCGAACTCGCGGCTTAAGTCCAACTCATCCTGCCCTAACGCCCGAACCGGTCGAGGCGCTCCGACCAGGGGTCGTCTCCGCTGGCGATGCGATCGTTCGTGATCAGCAGCAGGCGATCGCTGTCTGCGGCCGCATCCCAATGCGGCAGGTCCGCACCGTTGGGATCGCCGCTCTTGGCGAAATTGATCCAGTAGGCGCGCATGCGATTTGCGACCTCGCGATCGCCTCGTGACAAGATGCCTGCACCGGGCACACCTTCGACGCCGAAGATGAACTGCAATTCTAGCCCATGACCGCCTTCGGGATTTGCGCGCCGTGCCTCCGGCACATAGGCGAAGCGATAGCGAAAGGTCGGCGCACCGCTGGCGGCATGCAGCCGCGCCAGCAATCTCACCGGCTCGGCGAAGACCCTGTCGGTGTAGAATCTTGCCGCGCGGGCGGAAGGTCTGGCGAGGTCGGGATAGAGCCTGCGCAGTTCATCGCTGGTGGTACCTGACGACGCCAGCTCCTCCCGGAGATCCAGCTCGTCGAAACCCGTCTCGTCGTCGTTCGAGCCGATGATCAGAGGAATGCGGCTCTCATGTCCGGCCGCGAAGCCTGCGGCGACGTCCTCGCTCACCAGACTTCCGTCGATCGTCGGCGCGAAGCTGCGCGGCGATTTTTCCAGGAGATGTTTTTCGACGGCAAGCAGAGCTCGCGGCTCGGCTGTGCGTAAATCGGCCTGTCGCCCCAACGCCGCCACGAATTGCCGGCCCACAATCTCGGCCTCTTGTGCCGAACGCAGGCGCGCACGGCCGGGAATCGATTGCAGAATGGCTTTCTGAAAGAGCGCGCGCGCTTGCGCCGACAGCATCAGCAGCGCGATCGAGGTCGCGCCTGCGCCACTGCCGAACAGAGTGACATTGTTCGGATCACCGCCGAAGGCCGCGATGTTGTCGTGGACCCAATGCAGCGCCGCGATCTGGTCCATCAGGCCGTAATTGCCGGAGCCGTCTTCCGACAGCGCGGGATCGGTGAGCCAGCCGAACGCGCCGAGGCGAAAATTCACGGTCACCACGATGACGCCAGCTTGGGCGAGCCTCGCACCGTCGAACAGCGGATCGTTCGCGGTGCCGCTGACGAAAGCGCCGCCGTGGATGAACAGCATCACCGGCAGCGGGCCATCGACCCCGAACGGACGGAACACGTTCAGCGTAAGGCAATCCTCGCTCGATCCCGGCAGCGACGGCTGAAGACACGGCGCGCCATAGGCATAGGCGGTGCGCATCTCCGAACTCTCGGGCGCAGCCTGCGGCGGACGCCAGCGCAGCGGCCCGATCGGCGCGGCCGCATAGGCCAGCCCCTTGAACGAGGCCACTTCGCCTTCGACGGCGCCAAGCATCTGCCCTTCACGTGTCAGCGCAAATGGAAACTGGCCAACCGGCTGGGCCGCGGCCGAGCCGGCGCAACAGAGGACGAGAGACGTCGCAAACAGCGCGAACACGGACCGCATCTTCGGAGCATCTCGATGCGCGAAAAGGTTTAGGCAGGTTATGTCCGTGGCCCGCTGCGAGGCAAGCGTCGCGGCCGCGCCTAGCTCCCCTTGGCGACAAGCTCCGCCAGTGCGTGCCGTGCGATGATGCCGAGTTCACCGAGCGTGGTGTGACCGGACCGCGCCGCCTCGATCAGCCGCTGGGCGATGAACCTGCGGCTGTCGTGATCGCCGCCGTGCGGCAGTTGGCGGCACGTCTCCTCCAGGACGACGTCCATGTTCGCTTTGGTCCGCTCACTCAACTCTGTCATGACGCCCGTCGGCACGCGTGGCAAAACAAGAGCATACACAGATGGATCGACCCTGATTAGCCCGGGAAATCACGGCTCTTGTGCATCGCGATGCGTGTGCTGCCGCAACATTCACGCGGCCATGATGACGCCGCAAATGGCTACCGAAGATTGCACATGGCGTGATGACAAGCCGAACCTGCAGCGATAGCCTGCCGGCAAAACAAAACACACGGGAGGAAATGCCATGCCTGATGCAATGGTTGCTGCGCGTGCCTCTGACACGGGGCGCGGAACCAGCCAGCAGGTCGACGTTGCCGTGGTTGGTGCCGGATTTGCCGGCCTCTACCTTCTCCACCGGCTGCGCAAGGCCGGCCTCACGGCAGTCGGCCTCGAAGAAGCCGGCGACGTCGGCGGCACCTGGTACTGGAACCGATATCCCGGCGCGCGCTGCGATATCCAGACTATCGACTACAGCTACACCTTCGATCCGGATCTCGAAACCGCCTGGGCCTGGTCGGAGAAATACGCGACCCAGCCCGAGATCCTGCGCTATCTCGGCTTCGTCGCCGACGGTTACGATCTCAGGCGTGACATCCGCTTCAAGACCAAGGTCACGGAAGCGAAATGGGACGAGGCGACCGAACGCTGGCAGCTCACCACCGACAATGGCGCGCCGGTCTCCTGCCGCCATTACATCATGGCCACCGGCTGTCTCTCGGCGCCGAAGCCGCCGGAGATCGACGGCGTGAAGGATTTTGGCGGCGAGGTCTATTTCACCGGACGCTGGCCGCATGACGGCGTCGATCTCGCCGGCAAGCGCGTCGCGGTGATCGGCACGGGATCGTCGGCCATTCAGTCGATCCCGCTGATCGCCGAGCAGGCCGCACACCTGACCGTGTTCCAGCGCACGCCGAATTTCGCATTGCCGGCGCATAACGGCCCTGCGCCTTCCGATCGCATGAGCCTGCTGCAAGGCGACCGCGCGGCCTATCGCGAGCAGGCGCGCCAGTCGATGGCCGGCGTCCCCTATCCGCAGCAAACGGTCGTAAGCTGGCAATTAAGCGATGCCGAGCGCCGTGAGCGGTTCGAACGCGCCTGGGCGGCCGGCGACCTCGTCCACATCCTGACCCAGCTCTGGGCCGACCAGGCGGTCGACATCGACGGCAACAAGATCATCCAGGACCTGATCCGCGAGAAGATCCGCGCCGCCGTCAAAGACCCCGAGACCGCCGCGGCGCTGATGCCGGACGATCATCCGTTCGGCGCCAAACGCCCCTGCCTCGATACGAACTATTACGCGACCTACAACCGGCCGAACGTCACGCTGGTCAATCTGCGCCAGGAGCCGATCAAGACGATCACCACAAGTGGGATCACCACGGCCAAGCGCAGCGTCGACGTCGACGTGATCGTGTTCGCGACCGGCTTCGACGCCATGACCGGCGCGATCCGCGCCGTGCATCCGATCACCGGACGTGGCGGCAGATCGCTCACCGACGTCTGGGCGCAGGGGCCGCAGACCTATCTCGGGCTCACGGTCGAGGGCTTCCCGAACTTCTTCATGATCACCGGGCCCGGCAGCCCGTCGGTGCTGTCGAACATGGCGGTGTCGATCGAGCAGCATGTCGACTGGGTCGTCGACCGGCTCAAGGCATTGCGCGACGCCGGCTTCACCACGATCGAGCCGACCGAGACGGCGCAGGCCGGCTGGAACAGGCACATGGCCGACTGCTCGATGGTGACGCTGCACCGGCTCGCCAACACCTGGTACACGGGCGCCAACGTGCCCGGCAAGGTGCAGGGCCTGATGCCCTACACCGGCGGCGTCGGTCCCTATCGCAGCATCTGTGACGAGGTGGTCAGCCGCGGCATGCTCGGCTTCAAGCTGACCGGCCCCGATGTCGCCGCGCAATGCAATGACGGCGAGGTGGTGCGCCTGCAGCCGGATGTGCGGCTGGTGCTGAACCTGTTGGCGTCGCTGAATCTCCCACAGATCGAGTCGATGGGCGCGCTCGGCGCTCGCGCCTTCGTCGACGAGTTCAACAAGGGCCGCCCGGCGGGACGGCCGATCGGCGACATCATCGACGGCACTCTGCCCGGCGCCGACGGTCCCCTGCCTTACCGGGTGTACCGGCCGACAACGCCGGGACCGCATCCGGTCGTGGTCTATTTCCACGGTGGCGGCTGGGTGCTCGGCGACGAGCAATCGGACGAACCGTTCTGCCGCGACATGGTACGGCGGACCGGCATGATGCTCGTCAGCGTCGGCTATCGTCATGCGCCCGAGCATCGTTTCCCGGCCGCGGCCGAAGACGGCTATGCGGCGACGCGCTGGATTGCCGAGCACACCGCCGAGCTCGGCGGCAGGCCGGGCCCGGTGCTGGTCGCGGGCTGGAGTGCCGGCGGCAACATCGCCGCCGTCACCTGTCAGCTTGCACGCGATCGCGGCGGGCCGGATATTGCGGGTCAGCTCCTGATCTGCCCGGTCACCGACTGCACCTTCGACCGCCCCTCCTACAACGACAATGCGACCGGCTATTTCCTGACCCGCTCGCTGATGTACTGGTTCTGGGACCTCTATTGCTCGCCGACCGACCGCACCGATCCGCGCGTCTCGCCGCTCCGCGGCAAGGTCGCAGGCCTGCCGCCGGCCTTCGTCGTCACCTGCGAATTCGACCCCCTGCGCGACGAAGGCATCGCCTATGCCGAGGCGATGGCGGCCGCCGGCGTCCCGGTCGAGCAGCTGAGGGCGCGCGGCCATTTCCATTCGTCCTTCACGATGGTGGACGTGATCATCACCGGCGCGCCGGGCCGGGTGCAGATGGCCGAGGCCTTGCGGCGCTTCGCCGGGTTGCCACCGGAGGTCAGCCGCGGCGACGATCACAGCCAGGTTCGTACCAGCCCGGGGCACAGGATCGCGGCGGCCGCGAGCTGAAAGCGAATATTGGCGGGAACTATTTCCCGATCATCGCGTTTGGTGCTGTGGCATTGAGATGCAGTAATGGGTGTAGGCCCCGGCACGCAGGCTTGTGTGCCGGGGTTCTTTTTGCGTGAGGCGGAACGATGGGGGACGTGGTTGAGGATTCAAAGGTCGATTTTGGTGTCCTGGCGGTGCTGCATAAATGGCCATCGCTTGCGAACCAGCGGCGATCGGACAGGGCGTCCTACCAGGTGATCGAGGGCACGCTCGACGAATGCATCTCGGCGTTCATGGCGAAGCCGGCGGCGACCAGGCATCTCTATGAGATCCGCACGATCGCGCAGCCGCCGCTGGTGACGGACATCCTCTCGCCTGAGCACATCACCGAGCTGGCGCGGCTGCGCGAATTTCTCTGATCCCCGCAGAAAGCACCGGCTGAGCGCAGGAACCTTCTTCCGGTTTTTCCCGTTGATGGTGATCGGAAGCGAAGGCGTGAGTGCCTCACATGCTTGAAGCCGGCGTACCAGCCCCGGTCGTGCCCTATGGCGCAGACCAGACCCTGTTCGTGGTGATCGACCGCCTCGACAAGGCGACTGAAATCCGTGTCGAGCGAAGCGATCTCGACGCCACGATTGGCGAACTCGTCGCGGGCTGCTTCAACGACCCCGTCAAGGTCATCTCGTTCAACACGCTCGAGCACTGGATGAAGGATATCTCGACCGACGTTGCCGGCGAGATTCGGGCGCGCTGCGACATCGATGGCATGACCCTGCCCGACTATCTCAGCGACTTCGTCGAGAGCCATAGCTGAGCGCGCATGGTGTGATGAGTATCAGGCGCGTCGGTACTTGCCGGTGATGACCTCGATCTCGCGGCGGCGTTCGCCTGCGAAGGTCAGGAGCTTTTCGATCGTCAATGTATCCGTGATCCGCTTGGCGAGCCGCTCGGCGCGTGTAGCCTGATCTTCGAGATACTGGATCGTGTTCAAACGCCGCCTCCCAAGAGCTTAGATCTGGAGTCCCCAATGTTTGGGTATCCATGGTGGCTGGAGGCGGCTAACAGCCGGTTAAGCACAGCGTTTCGGATCGATATAGCTGCAAATTATTGCACCACATCGAGCCGGACATTGGTGACACCCTTGTCGACCATGCCGAGCGCCTCGGCCGCGGAGGGAGAGATGTCGACCACGCGTCCGCGAACATACGGCCCGCGATCGTTGATCCTGACGGTCACGAAGCGACCGGATGAGACATCGGTGACGCGCAGCTTGGTGCCAAACGGCAGGCTGGGATGGGCCGCGGTCAATTCGTTCTTGTCGAACCTCTCGCCGCTCGCGGTCTCCGTGTCGGAATAGAAGCTGGCGACGCCGTGCGAGACGCTTTGCTTTGCGCCGTCGGGGACGCGCGCCCGGCTGATCGGACGCGGACGCAGCGCCGCCACCCTGTGCGGACGCTCGACGATGGCCTGCCGGCTCGTGCCGGCCAGATCGGCCTTCTGGCGGCCGACCGGCGATTGCGCACACGCCGCAAGCGACGCCGCGCCGATGATGGCGAGCAGTATCCGGCACAGGGTTGCCAACGAAATCCGGGCATTTTCGGCACGTGCAAAGCAAGACATGATGCGCCCTCCGAATGCCCCGAGTTTCGGCGGGCAATGAGGGCAGAACCTTGTCGGAACGAAAGCGCGCCTGAGGCCGCAGCCGTTTCGCGTTTAGCTGTGGCGATTCCACCACACTGGCTTGTCCTGAATCGAGACAGATTCTTTCGCGAGCACCTCTCTCACTCCCTCTCCCCCGTTCTTGCGGCGAGAGGGAGTGGTGAGGAGCCGCCTCCGCGAGCCCGGCTTGAATGTAAGCGTCAGTACTGCGGCTCGTACATCTGGGACTGCACCAGTCCCTTCACATCATTGGGTGCGGGTCCTTCCGCCAGGCCGCGCTGAAAAGCGACGTCGGCGACGGCGGCGGCGATACGGACCGAGACCTCGCGGATGCGCGGCAGCGCCGGATAGAGGCTGCCCTGCGCAAGATCGTCCTTGCCGACGCAATCGGCGAGCGTATGGGCGGCCGCCATGAACATCTCGTCCGTCACCAGCCGCGAGCGGCTGGCGATAACGCCGAGGCCGACGCCCGGGAAGATGTAGGAATTGTTGCCCTGGCGCGGCACGAAGGTGCGGCCGTTGAGCTTGACCGGGTCATACGGGCTGCCGCAGGCAAACAGCGCGCGGCCCCCGGTGTAGCGGTAGGCGTCCTCCGCCGAGCATTCGGCCTTCGAGGTCGGATTGGAGAGCGCGAACACGATCGGCTGCTCGTTGAGCTCGGCCATCGCCTTGAGCACGTCGGGCGTGAAGGCGCCGCCGACCGCGGCAACACCGATGATGGCCGTCGGCTTCAGCGTCCTGATCGCGGTGAGGAAGTCGGCGATCGGCGCCTGGTCGGCATGGGCGTAACGGAGCTTGTGACCGGACAGGCCTTCGCGGCCGCCGACGACGAGGCCGCGGGAATCCACCAGCCAGTTGCGGCGGAGCGCTTCCGCCTCGGAGGCGCCCTCCGCCATCATGGCGGACGTCACGAGATCGGCGATGCCGGTCGCGGCCTCGCCCGCGCCGAGGAACAGGATGCGCTGATCCCTCAGTCTGCCGCCGTTGACGCGCAGGGCCGAGAACAGGCCGGCGAGCGCCACCGCAGCCGTGCCCTGGATGTCGTCGTTGAAGACGCAGGCCTCGTCGCGATATTTGTGCAGCAGCTTGAATGCCGAATGATTGGCGAAATCTTCGAACTGGATCAGCACACCCGGAAAGGTCTTTCGCGCGGCGACCATGAACTCGTCGACGAAGCTGTCATAGGCCTCGCCGGTGAGCCGCCGCTCGCGCAAGCCGAGATAATAAGGGTCTTTCAGGAGCTCTTCGTTGTTGGTCCCGACGTCGAGCACGATCGGCAGGCACGTTTCGGGATGCACGCCGGCGCAGGCCGAATACAGCGAGAGTTTTCCGACCGGAATACCCATGCCGTTGGCGCCGAGATCGCCGAGGCCGAGGATGCGTTCGCCATCGGTGACGACAATCAGCTTGGCCGGATAGGGCCAGTTCTTCAGGATCTCGGCGATCTGGCCGCGATCGCGCGAGGAGATGAACATGCCGCGTGGACGCTGGAAGATCAGGCCGTATTTCTGGCAGGCGAGCCCGACCGTCGGGGTGTAGATGATCGGTTGGATCTCGTCGATATTGTCGACGACGACGCGGAAGAACAGCGCCTCGTTGCGGTCATGCAAGGCATTCAGCGCGACATATTTTTCGAGATCGGTCGGCAGCGTGCGCAGATTCACGAGCACCCGCTCGACCTGGGTCTCCATCGTCAGAACGCACGGCGGCAGCAGCCCGCGCAGCCCGAGATCGTCGCGCTCCTGCGCGGTGAAGGCGGTGCCCTTGTTGAGCAGGGGATCGCGCAGCAGCGCCATGCCGTGCACGGAATCGGACGATGTCGAATGGGCGCTGACCCGAGCAGGTCTATTCACGAATTCCCCCAGGGAGTTTCTTATTGAAGGGCGGGCATTGTCGGCCAGCGCTCACCTGAGATCAAGGACGCAGAAAACTGCGGCAATGATTGTGATCCCGCACCGCAGCGAGGTTTTGGTGACGGGCAAAGGTTAATGCCGTAACGCTCCCGCTCCTCATGGTGAGGAGCGCGTCTTCGCGCGTCTCGAACCATGCAGGCCCCATCTCGCCCGCGGCGCATCCTTCGAGACGCCCGCTCCGCGGGCTCCTCAGGATGAGGAGGGTATTATTCAGCCTTGATGTCGGCGGCCTTCACGATCGGCCACCATTTCTCGGTCTCGACCTTCTGGAAGGATCCGAGCGCTGCGGGCGTTTGCTGATCGGACGGAGGAATCTCCTGCCCCAATTCGCCAAACCGCTGCTTGACGGCGGGATCGGCAAGCACGGTGACGATGGCCGCGTTGAGCTTCGTGACGATCTCCTTCGGCGTGTTCTTCGGTGCCCAGATGCCGTGCCAGTAGGAGATGTAGAGACCGGGCAGCCCCGCTTCGTCGACCGTCGGGATATCGGGTGCGGAGGCGAGCCGCGTCGGCGACGTTACCGCGAACGCCTTGATCGCACCGTTCTTGTAATGCGGCAGCGAGTTCGAGGCCTGATCGAACATGATGTCGATCTGCCCGGCCACGAGGTCGATCATGGCGGGCCCCGCGCCGCGATAGGGCACGAACTGGAAGTCGGTGCCGGTTCTCTCCTTGAAGAAGACACCGGCGACGTGGGCACCCGTGCCGGCGCCGGCCGTGCCGGCAGTCACCTTGCCGGGGTTGGCCTTCAGCCACGCGATCATCTCTTTCAGATTGTTGGCCTCGAGCGACTTCCGGCCGACGATGAGCTGCGTGCCCATCGCGATCATCGCGACCGGCTCGAAATCTGCGATCACGTCATAGGGCAGCTTGAAGATCGCGCCGTTGAGCACATGCGTGCCCCAATGGCCGATCGTGATCGTGGTGCCGTCAGGCGTTGCGCGCGCCACGCGGGCGCCGGCGATGCTGCCGGAGGCGCCCGCCACGTTTTCGACCACGATCGTCGCGTGCAATTCGGCGGCGATGCGTTCGGACAGGATGCGCGCCAGCGTGTCGGTCGGACCGCCCGCCGCGAACGGCACCACGAGAGTGATGGGGCGCGATGGGAACGGCTGCGCTCTCGCTGGAGCAGTCCACGCTGCACTTCCGAGCAACGCACAAATGACGATCACATGACCGCGCAGTCCAACCCACCGCCCCCGCATCAATCTCTCCCACCCTTTTTGTCGCCCGCATGTTGTCAGCGGGCTGGAGCTGGAGTGAACGCTGTCGAACGGATGGAGGCAAGCCGGAAATGATGCCGGACCGCTTAGGACATGTACTCATAAACTCGCGCTGCACTTCGTGTGAGGTCCGCCCTGCCTCCGATACCGGCCGTGTTGGCGCACCTCACCCTAGGTCCGAGTTGGGCCAATAGGCGACATTTTGAGCCCATCCAATCCGATCGTTCGGCGTACTTTTGAAATAGCAATCGGAACTAGGAAACACTGGGAAGTCCGCGCGTTTAGGGAGACGGGGCAACACACTGGAGGAAAGCATGCGAACAACAACTCTCGCGATGATAGTCGTTGCCGGAAGCGCGATTGCCTTCCAAGCAGTGGCCCAACAGCAAAAGGCCGCACCTAGTGAGCAAACCAAGGAGGAGATGCACCGTGGTGTAGACAGTGGGCTCAAGACTAGCGAGCCCAACGAGCAGATGCAGCGTGATGCAGACAAGGGGCTCAAGACACGCAATTCCGGACAGTCCGGGTTCGTGGCAGATCAAGACAAGCCGGGCGCTTCTGCGCACCCTCCGGGCCGGCCGGAAAGCGAACAGACCACCGGTTCGGGTAATCAGACCGGCGCTCCAAAATAGAGCCGATAGCGCTCACGTCGGCGGCGAGTCCAAATGTCCGTTTGGGGTCACAAGCGACCTTCGACCGGATGCACCGCGAGGTCGGGTACGGGCCAATAGCCGACATCGGCTATCATCTAACAGGGATGCCAGCCGCGACGACGTCACTCACGGGTCGGTTTCGGTTTATTCAGCCACCATCTTCGAATTACCAAAAGCTGCCCTGCGCACAACGCCAGTCCCAATGCAGCCATCATCACGCAAAGAGCGAGATGCGCAACCAAGCCTATAGGGTGAGTTTCATAAGTGATGATCTGCCAGTGGCGGAGGTTGTCCACCCCGCGTCCAAACGAGACGAGCAGTCCTCCTGTCGTGTACCAGTTGCACAGCTGGGCAAGCCCTATCCAAGCTACTAATACGCAGGCGCCCCAACCGGCGACAAACCCGCCGATCGATTTTATTATGGTCAGCCACCCCGTCATAATCCGTGATTTTGCCATCCTTCAGCAAACTGGGTCATCTCCCAAATTGAACCGAAGCTAACAAAAGGTTGAAGATACAGGAATAGATCGTCGGCTCTTGCCTGCTGACGTTATCCCTGCAGGGATATCCGCTTCGGGTCACGAGCCGCCGATCACACGCAGGGTGGGAGACTTCCGCTTTGGATTGGTAAGCCGACGTTTAGGGGTGCACGCCCTATCCTGCCGCTCGACGCCGCGTCAGATGAGCGGCGCTATCGGCCGGCGGCGCGATGTGCATCAGGATGGTCTGGGTGGCGGATGCGACCTCGATGCCGTTGTGCTGGAAACGCTGCTTCATGCGGCGGTTGAATTCGCGCTGCACCGGCCAGCGGCCGGCCTCGGTGCAGCGGATCTGGCCGACGATCGACACCATGGCTCCGTCGACCTTGTCGATGCCCCAGAGCTCGAGATCGCCGCGGATCAGGCTGCGGAATTCCACCTCGCGGCGCATCTCGTCGACGATTTCCTTGAGGATCTGGCCGGCGCGATCGGTATCCTCCTTGTAGGCGACGTTGACGCTGACGGACGCATTGCCGGCGCCGCGGCTGGCATTGGTGATGGTCGTGACCGCGCTGAACGGCACGATGTGCACGGCACCGTCGCCGGCCCTGAGCCTGATCGTGCGGATCGAGACGTTCTCGACCACGCCCGATAGCCCCGACACGCTGACGCTGTCGCCGACCTGGACGGTGTTCTCCAGCAGCAGGAACAGCCCGGTGATGAGGTCCTGCACCAGCTTCTGCGAGCCGAAGCCGATGGCGATGCCGACGATGCCGGCGCCCGCCAGCAGCGGCGCGACATTGACGCCGATCTCGCTGAGCGCCGTGAGGCCGACGACGGTGGCGATCACGCACAGCAAGGCCGTGCGCAGCATCGGCTGAAAGGTCCGCAGCCGCGCGGCGCGGGCATAGTGGCCGTCGCGCGACAGCGTGTTGATCTGGCGGTCCAGCAGCGCGTTGCTGGCTTCCCAGATCGCCGCCGCGATGAATACGGCAAGTCCGATCGTCACCACCGCCGAGATCAGCCGGCTGCCGATCTGGCCGCCATAGAACCAGACGATGGCGTCGACGCCCCAGACTTCGAGCACGGCCACCAGACCGATGAAGGCGATGACGCCAGATACGATCTTGCGCAGCAGCGGCAGGTAGCGATTGGCGCGGATTTCGAGGCCTGGAAAGCGCTGGAGGATTTCCGGCTTGATGCGGAAGCCGCGGTCGATCAGGCCGAGCGTCAGCATGATGGCGACACGCGTGATCAGCGCCACAGCGATGGTGCCGACGAAATATTGCAGCAGCAACGAATAGCCGTTGCGAATGTTCAGCGCCCACACGGCCCATAGCGCCAAGTCGAGCGCGATGGCGAGATAATGCCAGCCGCCCGCAATGCGGTTGCGCAGTCCCGCCGCGATCCCCTGCCGGTCGGCCGGCGCGCGGATGGCTTCGGCGACCTGGCGGCGGCATTGCAGGATGATCACGACGATGAAGAGATGCACGACCAGCATCACCATGCGCAGGAGCGCGGCATAGCCGCCGCGATGCAGGCCGAGCAGCAGCGCCACATTCGCAAAGGCGATGCCGGAGACGCCGACACCGACGATACGGCGCGCCCAGATCTCGATATAGGCAGCGGTCTCGGCCTTGACCGGAAACAAGCCGAACGGTCCCGCCAGCACACGGACCACACAGATGAGCCCGCGCGAGAACGCATAGGCGTTGACGACCGCGAGGATCACGAGACGGACGGTGGTGGGCTCCCCGATCTCGGTGCCGAGCAGCGCCGTGGCGACGCCGACAAAGACCAACACGGGTAGCAGCTCGAGCAGGAAGCGTCCCAGCACGAGGGGCAGCCGCAGCATGATTTGCCAAGCCCGCGCCAGGCTGTGGCGGCGCCTGTGCAGTTCGGGCGCGGGGGTGACATCGGCGACCGATGACGGCGGATCGGCAATGGGCAACACCTGCACCGGCAGACGCGCCGTTTGCGGCATGCGCCCTTCCAGGAACACGACGGGGCGCCGGATCAGACGGAACATCACCCATTCGGCGCAAAAGGCGCAGCCGAACACCAGACCGAGCTTCCAGGCGATCTCGATCAGGAGATTGTAGGCCGCGGGATCGTTCGCGGTCCGCACGATCCAGTAATAGAACGCCGGGAAATGCGTGAGCGTCCTGGCCATATCGGCGACGTCTCGCGAAATTTCGCCGATCTCCTCAGACACGGTGAGCATGAGCTGCGCACCGAGGCCGTCGGCCGCGAGCGGGATCGGCGATTTTGGCTCGGGCACAGGCTGCTGTGGACCGGACGCATTGGCGATCGCGCGCAGCGTGTCGATCATCTGCGTGCGCTTCTTGTCGTCCTGCAGCGTTTCCAGCGCCCGCTTGGCCTCATCGGGCGACAACGCGGCAGCGCTGTTTGCCGTCGGCGCAGGCGGCGCGGCGCGGGTGCTGGAGAGAGAGGAGATCGCGATCAAGAGCGCGGCGAGAAGCGCAGAGGCAAGCTTATGCGACACGAGGGATTCCCTGGGAAAAATGAATGCGACGGCGACGTCGGGCCCGTCACCGCCGAAGCACATGCATCATGTCGGATCGACGCTATTCGCCCGGGCGCTGTGTCGGAAGTTGGCCAATGAGGCGACATTCTCTTGGCATTTGCCGCGGTGCAGGAAGCGGGAACCGTGGACTCAAGCCGAGGGAAGAGTATGCGGCAGCATTTCAATGCAGATTGATGCAGTTGAGCCTCATCCTGAGGAGGCCGCGAAGCGGTCGTCTCGAAGGACGAGGGCGCTCGCTCAGGCGCCGCCGAGACGTCATGTGCGATCGCCCTGATATGCGATCGCCCTGCGTCATTACGGGAGTCGGCCCGGAATGACGCGATGAGGAGGAGGAGAGAAGCAGGATGTCAAAAGCGCGGCGGCCTTGTTACGGCCATCCGACATGATCGCTGTGATGCAATCGATCTGATGCAGAGTACAGCGCCGGGCAGGTAGGGGCTATGCCACACTGATGCAGCCCACTAGACCTTGGCCCGGCGTGCCGTTCGCGTTTCTGCCGCTATGCGATAGTCCGAACGAGCTCCATCGCACTTAACGCGGCTGGTTCTGCGGAGGTGGTGTCATAGACCTCCCCTTGCTCTTGATGTGGACGTTGCGCGTCGCTTGTTTGCGACCATTGGGATGGTCCTCCCGTGACGCAAGACTGTCAAGCAAGATCAATGGCGCGCAAATCACATTTGAGGGCGCGTTCCATTCCAGGGCGACGGATTCACCGCTGCCGAAACACGAGAAGTGGACGAGTTACGAGACTGCCCTTCCCGCAAATGTAGAGCGCGTCTGCTACGGGTTGGCGCGTGGGTACTGAGGGATTGGGGATGATGACATCATACCCCTGTTTTGCCCGACGAGTCAAACCGCTTCGACAAATCCGCAATCGATCGAGCTGGCCTTCAAGTCATTGATTTCGCTATCCCCGGCTACTGTGCATGGGGTTGTTTTCGCGTTTTTTGTTTCTTGTCCGCCTTCTCCTCCTTCTCCAGCGCCTTGCGAACCTCGTCGAATTCGCCCAGCGAGGCCTTGTCGGCGCGGGGGAAGCGTAGATCGAGCTTCTCCAGCGCCGCGACGATGGCCGACCCGATCACGACGCGGGCGAACCATTTGTGGTCGGCCGGCACGACATACCACGGCGCATGCGGCGTGGCCGTGTGCCGGACGATGTCCTGATAAACTGCCTGATAGCGCGGCCACAGCGCGCGCTCCTTGATGTCGTCCATCGAGAACTTCCACTGCTTGGCCGGCTCCTCCAGCCGGTCGAGGAAGCGCTCGCGTTGCTCGTCCTTGGACAGGTTGAGGAAGAATTTCAGCACCACGGTGCCGTTGCGCGAGAGATAGCGCTCCCACGCAGAGATGTCCTCGAACCGCTCCTTCCAGATGTTCTTGGTGAGGACCTTCTGCGGCAGCTTCTCCTTGGCGAGGATCTCCGGGTGCACGCGCGTCACTAGGCATTCCTCGTAATGGGAGCGGTTGAAGATGCCGATATGGCCGCGCTCCGGCAGCGCGACCGCGTGGCGCCAGAGGAAGTCGTGGTCGAGCTCTTTGCTGCTCGGCGCCTTGAAGGCACTGACTGCGCAGCCTTGCGGATTGATGCCCTCGAAGATCGCCTTGATCGCCGAATCCTTACCGCCGGCGTCCATCGCCTGGAACACGATCAGCACCGACCAGCGGTCCTGGGCGTAGAGCTTCTCCTGAAACGCGATCAGCCGCTTCTTGTTGGCCTCGAGAATCTCCTGCGCCTTCTCCTTGTCGAGGTCGCCCTTCTCGTCGGTCTTGTGGTCCTTGAGATGAAACTTGCCCGAACCATCATAGCGGAATGGCGTGATGTAGCGGTCAAGCTCCTGGGCGAGCGATTTGGACGACTTCTTGCTCATGAGCGCGGGGCACCTTGCGTTGCGGCTTCAATCGATCGAGCAAGCTACCAAGGATGCCCTTCGGAAGGAATATGATGAAAAGCACGAGCAGCACGCCGTAGACGAGATTGTCCCAGCCGACCGCCTTGGTGCCAAAGCCGATGCGCAGGGTCTCAGCCAGCATAATCGTGATGATGGCGCCAAAGGTCGGGCCGAGCGAGACGAACAGGCCGCCGACGATGGCCGCGAACACCATCTGGAGCGACACCGCGATGCCGCTGACCGTGTCTGGCGTGATGAACATCTGGTACTGGCAGTAGATCGCACCCGCAAGCGCCGTCATCAGCGCGCTGAGCAGCGTGATCTTCAGCTTCTCCGCGGTCACGTCGACGCCGGCCGCGGCCGCGGCGTCCTCGTCCTCCGAGATCGCCTCCAGCGCATAGCGGGCCATGCTGCGATCGACCCAGTGCCAGACCACGATGCCGAAAAGCCAGACCCCGAGCGCGATCAAATACCAGGTGATCTTGTCGTCGAATTGCAGCGCCCAGAGCTTGTTGCCCGCGGCCCGGTTCGGCGTGTAGCCGAGCGAGCCGCCGGTATAGTCGCGCGTCGCCGTGATGACCTGGAGCACGATGCCGGAGAGCGCGAGCGTCACCAGCACGAAATAGTGCCCGGTGATGCGGAAGCGAAAGCAGGGATAGCCGACGATCAGCGCCAGCGCGCCGGCTGCGACCATGCCCATGGGGATGCCGATCCAGGGCGACCATCCCAGGTGATTCCAGAGTAGCGCGGTGACATAGGCGCCGATCCCCATGAACCCGCCATGGCCGAGCGAGACCAGGCCGAACCGCCCCATCATCGACCAGGACGTATAGGCGAACGACCAGATCAGGATCAGCACCAGGATGTGCAGATGATAGGGATCGCGATAGACGAAAGGCAGCGCGACCAGCGCCGCCAATCCCACCGCCCAGGCTGCAAGTCGTCCCCGCCCCATCATCGGCGCCTCGCGAGCAGGCCCGCGGGCCGGATGAACATCATGACAATGAAGAAGGCGAAGGCGAGCACGTAGCCCCATTCGAGATCGGAGAACAGGCCGCCGAGCGAGATGATCTCGGCGAACACGAAGGCGGCGATGAAGCCGCCGATGAAATTGCCTAACCCCCCGAGCACGCAGATCAGGAAAGTGATCGGCCCGAACGACAGGCCAACGAACGGATGCACGTCATACTGCAGAACCAGCAGGCATGCTGCGAGCCCGGCCAGCCCCCCGCCGATCGCGGAGGTGATGAGATAGATCCGCTTCGTGTCGACGCCCATCAGCGCCATGATCTGCCGGTCCTGCGAGATCGCCCGGATCGCGGTGCCGGTGAAGGTCCGCGTCATGAACAGATAGACCGCGACCATGCCGACCAGCGCAGCCAGGAAGGACAGAAGTCGTGCGTAGCTGAAATTCATCTCGCCGAAGGCGAGCACCGGCAGGCGGATGCCGAGGTTGCGGAAGTCGATGCCGAAGGCGACGGTGGCAAAGCTCTGCAGCACGAACAGCACCCCGCCGGTCGCGAGCAACTGGTTGATCGGCGGCGCGGTGAGCAGCGGCGCGATCACGAGGTAATGCAGCGCCGCGCCGAGTACCGCGACCAGCAGGATGGTGAGCGGCGCGGCGAGGAAATAGCTGATGCCGTAATACTGCACCAGGAAATACATGGCGTACATGCCGATCATCACCAGCTCTGCGTAGCAGATCCAGGTCACGTCGATGACGCCGAAGATCAGATTGAGCCCGAGCGCGAGCAGCGCCAGCACGCCGCCGAGCAGGATGCCGTTGATCACCGCCTCCAGCAGGTAGATGTCGAAAATGTCTAAAAACGCTTGCATGCCCGCATGAACCTCACACCCCGAGATACGCTTCCTTGACCGTGTCGCTCGCCAGCATCTCGGCCGAGGTGCCCGAGGACCTGATCGAGCCCGCCTCGATCAAATAGGCACGATCGACCACCCGCAGCACCTGCTGCACATTCTGCTCGACGATCAGCACGGTCAGCCCGCTGGCGCGGATCCGCTTCACCAGCTCGAACACCTGCTGCACCACGACCGGCGCGAGTCCCGCCGAGGGCTCGTCGAGCAGCAGCAGCTTTGGATTCGACATCAGCGCGCGGCCGATGGCGCACATCTGCTGCTCGCCGCCGGACATGGTGCCGGCCATCTGGTGGCGGCGCTCCTTCAGGCGCGGAAACAGTTCGAACACCACGTCCAGCCGTTCGGCGTAGTGGTCGCGCGCCTCCTTCATGAAGGCGCCCATCTTGAGATTGTCGTCGACCGAGAGCTGCGGAAACAGCCGCCGATTCTCCGGCACATGCGCGATCCCGAGGCTGACGATCTTGTGCGGCGGCGTGGCCACGACGTCGACGGCTTCCATTCTGATCGACCCACGCGAGGGACGGATCAGGCCGGAGATGACGCGCATCAAGGTGGTCTTGCCGGCCCCGTTCGGCCCGATGACGCCGACAGCCTCACCCGCCTTCACGTCGAGATCGACGTCGAACAGTGCCTGGAACGTGCCATAGCCGGCATTAACGCCGCGGAGCTCCAGCATCACTGCACCCCCGCGCGGCGGCGCGCTGCGGCGGCCGCGGCCTGCGTGGTCTCGGCATCGGTGCCGAGATAGACTTCGATGACGCGGGGATCGCCGGCAACGGCACTCGGCAAACCTTCCGATATCTTCTCGCCGTGATCGAGCACCATGACGCGATCGACGACGCGCATCAGCACGCCCATGATATGCTCGACCCAGATGATGGTGATGCCGAGCTCGTCGCGGATGTTGCGCAGCATGTCGGCCGCCTGCCCCATCTCGGCCTCGTCGAGGCCGCCGAGGCTCTCATCGGCCAGCAGAAGTTTTGGCGAGGTGGCGAGCGCTTTCGCCAGTTCGAGCTTCTTCAGGCCGGCCGCACCGAGGCCATCGACGCTGGCATGGCGATCGGTCGGCAAGCCGACCATCGCCAGCGATCGCTCGGCCGCCTCCTCGGCCCTGGCACGGCTGTGGCGGCCCTGGCCGTAAAATCCGGCGAGCGCGACGTTCTCGAAGATCGTCAGGCGGCGGAATGGCCGCGGGATCTGGAAGGTGCGACCGATGCCGCTGTTGATGATCCGGTGCGGCGGAAGGCCTGCGATCTCGGAGCCGCCGAACAGGATCGAACCGGACGTCGGCGCCAGCGTGCCCGAGAGCATGTTGAAGATCGTGCTCTTGCCCGAGCCGTTGGGTCCAATCAGGCCGAGGATCTCGCCCTGATCGACTTTGAACGACACATTGTTGACGGCGGTGAAGCCACCAAACCGCTTCACCAGCCCGCTGACTTCCAGCACCGTCCCGCTCTCCTCTCTGCGCGCATTGGCGCTACTGGTTGCTGTAGGTGGTGCCCTTCGGCAGCGGCAGCACGGCCTCGCGCTGCGCCTGGCTCTTGGGCCACACCACGGAGGACTTGTCGTCGATGTACTGGATCACGACCGGGAACGAGCGCTCGTTCTGTCCGGCCATCGGCGTGCCCTCGCCGTAGAATTTGACGCCGAAGCCGAGCATGGTGCCCCCTTCGGGAATATCGGTGTCGAGTGCAGCCTTGCGCAGCGCATCCGGATCGACCCCGCCATATTTCTTGATCGCGCGCGGCAGCACGTCATTCATGAACACATAAGTGTTGGACGCACCGATGCCGACATGCGCCGAGCGGATGGCGACGCCGGGCCGGATCTTGTCGAATTCCTCGCCGACCATCTTGATCACAGGCGGAAGCTTGGGGTCCATGGTCTTCTGGTTGGCAAGCCAGATCGAGATCGGGTCGGTGTTGAAGATGTAGGTGGCATCAGCCCCCATGCCTTCCTTCAGCTTCTCATAGACGCCGTAACCCGCGCCGTGCCCCATCAGCGCGCCGAACTTCAGCCCCTGCTCGCGGGCCTGACGCAGCAGCAGCGTGATATCGGGGTTGTAGCCGGTGTGGAAAATGACGTCGGGCTTGGCCCGCTTCAACTTGGTCACCAGCGCGGAGAGGTCAGGCGCGGTGGCCGAATAGCCCTCCTTCATCACGACGTTGAAGCCCGCCTTCTTCGCGCCGGCCTCGTTACCCCTGGACACGTCGACGCCATAGGCGCCGTCCTCGTGAATGATGGCGACGCGCAGATCCTTCGGCTCCTTGTCGAACTTCGCCTTGGCGTTCTGCGCGATGAAATCCATCGTCATCATGCCGAACTGGTCGCCGCTCGCCTGCGGGCGGAAGACGTATTTATAACCCTTCTCGTTGAACACGGCCGACGAGATGCAGGTCGTCATCCACATGAACTTCTTGAGCTGCTCGACGCGCGCCGCGACCGGCACGCATTGCGCCGAGGAGAAGAAGCCGAGCACCATGTCGACCTTTTCCTGCTCGAGCAGGCGGACGGATTCGTTGATCGCGATGTCAGGCTTGCTCTGCGCATCGGCGTAGACCGCTTCGATCTTGTAACCCTCGACGCCGGTCTTGGCGAAATGGTCAAGGACGATCTTTGCGCCGATATAGCCGAGCTCAGAGCCGCCGCCGGCGAGAGGCCCGGTCAAATCGAAAACGACGCCGATCTTGATCTTCTTCTCTTTGATTTGATCTTGGGCCTGGGCGCACACTGCCAAGCCCGTCGCTGATATCGCGACCAACAGCCCACGTACCAAACGGGCAGCCCTGCGCACGCGCATCAAAACCTCCCTGGACGATTGTGCATTGCATTCTTTTTACGTTTGCAATTTTGCCCATCACATGGGCTGAGCGCAGCGATGTCAAGCCTCGCGCATCAGCGCAACGCGAACTGCTGCTCGAC
Source organism: Bradyrhizobium sp. WSM4874 (assembly GCF_055811835.1). Taxonomy (NCBI): domain Bacteria; kingdom Pseudomonadati; phylum Pseudomonadota; class Alphaproteobacteria; order Hyphomicrobiales; family Nitrobacteraceae; genus Bradyrhizobium; species Bradyrhizobium sp. WSM4874. The sequence goes on from NZ_JBVVPR010000010.1 coordinate 40,939, forward strand.
GAAGGCCGTGACAAATCGCGGCATGGACGGCGTGAGATCACTCATGCCGCGCACGAGATGAATGGCCGAGAGCTCTGGCTCGGCCTCGCCCGCCAGATTGGCTTCGATCCGCGCACGCGCCACATCACCCGGCATGTCCAGGTTGATAATTTTCAGCATTGCAATCGCGGGACCAGTGACGACGCAGTGCCAGTCCGGCTCGACCCGATAGTCGGTCGCGGTCAGGCCGGTCTCTTCCTCGAGTTCGCGGATCACACTGCCGGGAATGTCGAGCGTGTCGCCCCTGACGTCGTCGAGATCGGGCGTCCCCGAGGGGAAATAGATCCGGCCGGCATTGGCGGTGTGTTGCGCCATCTCGCCCATGACGAAGGCGCCGTCGGAGGTGCGCAGCGCGCCCATGCCAAAGCCGTTGAACACGGCCTTGTCAGGAAAGCCCCAGTCGCGCCAGGCGAGGAAGCTCGCGAAATCGGTCTCAAAATAGGTCGCAGAAAGATGGCCGTCGGCGAACATTGCATCGCGCCCGAGCAGGACGCGGCCGTTCCAGATCTTTGGCCGCTCGCGCTGCTTCTCGGCGAAATGCGCCGTGATCTCGGCGCGTCGCTCCTCCGCGAACGCCCAGGCGACCGGCCGCACGGCAAGTTCAAGCGTCGTGACCCGATGAATGATTGCTGACGTCATGACGCCTGATGACCACGCCTTCGCGTCGGTTATTTGACGCTCCCCGTGGTCTTCTTGGCCTGCTCGACATACTTATTGGTGAAGGTCTTGCTGACGTCGATCTTGGCGTTCGCCACGTCGGGCGATCCGACGCTGAACACCGCGAGCACGGCGTCAGCGCCCTTCGGGTCCATCTTGCCGGTCTCGGAGTACATCGGGATCGTGTTCTTGAGTGCCGCGAGATAGAGGTCCTTGTTCTTGCCGACCGTTTCCTCCGGCATCTTCGCCATGATCTCCTCGGGTGAGTGCGAGTGGATCCAGGCAAGCGTGCCCAGGATCGCGTTGGTGAGCGCCTGCGTCTCCTTCTCGTGGCCGGCAACCCAGGCCGCGGTCGAGTACAGCGCGCCGCCCGGATATTCGCCCCCGAAGGTCTCGAGCGTATCCTTTTGCGTGCGGGTGTCCGAGAGGATGCGCAGATCCTTGTGGCTGCCCTGGAGCACGGTCACGGACGGATCGAGCATCACGGCCGCGTCGATCTGGCCTTGCTCCATGGCGGCGACCGCAGTGGCTCCGAGGCCGACGCCGATCACGGCGGTGCTGGCGGGATCCACGCCATTCTTCTTCAGCATATACTTCAGGAAGAAGTCAGTGGAGGAGCCGGGCGCGCTGACGCCGACCTTCTTGCCGGCGAGGTCCTTGATCGACTTGATCTCGTTGGTGTGCGAGGGCGAAACCACCAGCACGAGGCCGGGATAGCGGTCATAGACGACGAACGCCTGAAGCTCCTGCTTCTTGGCCGCGAGGTTGACGCAATGGTCGAAATAGCCGGAGACCACGTCGGCGCTGCCACCGAGCACGGCCTTGAGCGCGTCCGAGCCGCCCTTGAGGTCCACGAGCTCGACATTGAGACCCGCCTTGTCGTATTCGCCGAGCTGCTTGGCCAGCACCGTGGGCAGGTAGCACAGGCAGGAGCCGCCGCCGATCGCGATGGTAACCTTGCTTTGCGCCGCCGCGAGACCGGTGGTGAGCGTCAGCGCGAGCAGCGCGCCCGCGAGCCTGGCTATCGTGTTCTTCATTGGTTTCCTCCGTTCGGCTGGCGGCACCATAGAGCAGCCGGACTGGCTTGAGAAGCAGGACCGAAGGCGCTGGCCATCGGCCTTTCGGCGCAATAGCATGAGCCCACAAGAACAATTCTTGATGGGGAGGATCATCCATGAATCGCCTTGCAATCGGACTGTCGATCGCCACCGCTTTTGCCGCCGGATGCGGCGCAACCCACCTGCTGCGGCCGGCGCTGGCCGCGGAGAATATCACTCCGCAGATCATCCACACCGGCGAGATGGAGAGCGACGCGCTCGGGAACGCCAACGCCGTCGGCTTCCGTTCCAAGATGTTCGCGAGTGCCGACGGCGCCACCATCTCGATCCAGGTCGGCAATGTGCCCAAGCACATGCATCCCAACACGAACGAGATCCAGTATATTTTGGAGGGCACCGGCACGATCTGGTTCGGCGACAAGGAGGTCACGGTGAAGCCGGGCGACCTCGTCATCATCCCGAAGGGGACGCCGCATGGCGGCACCAAGCCGATCAGCGGACAGGTCAAGGCGATCGCGATCAAGACGCCGCCGCAGGCCCCCGACGACACCAAGTTGCTGGATTGATCGATCCGGGGCTCGCGCGGCGCGCGGGCCCCTTGCGGCCTAGCCGCGTCCGTCCACGGTCGGGCGCCAGACCAGCAGTCTCCGCTCGACCAGCGTCACACCAAAATCGATCAGAATGACAAAGGCCGACAGCACGAACATGCCGGCGAACACCCCGGCGACATCGAATACGCCCTCGGCCTGCTGAATGAGATAGCCGAGCCCCGCCGCCGATCCCAGATATTCGCCGACGACCGCACCGACCACGGCAAAGCCCACCGACGTGTGCAGGGATGAGAACATCCACGACAGCGCCGAGGGCCAATAGACGTGCTGCATCAGCTGCCGCTCGCTCATGCCGAGCATGCGACCATTGTCGAGCACGGTGCGGCTGACCTCCTTGACGCCCTGATAGACATTGAAGAACACGATGAAGAACACCAGCGTCACGCCGAGCGCGACCTTGGACCAGATGCCCAGTCCAAGCCACAGCGCGAAGATCGGCGCCAGCACCACACGCGGCAGAGCGTTGACCATCTTGACGTAGGGATCGAACACCGCAGCGACCAGCGGCTGGCGCGCGAACCAGAAGCCGATCAGCACGCCACCGGTCGATCCGATCACGAAGGCCAGGATCGATTCCGTCAGCGTGATGCCGAGATGCTTCCAGATCACACCGGACGAGAACCATTTGACGATCTGGGCGAAGACGTCGACCGGGTTGGAGAAGAAGAACGGCGGCAGCAGGATCTTGCCGAACACGGGCACGGTCGACAGCAATTGCCACAGCGCGAGGCAGACCACCGCGACCAGCACTTGCAGCGAGAGCAGCGTCAGCCGCGACATCACACCGCCTCCGCCGCTTGCGTGGACTGCGCATAGCCCTTCATGACCTCGTCCTTGAGCACGCTCCAGATCTCGCGATGAAGCGCATGGAATTCCTTGTCCAGCCGCACTTCAAAAATGTCGCGCGGGCGCGGCAGGCTCACGCGCCAGTCGCCGATGATGCGGGAGGACGGCCCCGCCGACATGATCACGACGCGGTCGGCGAGCGCGATCGCCTCTTCCAGATCATGGGTGACGAACAGCACGGCCTTGCGGTCGGCGTTCCAGAGGTCGAGCAGCAGGTTGCCCATCACCTGCCGGGTCTGCGCATCCAGCGGCCCGAACGGCTCGTCCATCAGCAGGATCTTCGGATCGCGGATCAGCACCTGCGCCAACGCCACGCGCTTGCGCTGGCCACCCGAGAGCATGTGAGGATAGCGGTTGGCGAAGGCACCCAAGCCGACCGAGGTCAGCCACTTTTGCGCCCGCGGCAGCGCCTCGCTGCGCGGCGTGCCGCTGACTTCGAGCCCGATCGCGACGTTGTCGAGCGCGGTCTTCCAGGGGAACAGCGCATCGGCCTGGAACAGATAGCCGGCATCCCGGTTCAGCCCGGCAAGCGGCTGGTCGAATATCCTGACGCTCCCGGCAGCCGGCTTCAGCAGCCCGGCCGCGACGTTGAGCAGCGTCGATTTCCCGCAGCCGGTTGGGCCGACGATGGCGACGAACTCGCCCTCTCCGACCGTCAGATTCGCCTTCTCCACCGCCGTATAGACCCGCTCGTCCCCCAGCCGGAACGCGACCTTGGCATCTTCCAGCGCCACCGCCGTAGGCGTCGTCATGTATTCCCTCCGAACTTGGCCCGATGCCTTAGCCGCTCGCGCAGCCAAGTTCAATCAAGCCGCCAAGCGTGCTACGCATGGGCCTCGTCATCCCCTGCCCCACGGGCGGGTTAGCGCAGTGAGCCCCGCCCGATGCGATCCAGGCCGATGATTGGCTATGCCCACGTCACCAAGAGCTTCGGCGCGCTGAAGGCCGTGGACAATGTGTCACTCGACATCGCCGAAGGCGAGTTTGTCGCCGTCGTCGGCGGCTCGGGATCGGGCAAGACGACGCTGCTGCGGCTCGCCAACCGCCTGATCGAGGCGGATGGCGGCACGATCACGGTCGAGGGCGACGACGTGCAATCCGTCGATCCGGTCGCGCTGCGGCGCCGCATCGGCTACGTCTTCCAGAGCGGCGGGCTGTTCCCGCATCTGAGCGTCGCCGACAATATCGGGATCACGCCAAAACTGCTCGGCGTCCCGGCGGCGGATATCGCAACGCGGGTCGATGAGTTGCTCGAGCTCGTGCAGCTCGACCGGGCCGCGCATCGCGAGCGGTTGCCGGATGCGCTCTCGGGCGGCCAGCGCCAGCGTGTCGGCGTGGCGCGGGCGCTTGCGGCAAGGCCCCGGATCGTGCTGATGGATGAGCCATTCGGCGCGCTCGATCCCCTCACCCGCGATGCACTCGGCGACGATTTTCGCGAGCTGCACCGCAAGCTCGGCCTGACCACCGTGATGATCACCCACGACATGACGGAAGCGATCCTGCTCGCGGACCGCATCGCGGTGATGCGCGGCGGGAAGCTGCTGGCGCAGGGCACGCCAGTGGAGCTCTCGAACAGCAAAGACGCCTACGTGCTGGAGTTGCTGCGGACGCCGCGTCGCCAGGTCGAGCGATTGAACGCGCTGCTGCCACAGAGCGGGGCGGCATGAGCCTTTTCACCGATCCGCGCTGGGGCGAGGCGCTGGGGCATTTGCCCGACTATCTCGGCAACCACGTCCGGGTGAGTCTTGCCGCACTTGCGCTCGGCCTGATGGTCAGCCTGCCGCTGGCGATCCTGACCCGCAACCGCCCCACGCCGCGCGCCGTGCTGCTCGCGCTCGCCAGCATCGTGCAGACGGTACCCGGGCTGGCGCTGCTCGCGCTGTTCTATCCGCTCCTGCTGCTCGCGGCCTCCGTAACGCTGGCCTGGTTCGGCGTCTCCTTCTCCGCTTTCGGCTTCCTGCCGGCGATGCTGGCGCTGGCGCTCTATTCGATGCTGCCAGTGCTGCGCAATGGCATCACCGGCCTCAACGGCATCGATCCCGCGCTGATCGAGGCCGCGAAGGGCGTCGGAATGACCGCACCGCAGTCTCTGGTGATGGTCGAACTGCCGCTGGCTCTCCCGGTGATGATGGCTGGCATCCGTACCGCCGCAGTGTGGGTGATCGGCACCGCGACGCTGTCGACCCCGATCGGGCAGACCAGCCTCGGCAATTACATCTTTGCCGGGCTCCAGACCCAGAACTGGGTGTTCGTGCTGTTCGGCTGCTTTGCCTCGGCCCTGCTGGCGCTCGCCGTCGATCAACTGCTCGGGCTGATCGAGAGCGGCCTGCGCTGGCGCAACCGCGTGCGTACAGCGCTTGGCGCGGCCGGGATCGCCGCACTGGTCGTCGCAACACTGGTGCCGACGATGGGGCGCTCATCACAGAGCTATGTCGTCGGCGCCAAGACGTTTGCCGAGCAATATGTGCTGTCGGCGCTGATGCGGGACCGGCTTCAGGCCGCCGGTCTCTCCGCCGTTGCACGATCCGGTCTCGGCTCGAGCGTGATCTTCGAGGCCTTGAAAGCCGGCGACATCGATCTCTATGTCGATTACTCCGGCACGCTCTGGGCCAATCAGCTTCACCGCACGGACATCAAGCCGCGCGCGGAGCTGCTGGCGGAGCTGCAAACGGCGCTTGCGAAGGAGAACATCACCCTGCTCGGCGAGCTCGGATTCGAGAACGCCTATGCGCTGGTGATCCCGAAGAAGCGCGCCGAGGCACTTGGCATCCGCACCATCGCCGATCTCGCCGCGCAGGCTTCGACCCTGTCGATCGCCGGCGACTATGAGTTCTTCTCGCGACCCGAATGGGCGGCGCTGCAAAAGGCCTATGGCCTCTCGTTCCGCGCCCAGCGCCAGATGCAGCCGGACTTCATGTATGCGGCCGTCGCCAGCGGCGAGGTCGATGTCATCGCGGGCTACACCAGCGACGGGCTGATCGCAAAATACGATCTCGTTGCGCTCGACGATCCCAGGCACGCGATCCCGCCCTACGACGCCATCCTGCTGCTGGCCCCGAAACGGGCCGGCGACGAGCGGTTGCAGGCCGCACTGAAACCGCTGCTCGGCAAGATCGACATCGCGACCATGCGCGAAGCCAATTTACGCGCCGCCGGCAATGATGCGAATTCGTCGCCGGATGCGGTGGCGAAATGGCTGTGGGAGAAGGTGGGTGGGCGGTAAGCCGCGCCATTCATTCGATGTCGTCCTGGCGAAGGCCAGGATCCATCACCCCCCACAAGGCAATTGTCGAAGTCCGATAGCCCACCACGATTTCGTTGGAACCAACACATTTTGCCAACGATAAATCACGCGGTATGGGTCATGGCCTTCGCCAGGACGACGTTGGAGAGACGCTACAACCCTCTGATCATCCCCGCATCGATCAGCAGCCGGTTCAGCCGGCGCGCTTCGGCCCCGTCCTTGCAACCGTAGAATATGCCCTTGCAGCGGAGCATGATCTCCTTCTGCTCAGCGAAGGACGGATCGAGCGGGATGCCGGCAGCTTCCTGGATGACCAGCGGCAGATACGGGCCATCGACCGTGTCCATCACGGCCTCGCTCTTCACCGGCTCGAAATTGACGGCGTCGATCGCGTAGTAGGTCGCGTAAAGACGTGGGTCGTAGGCGTCGAGCTTCTTGCCGAGAGCGCCCTCGTCGAGCCCGGGCTCGAGGATAGCAGGCGCGAATTCCGGCTGGTGATCGCCGTAGCGCACGATCAGGAAGGGCTCGCCGGGAAATTTCTTCTTCAGGCTCGCGAGAAAAGCCTTGTATTGCTCGGCGCTCATCGCCTGCCGGCGCAGATATTCGTCGATGGAGGGCACATTGCCCGGTGCGCGCCAGTTCGGCAGCAGATCCGGGCGGAAGCGCGTCTCCCAGGGGAAATGATTGGCGCCGAGATAGATGAAGGTGAACAGCGGCTTGTTCGGCGTTCGCTCACCCATCAGCCGGAGCGCCTTGTCGTAGAAGAAGCTATCCGGCTCGACATCCTTGGCGCCGAGATCCTTGGAATCGAGGAAGCGTTCGATGCCGGTCGTCACCTGAAAGCTGCGCGCGGCCATGAAGCCGCCATGGGCGGGGTAGAGCGACATCGTATCGTAGCCGCAGCGGCGCAGCGCCAGCGGGAGACCGCGCTCGACGCGGCCCGTCGCGATGCGGGTCACGAAATAGGCGAAGCGGCCGAACGAGCGCGACGACAACCCCGCGAGCACATTGTATTCGGTGAACCAGCTCGGCCCGCCATTGCTCTCGGCCAGAAACGCGCGCTCCTTGCCGTCCCAGGATTTGAAATGGCTGCCGTAGCCCGGCGGCACCTTAATGCCCTGCGCAGCGCGGATGTCGAAGCTCGATTCATCATGGATCATGATGATGTTCGGCCGCCGGCCGGCGGGATGGCAAGCATCGACCAGCGGCATGTTGAGCCGTTCGTTGGTCGAAGCCGTCGACTCCATGAAGCCGTATTGCGCGAAGTCGGAGACCGCGCTGACGCCGGAGCGGAAGAACTTCGAGAGATAGCCGTCGTCGTAATAGCCGCGCCAGGCCTCGTCCGGATGATAGAGCGAATAGCCGACCAGCGCGGCGAGGCAGGCGAGCTTGCAGGCGAGCGCCGGCAGCCTACGGATGCGGAATGGGTCGAGCCACCACAGCGCATACATCAGCGGCAGCGTGACGAGGCCGGCCCCGATCACCGACCAGCGCAAATTCGGGAAGATCGTGAACAGGAACGCCACCGTGTCGCGGTCGATCATCATCAGGTCGATGAAGTTCACCGTCATCTGCACGACGTCGTGCTTCAGCCGTGACAGCAGCACCAGCACCACGACCAGGGTCAGCGACAGCGCACCCGAGAGCGCCGGCCGCCGCAGCAGTGTGATCCAGAAGAAGTTGAGGATGCCCCAGGCCAGCACGAAGGAGAGCCGTGCGCCGAAATCCGTCTCGGTCTCGTACATCAGGACGAGCGCAGCGAGATGCGGCGCCGCAAGGGCGAGCAGCCGCCAGATGCCGAGCGCGGCGACGCTGGCCAGTACGGCGGTCGTGGCAGAAGGACCTGGATTGGGCGCGGACGCCATCGACGACACGCAACTGCTGGTCCGGCACGGTGATGCCGAGCCGGCTGACCGGGCCTGCGGCGTTCGGCGCAGCCGGAAGGCCTGCACCGTGTCATAAAACTGTAATTGAACGGTCACGGACAAGCAACGCGTGTCGCGATCCGACCTTCGCTTAATGTTAGCGGAAGCCGATTGGTCTCCGCGCCCAATTCGTCCCCAGGGCAAATCCCGCAGTGCAGAACCGACTTGCCGTCTAGTCAAGGCCCTCGACGCCGACCAGGCGGGCAGAACTGCAAGCGTCCCGGACCGCTTTGAGTCCCTGGTAGGTCGCGCCTGTGTAGAACGCCTCCTAGACTGCGACGGATGGGAATTCCAGCAGAACGATCCTGTGGGGCTGCCAATCCCCCTCGTAAACCTTGTGGGCGCCCCCGCGCGCCAGATATCTGGCTCCGGCGGCCTCCAGGGCGGGCTTCACGCCCAACATAAAGCTTTGGTACTGCTGCAAATCCCTGATCTCGACGTCGAAAATCACATAAGCCGGCATCTCAAGACGCTCCCACGATCGGAAATCGATCACCTGTCTGGCAATGGTCTCACCTCAGAGGCTCAGCCCTGCGGCAGCAGCCCGAGCCGCTTGGCGATGATGCGGTCGACCACACGCTTGGGCAGCGTAGCCGTCATCAAATGTCGCATCCGGTCCGGCGTGATCTGGTAGCGAACCTTGGGCCTCTCAGCGGTGAGCGCCTCCAAAACGACCTCGGCGATCCGCTCGGCCGGCAGCCCGGTCTCGCCGAGCTTCATCATGAACGTCATGACCTTGTTCAACGCCGGCAGATAAGGCGAGTTCTGGTAGACCGAGAGATCGATCTGCTCGGCCTTGCTCCAGATCGGCGTCTTGACTGCGCCAGGGGCGACGATGATGACGTCGATGCCGAACAGCATCAATTCGCGGCGCAAGCTCTCCGACAATCCCTCAATCGCGTGCTTCGAGGTGCAGTATGGCGCCAACAACGGATTGCCGTTCTTGCCGGCGACCGAGCTGATCATCACGATCCGGCCCTTCGGCCCCTTCAGCGAGGGGTCGGCGCCGAGCAGCGGCCCGAAGGCCTGCGTCGCGATAACAGGGCCGATGACGTTGATGTCCATCTGGCGCCGGAAATCATCGGCCGACAGCTCGAGCACGGGACCGGCGACCGCGACGCCGGCGTTGTTGACGAGACCGGCCAGCGTCTCGCCGCCCAGAGCCTCGCGGACTTTTCGCGCAGCGGCGAGGACCGCCGCCTCGTCGGTGACGTCGAACAGCAGCGGCGTGAAGTTCGCACCGAACTCACCCGTAAGCCGATCCGCATCGGCCTGCTTGCGGACGCTTCCGAAAACGCGATAGCCGCGCCCGACCAGAAATTTAGCAATGGCCCAGCCGATGCCGGTGGACGCGCCGGTGACGACGACGGATCGCATGATCTTTCCGCCCAAGAGCTCCCGCGATCATGCAGGGGAAAGGTGCCGGGGCGCAATGCCGCCACCGGTCAAGGAGACGCCGCAGATGTCAGTTCTTAAGGTGAAGCGAGGCGCGAAGGTCGCGACGTGAAATTGATTGCATCATGAAGATATGGATGAAGAACGGAATCCTTGACCCTGAAACCGTTGCGCTTTTGAGGATCGGGAGCTTCCGAAAAAACCTGTGAAACAACACAAGACCAAGAATGTGGTTTAAGCGTCAGTTCTTCGTGCTCAGGAAGCACTTCGGCTCGCGAAGAATTTGAATGAAGCAGCAATGCTTCGCGCGAGACAGAAAGAGCGAGATCGCCGGCTGCGATCTCGCTCGAATATAGTCGCGAAGATTTAAGAATTGGTTTGGCGAGCGAAGCTTGTGTTTTCGCTCGCGTGTCCGGATGCGGCGCAACCGATACGCCGCATCCGGACGACCGCGCCTTAGTTCTTGCTCTTGTCGACCAGCGCGCCCTTCTTGATCCAGGGCATCATGTCGCGCAGCTTGGCGCCGACTTCCTCGATCGGGTGCTCGGCGAGCTTGGCGCGAGTCGCCTTGAACGAGGTCTGGTTGACCTTGTTCTCGAGCATCCAGTCGCGGGCGAACTTGCCGGACTGGATGTCGTTCAGAACCCGCTTCATCTCCTTCTTGGTCTCGTCGGTGACGATGCGCGGACCGGTGACGTACTCGCCGTACTCGGCGGTGTTGGAGATCGAGTAGTTCATGTTGGCGATGCCGCCTTCATAGATCAGGTCGACGATCAGCTTCACCTCGTGCAGGCACTCGAAATAGGCCATCTCCGGCGCGTAGCCGGCTTCGACCAGCGTCTCGTAGCCGCCCTTGATCAGCTCGACCAAGCCGCCGCAGAGCACCACCTGCTCGCCGAACAAGTCGGTCTCGCACTCTTCCTTGAAGGTGGTCTCGATGATGCCGGCACGGCCGCCGCCGACGGCGGAGGCGTAGGACAGGCCGAGGTCGTGGGCGTTACCCGAGACGTCCTTGGCGATCGCGATCAGGCAGGGCACGCCGCCGCCGCGCTGATACTCCGAGCGCACCGTGTGGCCAGGGCCCTTCGGCGCGATCATGAGAACGTCGAGGTCGGCGCGCGGGTCGAGCAGGTTGAAGTGGACGTTGAGACCGTGCGCGAAGACGAGAGCCGCGCCCTTCTTCATGTTGTCGTGCAGGTGCTCGCGGTAGATGTCGCCCTGGAGTTCGTCCGGGGTCAGCATCATGACCAGATCGGCCCATTTGGCGGCCTCGGCGACTTCCATCACCTTGAAACCGGCAGCTTCCGCCTTCTTGGCCGAGGCCGAACCCTTGCGGAGCGCAATCGCCACGTCCTTGACGCCGGAATCCTTCAGGTTCAGCGCATGGGCGTGGCCCTGGCTGCCATAGCCGACGATGACGACCTTCTTGCCCTTGATCAGGTTCAGGTCGGCGTCGCGATCATAATAAACACGCATGGTCGTTTCCTCGTTCAGGGGCCGGAATCGGCCGTTGGTCAGGTCTTGTCAGTCAGGTCTCGGATGGTGAAATTTGGGGATTTCGGGGGCTGTCTAGAGCATTTTGCGTCCCCTGGGAAACCCGTTTCTGCATGGAAAACCGGGGCATCATGCATCCATGACCACGGGGTAGAGCGACGCCAGTAGCAGGATCGCCATCAGGAGGTTGAAGGCGCGGACCATCCGGACGGAGGTCAGGACCGGCCGCAGTGCGGTGCCGAAGAAGGCCCAGACCACCGTCGAGACCGTGCCGACGAGCAGGCTGATCAAGGTCTGGATTGCGATGTTGAGCGGGAATTGGGCGATAGCCGCATAGGCGGTGATAGTGCCGATCACGATCACCCAGCCTTTTGCGTTGATCCATTGGAACATGGCGGCCCCCAGGAAGGTCATCGGGCCGCGGCCGTCTCCCTCGCCCGGCTTGGCCGGACCCGAGAAAGCGATCACGGCGGCCAGGTAGAGCAGGTAGGCGGCGCCGGCATATTTCAAGATGGTCTGCAGGATCGGATAGGCCAGGAACACCGTGCCAAGCCCGAGGCCGACCGCTGCAATCATGAAGGCGAAGCCGATAACGACGCCGGCGATGTGGGGAATGGTGCGCCGGAAGCCATAGGTCAGCCCCGAGGACAGCAACATAATGTTGTTCGGCCCAGGCGTGAAATACATCACGGCCATGAAGGCGAGGAAGCCATACAGCAGCGATTGGGACATGCTCACCTCACGCGGCCTTCGGCTGTGGTTTTCTGGAGTACCGCCTCGGGGCGCTTCGCCAGCACCATCACCGCGATACCGCCGATCACCGTGAGCATGCCGGCAAGGCGCAGCGGACCGAACCGCTCGCCGAACACGATGCTGGACGCGGCCGATCCGACGAACGGCACCAGCAGCGCGAATGGCACCACTTGCGCGGGGGGATAGTCACGCAGCAGCCGACCCCACAGCCAATAGGCGATGCTCGTGGAGATGCCGCCGATCAACAGCAGGCAAATGAGACCGGTGAGCGACATGTGGATCAGCGACTGCCAGGTCGGCGTCGGTCCATTGACGACCAGCGTGAGCGCGAACAGCGGGACCGCGGTGGCGAGGCACAACCAGGCGAACAGATCGAACATCGGCACGCCGCGGGCGCCGCGCAACAGGATATTGCCGACCGCAAAGCTGACCGGCGCGATCATCAGCACGGCGAACGCACCGACGCTGAAATCATAGCCGACCGTGCCGCAGATCATCAAAAGACCGATTGCTGCGATGACGATGCCCAGCGTCTGCACCGGCGTCGGCCGCTCGCCGAATGCGATCGCGGCAAAGCCGATCGTAAACAGTGCCTGGCTCTGCACGACGACGCTGGTCAGCCCCACCGGCACGCCATGGGCGATGCCATAGGCCTGGCTCAGAAACTGGCCGAGGAACAGTGTGAAGCTGATCGCGATCAGGAGCGACCAGGCGACCTTCGGCTTACGAATGAACAGGCACGGGACCGCGGCAATGGTGAAGCGCATCGCTGTCATCAGCTCCGGCGAAAACTCGTCGAGCGCGATCCGGCTTGCCACGAAGGCAAGCCCCCAGATGATCGCCACCAGGATGGCGATGAGGATGTCGGCCGGCTTCATTGTCGTTTCCGGTTCTGCTCTGTCGTGCAGCCCTGCTTGTTGTTCTGGTCGAGCCGCTTGCCGGCCGTTACGTGGAAGAATTGGGTTTCCGCAGCAGATAAGTGCCGTGCATCGGGGCGTGATAATCGGCCGAGACCATCGAGAAGCCGACGTCGGTCAGCATCCGCTCCATGACCCAGCCAAAAGTTGAATACTCGTCGCGCATGTGGGTGACGACGCTTTCACGCGGGACATCGTGGTTCTTGATCTCAAAGTCGGCCCATTGCTCGACGTCGCGCTCGACGGCGTCGGGCATCGAGGCGTAGACGATGTCGCGCAAATAGAACGTGGCACCGGGCTTGAGCGCGCGATAGATCCGCGACATGGCCACCGCCTTCCAGAAATCCGGCAGATGGTGCAGCGTGAACTCGCTGACGATCAGGTCATAGGATTCCGGCCGGTAGGCGAAGCTGAGCAGGCCGGCGGACTGCGTGCGCACGGGCGCCTTGCGGTCGCGCGCGTAGATCTCGGCGAGCGCCAGCATCGCGGGCGAGATGTCGATGGCGTCGACCTCGGCGCCCATCAGCGCAGCCTCGGTCGCGAGCACGCCGTTGCCGCAACCGATGTCGGCAATGCGCCAGCCGCGCTGGACTCCGAGCATTTTCAGCGCGGCGCGCGCCCGTAGATCGGCATCGTCGTGACTGTCGTAGATCGAGGCCACTGCAGGCCCGATCCCCATCCGGTTCCGCTCGTTGTAATACCAGTCGCGCGCCAGCATGGCTCACATTCCTTCAGGCCCGCGACCGATCGCGGCAACACCGGTGCGCGACACTTCGACGAGGCCAAGCGGACGCATCAGGTCGATAAACTGATTGATCTTGTCGGTATTGCCTGTGATCTCGAACACAAAGCTCTCGGTGGTGGCGTCGATCACGCGGGCGCGGAACGCGTCCGCCAGCCGCAGCGCCTCGACGCGATGCTCGCCCTGCCCGCGCACCTTGACCATCGCCAGCTCGCGCTCGATCGAGCGCTTGGTCAGCGTCATGTCGACGACGCGATAGACCGGGATCATGCGGTCGAGCTGATGCTTGATCTGCTCGATGACCATCGGCGTACCCGTGGTGACGATGGTGATGCGCGAGAGATGCTTCTGGCTTTCGGTCTCCGAGACCGTGAGGCTCTCGATGTTGTAGCCGCGCCCCGAGAACAGGCCGATGACGCGCGCGAGCACGCCGGGCTCGTTCTGCACGAGCACCGAAAGCGTGTGCGTCTCGTTCGGGTCGTGGCGCTCCTCGATGAAATAGGCGGATGCGGGCTGGTTCATTGTCGTCCCCTTCATTCTCGTCGTTACGCCGTCGCCCGATGAGCGACCGGCGCATCCGTTCCGACCCAACCGCGGAACAGATCGAAATCGATATTGCCGCCGGACAGCACGAGACCGACGCGCTTGCCCGACAATCTTTTCTTTTCCTGAAGCGCCGCAGCGAGCGCGGCGGCGCCGGCGCCTTCGGCGAGATTGTGCGTGTCGGTCCAGAGCGCACGGATCGCGAGCGCGATCTCATCGTCCGTCACCTGGACGATACGCGAGGCGCCCTTGAGGATGACCGCGAGCGCTTCCGGATCGGGAATCCGCGTCGCCATGCCGTCCGCGAGCGTGTTGCTGGTCTCGGTCGTCACGACGTGGCCCGCCGCAAACGACAGCGCGTAGGACGGCGCCTCGGTCGACTGCACGCCGACGATCTCGGTCTTCAGGCCGAGCAGATCGCGCGCCATGATGCAGCCGCAGATCCCCGAGCCTTGCCCGATCGGCACATAGAGGATGTCGAGATCCGGCGCGGCCCGGAACAATTCGAGCGCATAGGTCGCCACGCCCAGCACCAGGTCCGTATGGAACGACGGCACCATGTGCAGCCCGGCAAACTGCGCGTGGCGTCCGGCTTCCTCGCGTGCGGCCTGAAAGTCCTCGCCATGCTCAACGAGCTCGGCGCCAAACGCCTTCATCGCCCGGTTCTTCTCAACCGAATTGCCGCGCGGCACATAAATCACGGCAGGCACGCCATGGCGGCTCGCCGCAAAGGCGAGGCTCTGGCCATGATTGCCGCGCGTCGCCGAAATGATGCCCGGAATGTTCGGCCGTTCGCGCTTCAGCCGATCGAGATAGACGAGCCCGCCGCGCACCTTGAAGGCGCCCGTCGGCGTGTGGTTCTCGTGCTTGACCAGAACTTGCGTGCCGAGCCGCTCGGCGAGCAGCGGCCAGGCGTGCGCCGGCGTTGCCGGCACCGCCTGCCCCACGATCGCATGTGCGCGTTCGAGCTCCTTCAGGTCGAACATTTTACCTTCCCATCAACCATCTCTCGCGACTGTCATCCCCGCGAAGGCGGGGATCCAGTATTCCAGAGGCCCCCGAGGACGATCGAGAGGCCGCGGCGTACTGGATCGCCCGGTCAGGCCGGGCGATGACAGCTGAATTTGTGACGATCACGCTCACACCAGCGCCTTGCCGCCGGCGAACGCCTTTGCGGTGGCTTCGTCGTTCGCCTGCTCCGGCAACAGCATCTCGTTGTGCGCCTTGCCGGAGGGAATCATCGGGAAACAGTTTTCGAGCGACGCGACGCGGCAGTCGAACAGCACCGGGCGCTTGACCGAGATCATCTCCTGGATGGCGCCGTCGAGATCGCCGGGCTTGTGCACCTGGATGCCGACCCCGCCATAGGCTTCCGCGAGCTTGACGAAGTCCGGCATCGCCTCCGAGTAGGAATGCGACAGGCGGTTGCCATGGAGCAGCTGCTGCCACTGCCGCACCATGCCCATGTATTGGTTGTTCAGGATGAAGATCTTGATCGGCAGCTCGTACTGCACCGCCGTCGACATCTCCTGCATCGTCATCTGCACCGAGGCATCCCCCGCGATGTCGATGACGAGGCTGTCGGGATGGGCAACCTGCACGCCGACCGCGGCCGGCAAGCCGTAGCCCATGGTGCCGAGACCGCCCGAGGTCATCCAGCGATGCGGCTCCTCGAAGCCGTAGAACTGCGCGGCCCACATCTGATGCTGGCCGACCTCGGTGGTGATGTAGGTGTCCTTGCCGCGGGTCGCCTCGAACAGGCTCTGGATCGCATGCTGCGGCAGGATGACGTCGTTGCTCTTCCTGTAATAGAGCGAGTTGCGGGCGCGCCACTGCGCGATCTGCTGCCACCACGCCTTGATGTCGGGCTTCTTCGCCTCCGCCTTGAACACCTGGAGTATGTCGCCGAGGATGTTGCCGCAGTCGCCGATGATCGGCACGTCGACGCGGATGTTCTTGTTGATCGAGGACGGGTCGATGTCGATGTGGATCTTCTTCGAGCCCGGCGAGAACGCGTCGACGCGGCCGGTGATGCGATCGTCGAAGCGCGCGCCGACGCACAGCATGACGTCGCAATCATGCATGGTCATGTTGGCTTCGTAGGTGCCGTGCATGCCGAGCATGCCGAGCCAGCTCTTGCCCGACGCGGGATAGGCGCCGAGGCCCATCAGGGTCGAGGTGATCGGGAAACCGGTGACCTCGACCAATTCGCGCAGCAGCCTGGTTGCCTCGGGGCCGGAATTGATCACGCCGCCGCCGCTGTAGATCACGGGGCGCTTGGCGCCTGCGAGCAGGGCCACGGCCTTGCGGATCTGCGTCGCATCGCCCTTCACCCGCGGCGCGTAGGAGCGATGCACGTCGGACTTGCGCGGCGGATGATAGGTGCCGGTCGCGAACTGCACGTCCTTGGGCACGTCGACGAGCACCGGACCCGGTCGACCCGTGGTCGCAACGTAAAACGCCTCGTGCAGCACCTTTGCGAGATCGTTGACGTCGCGCACCAGCCAGTTGTGTTTGGTGCAGGGGCGCGTGATGCCGACGGTGTCGCATTCCTGGAACGCGTCGTTGCCGATCAGATGCGTCGGCACCTGGCCGGAGATGCAAACCAGCGGGATCGAGTCCATCAACGCGTCGGTGAGCGGCGTCACCATGTTGGTGGCGCCGGGACCGGAGGTCACCAGTGCGACGCCCGGCCTGCCGGTCGAACGCGCATAGCCCTCGGCGGCGTGGCCCGCGCCCTGCTCGTGGCGAACCAGGATGTGCTGGACTTCGCTCTGCTGAAAGATCTCGTCGTAGATCGGGAGCACCGCGCCGCCGGGATAGCCGAAAATGTCGGTCACGCCATGATCGATGAGCGCGCGGACGATCATCGCGGCGCCGGTCATCTGGTTCGGATCGTGGCTCTTGTCGCTCATTGGCTTGCTCCGGATGCGCTGTTGTCAGCGGCTTCGTTCGTGTCGGTTCGGGAAATAAAAAAGGCCCCGAAGAGGGCCCCATGCACACCGCCTGTCATGTGGATGGCAGCTAGCCACCCCCGGCGGTGTGCCTGGGTACGACGGCGATAAGGAGTTTGGTAATAATATTACGCATGGCAGGTGCCCGGCTTCCCAAAGGTTGCGCGAAACATAGCGGCCAGCGCCCTGATGTCAAGGCAATGCGACCGTTCCCGCGCGATTTTGGCAGTGTAGCGGTGTTCCCAGGGTTGAGCGAGAGGTAAATTCGCGAACCGAGGCACAAAAGCGTGTCAGCCGGAGCCCCGTGCCGCATTCACCATCGCCGCCAGCCAGCCCTTCGTCTCCTCCGGCTTCACCCACTCGAATTCGGGCAATTGGTGCCGGAACCAGGTGAACTGCCGCTTGGCGTAGTGGCGGGTGTCGGCGCGGCCGATGGTGGCCGCCTGCTCCAGGCTGAGCTCACCGCGCAGATGCCGGATCAGGGCCGGCACACCATGAGCCTTCATCGCCGGCAGCAGCGGATCGAGATTTCGGGCGGCGAGACGCTCGACCTCGCGCAAGGCGCCAGCGCCCAGCATGGCGTCGAAGCGGGCGTCGATGCGGGCATAGAGCTCATCGCGCTCGGGCGCGATGAACACGGCGCGAAAACTGTCCTTCGGCAGCAGCGGCGGCTGGCCCTCATGGTGCCAGTCCAGCAACGAACGGCCGGTGGCTTCGACCACTTCGAGCGCGCGCGCGATGCGCGTGCGATCGCGCAGGTTCAATCGTTCGGCGGCTCGAGGATCGGCGGCTGCGAGTTCCGCGTGCAGCGCCTCCACGCCGTTCCGCTCCAGCCGCGCCCGAACGTCCTCGCGCACCTCGGCGGGAATTGGCGGTACCACGGAAAGGCCCGCCGTCAGCGCCTTGAAGTACAGCCCGGTGCCGCCGATGAAGATCGGCAGGCGGCCTTTGGCTTGCGCCTCTTCAAGCGCCTTCGCCGCGTCGCTCACCCAGGCACCAGCCGAAAAATTCACGGCCGCATCGACATGGCCGTACAGGCGATGAGGCACCTGCGCCTCGTCGCCATCTGTGGGACGCGCGGTGATGATGCGGAGGTCGCGGTAGACCTGCATGGAATCGGCATTGATCACGACCCCGCCCGCAGCGAGCGCAAGCTCCAGCGCCAGCGCCGACTTGCCGCTGGCGGTCGGGCCTGCGATAAGCACCGCCTTGCCAACATGCCTTCTGCCGACTTGCCCCTCGCTCACGAAAACCTCACATGTCCCTCGTCGCCACGCTGATCTGCAACCCGAATAATCCCGCGCTCGACTCGACCATCGTCGACGGCGCCCGCGCTGTGCTGCCTCAGGCAGCTCCCGCGCACTGGCTGTTCGACGGGGTTGCAGTCGATATCCCCTTCGGTGCCGACAGTAACCTCGAAGGCGACCGTCACGCCATCGAGCAGCGGCTCCGCGAGCTTCGCGGCGACCTGCCCATCGACATCGTCGTGCAGCCAGTCGGCTTCCGGCGCAAGAAGCTTTTTCTCGCCGACATGGATTCCACCATGATCGGCCAGGAATGCATCGACGAGCTCGCCGATTTCGTCGGCGTGAAGGCCCATGTGGCCGCCATCACCGAACGCGCGATGCGCGGCGAGGTCGAGTTCGAGCCGGCGCTGCGCGAGCGCGTCGCGCTGCTCAAGGACCTCCCCGCCAGTGCCGTCGACGAGGTGCTGGCGAAGCACATTACACTGACCCCGGGTGGCCGCGAACTGGTCGCGACCATGCGCGCCCATGGCGCCTATGCCTGTCTCGTCTCCGGCGGCTTCACGCTGTTCACCAGCGCGGTCGCCACCAGGATCGGCTTCCAGGAGAACCGCGCCAACGAGCTCGTGGTCCGCGACGGCAAGTTCACCGGCGAGGTGAAGGAGCCGATCTTGGGGCGCGCTGCAAAGCTCGCGACCCTGGTGGATCTGATGGAGTCGTTCGATCTCGACGACATCGACTCGCTGGCGGTCGGCGACGGCGCCAATGATCTCGCGATGATCCAGGCGGCGGGACTGGGCGTGGCGTATCATGCGAAGCCCGCGGTAGCCGCGGCGGCGGCGGCGCGGATCGACCATGGCGATCTCACCGCGCTGCTGTATGCGCAGGGGTATCGACGCGAGGAGTTCGTGGAGGCTTAGTCTCCTCTCCGCTGTCATCACCCGCGAAAGCGGGTGATCCAGTTTCCAGAGACAGGGCGAGGATACGGAAAAGCCGCGGCGTACTGGATGCCCCGCTTTCGCGGAGCATGACAGTGAACGTGTGGCGACTCGGTCCTTACTGCACGCTCAACGCCACGAAGCGCAGCTCGCCGTCGGCGTTCGACACCAGCAGCAGCACCGATTTCTTGCCGTCCTTCTTGAGCTGGTCGACCCGTTTCTGAATGTCGGCGCCGCTGGAAACGCCCTCCTGCGCGACTTCAACGATGACGTCGCCGGCAGAGAGGCGCTTCTCGGCGGCATCCGAATTGGCATCGACATTGGTGACGACAACGCCCTTGACGGTGTCCTTGATCTTGTAGCGTGCACGCAGATCCTTGCTCAGCGCCGCGAGATCGAGGCCGAGCGCCTTCTGTGTCACAGTCTTTTCAGGCGCGGGCTCGTCGGTCTTCACTGCGGCCTGCACCTTCTCGGGATCCTGCAACCGGCCGAGCGTGACCTTCTTGGTCTCCTCCTGACCCTTGCGGATGATGACGACGTCGACTTCCTTGCCGACCGCCGTGTCGGCGACCACGCGAGAGAGATCCTTGGGGTCCTTGACGTCCTTGCCGTCGAACTTGACGACGACGTCGCCGGGCTCGATGCCGGCCGGCTTGGCCGGGCCCTTGTCGTCGATGCCGGCAACCAGCGCACCGCGCGGCGGCTTGATGTTCAGGCTCTCGGCGATCTCGTCAGTGACGCTCTGGATGCGCACGCCCAGCCAGCCGCGGCGCAATTCGCCGAACTGGCGGAGCTGGTCGACGACACCCGCGACCGTCTTTGACGGTACGGCGAAGCCGATGCCGATCGAGCCGCCGGAGGGCGAGATGATCAGCGTGTTGACGCCGATGACGTCGCCATCGAGGTTGAACAGCGGACCGCCGGAATTGCCGCGATTGATGGAGGCGTCGGTCTGAATGTAGCTGTCATAGGGACCCGAGGAGATGTCACGGTTCTTCGCCGAGACGATACCGGCCGTCACGGTGCCGCCGAGGCTGAAAGGATTGCCGATCGCGACGACCCAGTCGCCGAGGCGCAGCTTGTCGGAATCGCCGAACTTCACCGACACCAACGGCTTCGACGGCTTGAACTTGAGCACGGCAAGGTCGGTCTTCTTGTCGACGCCGACCAGCTCGGCCTTGATCTTGGTGCCGTCGTTGAGGATGACGTTGATCTCGTCGGCGTCCGCGATGACGTGGTTGTTGGTGACGACGACGCCTGATGTGTCGATGATGAAGCCGCTTCCGAGCGAGTTGGTCTTGCGCGGCGCCGGGCTGTTCTCGCCGCCCTTGCTGCCGCCGCCGGGACCCTTGCGATTCTTGAAGAAGTCGTCGAAGAACTCCTCGAAGGGCGAACCGGGCGGCAATTGCGGCATGGCATTGCCGCCGCCCCCGCCCTTGGCTTCGACGGTCTGCGAGGTCGAGATGTTGACGACCGCGTCGATCACCTTTTCGGCGACGTCGGCGATGCCATCCGGTCCGCGCGCATAGGCCGGTGTGCCGAGTGCGCTGAAAACGCCAAAGGCGAGCGCGGCCAGCCCTAAGCGCAAACGGGTCGGGGCAATGGTGGCAGCGGTCATTGTGATCTCCAGGAAACAAGGATTCGACGTCAAGACTGCGCTCGAACGGGGGGACGGCGCAAGCGCGGACCTTAACGGGCCTCAAGACCCGGATAATAAGGCGAAAACCGGTCCCTCGCCTTCACTTTGGCGTTGGTGCGACGGTTAAATTGGACGTCGCATAACCCAGATCAGGATCAGGCCGGCCACGGCCGAACCAATGCCGACCGCCCGCAGGATATTGTCCGGTGTGGCCATCGCGCTTTTCATGGCCTTGCGCATCCAGGCCGGGCTTGCCGCGAACATCAAGCCTTCCAGCACGAACAGGATGCCCAAACCGATGAGGAAGTCGGTGAACGCAATGGACCTCATCGGATTGGAACCTCCCGTTGTGCTGTTCTTGTCTGGACGAAGGGCGGCCAGACCTGCCGCCCTTGTCTCACTTACGGCTTCGCCGGCGTCGTGGTCGCCGTCTTGCCGGACGGGTTACCAAAGAACCGGAAGAAATCCGAGTCCGGCCGCAGCAGGAAGCGGGTGTCGTTCGCGCGCAGCCCGGTCTCATAGGCCGCCATCGAGCGGTAGAACGCGAAGAAATCCGCATCCTTGCCGTAGGCTTCGGCGAACAGACGGTTGCGCTCGGCATCGCCGACGCCGCGCGTCTGCTCGGCCAGCGACCTTGCATCCGCCTCGATCACGGTCGCCTCGCGGTCGGCCTTGGAGCGGATCTCCTGTGCCTTCTGGCCGCCCTGCGCGCGGAACTCGGCGGCTTCGCGCTCGCGTTCCGTCTTCATGCGCAGATAGACCGCCTGACTGTTCTGCTCCGGCAAATCAGCACGGCGGATCCTGACGTCGACGACCTGGATGCCATAGCCGTCGGCCTCGTGGTCGAGTTGATCGCGGATGCGCTGCATCAGCTTCTCGCGGTCGTCGCGGACCACGTTGATGAAGGTGACCTCGCCGAGCACGCGGCGCAGCGCCGCGTTCAAGAGCGTGGTGAGCTGGATGTTGGCGGCCTGGATCGAGCCGATGCTCTGATAGAAGCGCAACGCGTCCTTGATGCGGTAACGCGCGAAGGCGTCGACCACGAGCCGCTTCTGGTCGGACGCGATCGCTTCCTGCGACGGGTTCTCCAGATCGAGGATGCGTTTATCGATGTTGATCACCGAATTCCACGGCGCCTTGAAGTGCAGGCCGGGAGCGGTGACGACGTCGACGGGCTTGCCGAACTGCAGCACGATGGTCTGCTCGGTCTGCGCCACCGTGAACAGGGACATGTAGCCCACGATCACGACGAGCAGGAGGCCGAGCAGCGTGGCGATGCCTGTAACCGGAGATCTCATCGGTTGCCTCCGGTCGTCTGCTGGCCGGTTGCAGGTGGCCGCTTGGTCGTCAATTCGCTGAGCGGCAGATAAGGCACGACACCCTGGCCCGACTGGCCGCCGTCATAGATCAGCTTTTCCGAGCCGCCGAGCACGCGCTCCATCGTCTCCAGATAAATCCGTTCACGCGTCACGTCGGGCGCCTTCTTGTATTCCTCGTAAACCTTCAGGAAGCGCGAGCTCTGGCCCTTGGCCTCGGCGACCGTCTGCTCCCTGTAGCCTTCGGCGGCCTGCATGATCTGCGCCGCACGTCCGCGTGCCTGCGGCACGACCTGGTTGGCATAGGTCTGCGCCTCGTTCTGCAGCTGCTCGAGGTTGGCGCGCGCCGCCTGGACGTCGCGGAAGGCGTCGATCACCTGAGCTGGCGGGTCGACCTTCTGCATCTGCACCTGGCTGATCTGAATGCCGGCGCCGTAGCTGTCCAGGGTCTTCTGGATCAGTTCCTGCACGCCCTGTTCGGTGACGTTCCGCGCGCCGGTCAGGATCGGCTGGATCTGCGAGCGGCCGATCACCTCGCGCATCGCGCTCTCGGCGACCGCCTTCACGGTGCCTTCGGGATTCTGGATGTTGAAGAGGAAATCACCGACGCCGTTGGGCTTGATGCGCCAGAGCACGGTGAAGTCGACGTCGACGATGTTCTCGTCGCCGGTCAGCATCAGGCTCTCTTCCGGCACGTCACGAATGGAGCGGCCGCGCCGTGCCGGATCGTCGATCAGCGTCATGCCGATGGAGATGGTGGAAACGCGCAATGCCTTTGGCAGCAGCACTGTCTCGATCGGGTAGGGCAGATGATAGTTCAGGCCGGGCTCCACGGTGCGGACATGCTTGCCGAAGCGCAGCACGACGCCGAGCTCTTCGGACTGCACCCGGAAGAAGCCCGACAGCAACCAGAACGCGACGATGAGCAGCACGATCAGCGTGATGCCGATGCCGGAGAAATAGCCACCCGGCATGATCTGCTGGAGGCGATCCTGGCCGCGCCGCAGAAGGTCTTCCAGATCCGGCGGCCTTGGCCCGACCGGTTGCGGGCCGTTGCCCCATGGTCCCTTCGGACCCGAGCCCCATGGGCCACCGCCCTGATTCTTCCACGGCATTCGACGCTCTCCTCGGCAGGGTGAAATTGCCCCCGCCCGCTTTGTCCGGTCCGGCTTTATAGGGGACAGGCAGGTCCCTTACAACGCAGCCCTCGCCGCCCTCCGAGCTAAGCTCGGGGGCAGAAAAGTCAATGTTAACATTGGCAAATGCGGTTAATGGCCCGCCCGCCGACGATATGTCACATAGGAGTAGTCGGTGCTGTCGTGGGGTCCGGCAGGATGACGGATGCGCTCAACCTCATCCCACTCGGCCCTGTCGATGTCGAAATGCGTGTCGCCTTCGGGGCGCGCATGCACTTCGGTGATTTCGAGACGATCGGCGCGATCGAGCCATTGCCGGTAGATTTCGGCACCGCCAATCACGGCGATCTCGGCGACCGAACGCCGCAGGGCATCGCCGCGCGCGATGGCGTCTGCCTCGGCGGTCGATGTGGTGGCGATGGCGCCAGCGGCGCGGTAATCCGCATCGCGCGTGACGACGATATTGGTGCGGCCCGGAAGCGGCCGGGGCAGGGATTCGAAGGTCCTGCGGCCCATGATCACAGGCTTGCCGATCGTGAGCGCCTTGAAGCGCGCCATGTCGGATTTCATTCGCCACGGCATCGCGTTGCCGGCGCCTATGACGCCGTTCTCCGCGATCGCGACGACGAAGACGATCTCCATCAGGTCGCGCTCCCGGCAAGCCGCGTCAGCGCAGGCCCGGTGACGCGGCACAGCGTCCAGTCATCAAGCATGACGGCACCGAGCGATTTGTAGAACGCGATCGACGGCGCGTTCCAGTCGAGCACCGCCCATTGCAGCCGCGACCAGCCGTTCTCGACGCATTCCCTGGCAAGGTACACGAGCAGAGCCTTGCCGAGGCCCCTGCCCCGATGCGACGGCCGCACATACAAATCTTCGAGACAGATGCCGTGGCGGCCGCTGAACGTCGAGAAATTCGCAAACCACACCGCGAAGCCGACCGGCTCGCCGTTCCACTCGGCGAGGGCGCAATGGAGTTGCGGTCGCCCGCCGAACAGTGCGTCGGCGATCATCGCCTCGGTCGCCTCGACCTCGTGCGAGAGCTTTTCGTAATCGGCGAGTTCGCGGATAAAAGCGAGAACCAGCCCGGCCTCACCGGGACGCACACGTCGGATGTTGAGCGACATCGGCTTCAGACCGCGACCGCGGCCTTGATGTGCGGATGCGGATCGTAGCCGACGAGCTCAAAGTCCTCGTAGCGGAAGGAGAAGATGTCCTTCACGTCGGGGTTGATCCGCATCACCGGCAGCGCCCGCGGCGCGCGGGTGAGCTGGAGCTTCGCCTGCTCCAGATGGTTGGAATAGAGATGGGTGTCACCGAACGAGTGCACGAAGTCGCCGGGCTTCAAGCCCGTGACCTGCGCCACCATCATGGTGAGCAGCGCGTAGGAGGCGATGTTGAAGGGCACGCCGAGGAACACGTCGGCCGAGCGCTGATAGAGCTGGCACGACAGCTTGCCGTTGGCGACGTAGAACTGGAACAGGCAGTGGCACGGCGGCAGCGCCATCTTGTCGACTTCGGCCGGATTCCAGGCCGAGACGATCAGGCGGCGCGAGTCCGGATTGCGCTTGATCATGTCGATCACGTTCGCGATCTGATCGATGCTGCGTCCGTCCGGCGCGGGCCAGGAG
Organism: Bradyrhizobium sp. WSM4874; assembly: GCF_055811835.1. Taxonomy (NCBI): domain Bacteria; kingdom Pseudomonadati; phylum Pseudomonadota; class Alphaproteobacteria; order Hyphomicrobiales; family Nitrobacteraceae; genus Bradyrhizobium; species Bradyrhizobium sp. WSM4874. The sequence continues at coordinate 66,021 of NZ_JBVVPR010000010.1, forward strand.
CGCCACTGATGGCCGTAGACGGGCCCGAGATCGCCATGGGCGTCGGCCCACTCGTCCCAGATGGTGACGCCGTTGTCGCGCAGATATTTGATGTTGGTATCGCCCTTCAGGAACCACAACAGCTCGTGCACGATCGCCTTCAGCGGCAGTCGCTTGGTGGTCAGCATCGGAAAACCGGCGGACAGGTTGAAGCGCATCTGATGGCCGAACACCGAGAGCGTGCCGGTGCCGGTCCGGTCGGTCTTTTCGGCGCCGTCTGAAAGAATCCGCTCGAGCAGGTCCTGATACTGGTGCATGTGCGTGAGCCTTTGGGGAGGCGGCGAATTTAGCGGCCGCCCCCGCGCTGCGACAGCGGCGATTCGCCATCCATACGCATTATACCCGGAAAAGTGAGCGTTCCCGGTGCAAACGACAAGGGGCGGAACTCAGCGTCCCGCCCCTCGTCTATCAGATTGATCCTGCTGGCTAACTTGCCAACTTGGGTTCGAGCCACGGCGCGCCCGACGCTGGGCGGGTCGCCCCCCTAGTTCTCGGATTCCGTGAACACCTCGTCGCGCTTGGCACGCAACGCGGGCAGCACCGTGAGCACCAGGAGGAAAGCCGCAATCGCGAGCAGCACGGCCGACAGCGGACGCGTCAGGAACACGCTCCAGTCGCCGCGCGAGATCAGCAGCGCACGGCGCAGGTTCTCTTCCATCAGCGGCCCCAGCACCATGCCGAGCAGCAGCGGCGCCGGCTCGAAATCGTGCTTGATCAGCCAGTAGCCGACCAGACCGAACACGCCTGCGAGGATGACGTCGACCGGCGCGTTGTTCACCGAGTAGATGCCGATCGCGCAGAAGATCACGATCGAGGGAAACATCAGCCGGTAAGGGACGCGCAACAGCCGCACCCAGATTCCGACCAGCGGCAGGTTGATAATGATCAGCATCAGATTGCCGATCCACATCGAGGCGATCATGCCCCAGACCAGCTCCGGCTGCTTCTGCATCACTTGCGGACCCGGCACGATGCCGTGAATGGTCATCGCGCCCACCATCAGCGCCATCACGGCGTTGGGCGGGATGCCGAGCGTCAGCAGCGGGATGAAGGAGGTCTGCGCCGCGGCGTTGTTGGCGCTTTCCGGCGCCGCCACGCCCTCGATCGCACCACGGCCGAACCGCGACGGGTTCTTGGCGATCTTCTTCTCGAGCGTGTAGGACGCAAAGGACGCGATGACCGCGCCGCCGCCCGGCAGGATGCCGAGAATCGAGCCGAGCACGGTGCCGCGCAGGATCGCAGGCGTCGAGTCGATCAGGTCCTTCCTGGTCGGCATCAGGCCGGTGATCTTCTGCTGCACGAGATCGCGGTTCATCTCGGCGCCGGCGTCGAGGTTGCGGATGATCTCGGCGAAGCCAAACACGCCCATCGCCACCGTCGCAAAGCCGAGACCGTCGGCAAGCTCCGGAATGTTGAACGCCATGCGCGAGGCGCCGGTCTCGATGTCGGAGCCGACCATCGACAGCATCAGGCCGAACACGATCATCGCGATCGCTTTCAGCACCGAGCCCTTGGCCAGCACCACCGCGAAGATCAGGCCGAGCACCATCAGCGAGAAATATTCGGCCGGACCGAACGCCAGTGCCAGCTTGGTCAGAGGCGCGCCGAGCACGGCGATAAGCACGGTCGCGACGCAGCCGGCGAAGAACGAACCGATCGCCGCGATCGCCAGCGCCGGGCCGGCACGGCCTTGCTTTGCCATCTGGTGGCCGTCGATTGCGGTGACGACCGAGGTCGCCTCACCGGGAATATTGACCAGGATCGAGGTGGTGGAGCCGCCGTACTGGGCGCCATAATAGATGCCGGCGAGCATGATCAGCGCGCCGACCGGCGGCAATCCGAACGTGATCGGCAGGAGCATCGCCACGGTTGCGACGGTGCCGATACCGGGCAGCACGCCGACCAGCGTGCCGACCAACGCACCAATCAGGCACATGAGAATATTGATCGAGATCGGGAGCGACAGACCGTAGAGCCACCAGGGTGACCACCACGAGATCTGAAACACCACACCGAAACCGAGGCCCAGATTGTGGAAGAGATCGAACATCACACTCTCACTGAACCAGGAAGCGCGGGAACATCGGCATCGGCAGGCCTAGCACGTAGGGGAAGAGCACCGCGCAGCCCAGCGTCAGGCAGGCGCCGACGATGAGCGCTTCGACCCAGCGCGTCTCATGCGTGCCCATCGCCGCGATCATGAAGCTTGCGAACGCCGTAACCACCACCCCGAGCGGACGAATCGCCAACGCGAAGAAGACGATCGAGACCATCACGAAGAGCGGCCCACGCCAGGCATAGTGCGCCATGCCGGGCCCGTCGGTCAGAAGTCCCGTCAACGCAATGCCGGCGCCGAGTGCGACGAGCAACCCGCCAAACATGCGCGGCGCCGTGCCGGCGCCAAAGGAGAAGCCCCGCATTCCCTGCAAGTCGCTGGAGGCCCACAGTGCGAACAAGGCGAGCGCCATCAGCACGATCCCGCCGACATAGTCCTGCGCCGACCTGATTGTCATGAAGATCGTGAGAATCGCCACCGCAAAGATCGGATAGGAATAGATCAGCGCCAGCAGCACATCGGATGACGCCTTCTTGGTGTCACCGCCGACCGCTCCGAGCAACGCGCCGGGCGCGCCCGCGAGCAGCGCCGTAGAGTGGCTGATCACGACGGTGGCCGGGCCGCGTCCCGCGCCCCAGCCAAAGAACGTCCCGAACGACCAGATGAATTCGAAAATCTGCGGCGCTACGGCCAGCAGACAAAAGCTGATCACCACCGAGGTGTTTCGGTTGGCTGTCGCCGAGTGGCCCATCGTATCGGCCATGCATGTCTCCTCCGCGACCCGCAAGCCACGAGCACTGTTGTTCTAATCGGCTGGAAATCGATCCCCCCGCCCGGATCACTGCCTAGCCATTTTCATTACACAATGCCAGCAAAACCCAACAAGCCCCCGACCAGCAAAATCCATAGTGGATTGATGCGCGAGATGGATGCGACCACTGCAACCGTCGCGGTCAGAAGCAGCGCAGCAAGCGTGCGATCGGTCGACTGGGCCAGGATCAGGGCGCTCGCCGCCATCAAGCCGATCGAGAGCGGAACCAGTGCAGCCTGGATCAGCCCCGGCCAGCGCGATTGGCTCGGCCGATTGAGGAGCCGGCTGACATAATAGGCAAGCAGCGCGGTGGGCAGGCACATGGCCAAGGTCGCCGCCAGAGCGCCAGGAATGCCGGCGACGGCATAGCCGATTAACGTGACGATAAGTACGTTCGGACCTGGTGAGAGCTGCGCGATCGCATAGGCGTCGGCGAACTGCTTGTCGGTCATCCAGTGATGCACATCGACCGCGATGCGGTGCATCTCGGGCACCGCCGCCGCGGCGCCGCCGACCGCGAACAGCGACATCAGACCGAAGGTCGAGATCAGGGCCCAGATCGGGTTCTCCGCGTTCATGCTGCTACCTTCCGCCCCATCAGAAAGGCAGTGCCGATACTGACGGGAATCGCGACCAAAAGCACGGTCTGGAGCGGCAGGCGAAGGACGCCGACGGCGAGGAATACGCCCAGCATCAGGATGAGCGCGACGGCGTCCAGCCGCTTGAGCAGCGGCGTCGCCATCCGGAAGACCACCGCGATCAAGAGGCCGACGGCCGCACAGGAAATGCCGGCGAGGATGCGGCGCAGCACCTCCACATCGCCGAACCGGGCGTAGATGATCGCGAGCACCGTCATGATCAGCGTGGGCGGCAGCAACAGACCCGCAAAGGCGGCGATGCCGCCGGCGATTCCGCGCAGCCGCGCGCCGAACACCATCGAGAGATTGACGATGTTGGGCCCGGGCAGGAAATGGCAGAGCGCAAAAGTCTCGTTGAATTCGTCCGCCGTCATCCAGCGGTGCTGCTCGACGATGGCCTGCCTGGCGAACACCAAAACCCCGCCGAAGCCCGCCAGCGACATCCGGGCGAAGGCCAGGAACAGCGCGAGCAGGCCCGGCGGAACGGCGCTGATGGCTGGACGGTCCGGCTCGTGATCTCGTTGTGGGGCAGCCGGTGCGGAATCCTCGGACATGTCAGGAGCTTAGAACGCCGGCCGGCGCGCGGCCAAGGCTGCCGGGAACCTATCCAAAGGGAACCTCGGAATGATCGCTCGAAACACCTGTTATTTGAAACCTTTGCCCCCTATATTGGGAGTGCCGGTTCGCCGGCTATGGAAATAAATGGTCGTCGCAATAAACCATTCGGACCCGGGGGCGGTACCCGGCGCCTCCACCAAAGCCCACCAGCGGGCTGGCCCTGAGGCGGGCTTTGGCGGGGGCGAAATAGGATCGACGAGGGCGTAAAGGGCGTTCTTTTTCTCGGTATTGTTCCGCCGTTATCGGGCTATGCAATAGTTGCCAACGACAACTTTGCTCCGGTTGCTCAGGCTGCGTAACGCAGTTTGAAAGACCATTCTGAAGTCCTAACGGGTTAAGCTCCGTTAGGCGGGGTTCGGAGGCACCTGGCAACAGAAGCCTCCACTTACCTCTTATTTCCTACCCCGCGGGGACTCCTGCTGACCCGTCAGGCGCGGTACTATTGCGGCTTGGCGAGTCGGGCCGGCAGGGCCCAGCTCCTGGAATGCAACAGGACCACCATGGCGACCGATCATATCCGATACGATGTGCTGGCCCGCGACGCACTGCGCGGCGTGTTGCGCAAGGTGCTGACCGACGCCGCGTCCCAGGGACTGCCCGGCGAGCATCATTTCTTCATCACCTTCGTGTCGAAGGCCGACGGCGTGAAATTGTCCTCACGGCTGCTGGCCCAATATCCCGAAGAGATGACGATCATCCTGCAGCACCAGTTCTGGGATCTGACCGTGCTCGAGGACCGTTTCGAGGTCGGCCTGTCCTTCGGCGGCATTCCGGAGCGGCTGATCGTGCCGTTCAGCGCCATCAAGAGCTTCCTCGATCCATCCGTGAAATTCGGCCTCCAGTTCGACACCTCCGATGTCGCCGACCTCTCGGCCGAGACATTGCCGGCCGCTCCCGCCCCGTCCGCGGTCGCGGTGCCCCCTGCCACTGAACCTGCGGAAGGCACTGAGGAGCCGGCGGCCCCGAACCAGGGCGGCGCCGAAGTCGTGCGCTTGGATCGTTTCCGCAAGAAATGATCTAGATCGGACTGGCGCCCGTCGCGGGCGGCCAAACTCCCTATATAGAGGCACATGAAGAGGCCGCGTGGCATTTCGCGCGGCGGAATGGATGTGCTCATGGCCAAAACTTCACTCTCGAAGACTTCCCGCTCGAAGGCTCCCCGCTCGAAGACCGACAGCTCCTCACGCCCGGCGACCCGCACCGAGACCGACAGCTTCGGCCCCATCGAGGTCCTCGCCGATCGTTATTGGGGGGCGCAGACCGAACGCTCGCGGCAGAATTTCCGCATCGGCATCGATCGCATGCCGATCTCGCTCGTGCGTGCGCTCGGCACCGTCAAGCTCGCCGCGGCGCAGTCCAACCAGGAGCTCGGTCTGCTCGACCAGCGCCGCGCCAATGCCATCATCCGCGCCGCGCGCGAGGTGATCGAGGGCAAGCTGGACGACCATTTTCCGCTGGTGGTGTGGCAGACCGGCTCGGGCACGCAGAGCAACATGAATCTCAACGAGGTCATCGCCAATCGCGCCAATGAGCTCCTGGGCGGCGAGCTCGGCGCCAAGAAGCCGGTGCATCCCAACGATCACGTCAACATGAGCCAGTCGTCGAACGACTCGTTCCCGACCGCGATGCATATCGCGGCGGCAAGCCGCATCACCGCCGATCTCGTCCCTGCCCTCGGCGAATTGCTGCGCGCGCTGCGCAAGAAGGAGAAGGAGTTCGCAAAGATCGTCAAGATCGGCCGCACCCACACCCAGGACGCGACGCCGCTGACGCTCGGCCAGGAATTTTCCGGCTATGCCGCACAGGTCGAAAGCGGCATCGCCCGGCTCAAGGTCGCGGTGAAGGAGCTCTATCCGCTGGCGCAGGGCGGCACCGCCGTCGGCACCGGCCTCAATTCGAAGCCGCGCTTTGCAAAACTGTTCGCAAAGCACGTTGCCGGGATTACCAAGCTGCCCTTCACCAGCGCCGCCAATAAATTCGAGGCGCTGGCCTCGAACGACGCCTATGTGCTGGCGCACGGCGCCATTAACTCGGTCGCGACAGGCCTGTTCAAGATCGCCAACGACATCCGCCTGCTCGGATCGGGTCCGCGTTCGGGCCTCGGCGAACTGATGCTGCCGGAGAACGAGCCGGGCTCCTCGATCATGCCGGGCAAGGTCAATCCGACGCAGTGCGAGGCGATGACGATGGTGTGCTGCCAAGTGTTCGGCAATCACACCACGATCACGGTCGCCGGCAGCCAGGGCCATTTCGAGCTCAACGTCTACAAGCCCGTGCTGGCATACAACATGCTGCACTCGATCCGGCTGATGGCGGACGCCGCGCGCTCCTTCACCGAGCATTGCGTCAGCGGCATCCGCGCCGACGAGAAGCGCATCAGGGAACTGATGCAGCGTTCGCTGATGCTGGTGACGGCGCTCGCCCCCAAGATCGGCTACGACAACGCGGCCAAGGTGGCCAAGACGGCGCATGCCAACGGCACCACGCTGAAGGAAGAGGCGCTGCGGCTCGGCTTCGTCTCGGCGGAGGAGTTCGACCGCCTGGTGCGCCCCGAGAAGATGACCAGCCCGGGATAATTCCGAATTCCGATAGCCATCCGTAATGATACGGAGCCCCTAGCTCCATTAAATGTAGGGCTTAAAGGACGGGATTTGATTACCGTCAATGTCGCGGCGGGATTGCGTGTTACGCAGCCCCTCCGCCCCCACGGGGCGGAATTCATCGTTTGATGGCCCAAGGGTCGATTGACGAGGACAAGCGAATGACGATCAAGTCTCATTGGGCGCAGTGCGGCGCACAGTTTCTGAATGTTTCATCCTGCCCACGGAGGATCGGATGATGGAGACGCGACATGGCGAACGTCATCAACCTGAATCGTTTCCGGAAGCGCGCCGAGCGGGAAGCCACGGCGAAGCAGGCGCACGCCAACCGAACGAAGTTCGGCCGCACGAAGGCGGAGCGGTCGGCGGAGGAGACGCGCGCGGACCAGGCGAAGGCGCGCCTGGACCAGCACCAGATCGATCGCGAGGAGCAGCCATGAAGTCGCCCGTCGTGAAACGGTCGATCGTCGTTGCCGGTCACAAGACCAGCGTCAGCCTGGAAGAGGCGTTCTGGAACGGCATGAAGGAGATCTCGGGCCTGCGCAACATGACGCTGTCCGAGCTGGTCGGCGAGATCGACGGCAACCGCCAGCAGGGCAATCTGTCCTCGGCGATCCGCCTGTTCGTGCTCGATTACTTCAAGAGCCGCGCCATGGCCGCCATCCAGGCGGAAAAGGTCCCGGCCCAGTAGCCGACTTGGCGCCGATCCCGGCGCCAATCGCCTCCGTCACGAAGCTGGTACTTTAAAATCACTCTAAGGTGCAGTTTCAGCGACCGAGCGCGCTTGACCTCGATGCCCTGCGTTGAAAATACAGGGCATGACCGACATCCATGATACGCGTCCGCAGATGCCGCTGGGCCTGGCCCAGCGCGGCTATACCGGCGTCATCCAGCACCTTTCCCCCAAGGACGCGGGCTCGGCGCTCTCGGACATCGAGCTCGAGAGCCGGCTGATCGAGCTCGGCTTCGTCGAGGGCGCCCGGGTCGAGGTCCTGCACGAGGGGCTGGTCGGGCGCGATCCGATCGCGGTACGGGTCGACAGCATCACCATCGCGGTCCGCCGTCGCGAAGCCATGGCCATTATCGTCGCCTGAAGCGACCGGACCCCAATTCCATGGAATTGCCCCTACTTCATCTCGCCCTGGTGGGCACGCCAAACAGCGGTAAGACCTCGCTGTTCAATGCGCTGACCGGCAGCCGGCAGAAGGTCGCGAACTATCCCGGCGTCACCGTCGAGCGCAAGGAAGGCTTCTTCGTCACGCCGTTGGGCCGCCAGGTCTCCGTGGTCGACCTGCCCGGCACCTATTCGCTGCGCGGCCGCAGCCCGGACGAGGAGATCACCCGCGACTTCGTGCTCGGCAAGGCCACCGGCGAGACCCTGCCCGACCTCGTGCTGTGCGTGGCCGATTCGACCAATTTGCGCCTGACCATCCGACTGCTGCTCGAGCTCAAGCGCACCGGCCGGCCGATGATCCTCGTGCTCAACATGTTCGACATCGCGACCCGCCGCGGCATCACTGTCGACGTCGCGCGGCTCGCCAAGGAGCTCGGCGTGCCCGTGGTCACCTCGATCGCGGTGCGCAAGGGCGGCACGGCCGACCTGCTGTCGCTGACCGACGAGATTTCGGCAAAGCTCGCCGCCGAGCCGGGAGAGAATAATTGGCGGGCGCTCAGCGTGGCCGATCTGCGCGCCACCCAGCGCGAAGCCGACCGCATCATCGCCGACTGCGTCAGCCTGCCTGCTCGCCCCGACACCTGGACCGCGCGGATCGACGCGATCGTGCTGCATCCCGTCGGCGGGCTGATCGTGCTCGCGGCCATCCTGTTCGTGATGTTCCAGGCGGTGTTCGCCTGGGCGCAGCCGCTGATGGAGCTGCTCAATTCGGGTTTCGACTCCCTCGGTGAGTTCGTGCACGCCACCCTGCCCGCCGGCCTGCTGCAGAGCTTCCTTCAGAACGGCGTGATATCAGGCGTCGGCAGCGTCATCGTGTTCCTGCCGCAGATCATCATCATCTTCCTGTTCATCCTGCTGCTGGAAGATTTCGGCTACATGGCGCGTGCCGCGTTCCTGATGGACCGCATCATGGGCGGCGCCGGCCTGCACGGCCGCGCCTTCATTCCGCTGCTGTCGAGCTTTGCCTGCGCCATCCCCGGCATCATGGCGACGCGCGTGATCGACAACAAGCGCGACCGGTTGACCACGATCCTGATCGCGCCGCTGATGACCTGCTCGGCGCGCATTCCCGTCTACACGCTGATCATCTCCGCCTTCATTCCGGCCAGGGACGTCTGGGGCTTCATCAACCTCCAGGGCCTGGTGATGTTCGGCCTCTATGCCGTCGGCATCGCCAGCGCACTTGCCGTCTCGTTCCTGATCAAGTTCTTCATGTTGCGCGACTATGCGCCGGCGCCGTTCATGCTGGAGCTGCCGGACTACAAGATGCCGCGGCTGAAATCGATCGCGATCGGCGTCTATACGCGGGCCAAGATGTTCCTGCACCGCGCCGGCACCACGATCTTTTCGATGATGGTGCTGATCTGGTTCCTGGCCTCGTTCCCGCAGCCGCCCGCGGGCGCAACCGAGCCGGCGATCGACTTCAGCCTGGCCGCGATCATCGGCAAGGCGCTCGAGCCGCTGCTGGCGCCGGTCGGCTTCAATTGGCAGATCGCGGTCGCGCTGATCCCCGGCATGGCGGCGCGCGAGGTCGCGGTCGCAGCACTCGGCACCGTCTATGCGATCGAAGGCGGCAAGGAAGCGGCCGAGCAGATCGGCCAGGTGCTGGCGACGAAATGGTCGCTCGCGACCGCGCTGTCGATGCTGGCCTGGTACATCTTCGCCCCGCAATGCGCATCCACGCTGGCCGTGATCCGGCGCGAGACCGGAAGCTGGACCTGGATGGCCGTGACCTTCTTCTACATGCTGGTGCTGGCTTATGCAGCGAGCCTTCTGACCTACAATGTCGCGCTCGCGTTCGGGGCGGGCTAAGCCCCTCTCGAAATTCAAAAACGCGAAAACAACCCCATGCACAGTAGACCGACGCTGTGAGATCAATGGGTTAGGCGTGTGCTAAATCAGCTGACCGTAGCTGGCCCGACCCAACGCCGTCATACAAGGCCGGTTGCGCCGTCGGGCAAAACAGGCGCATGATGGCATTGTCCGAGAATTGGCCAGACGCTCGGTGACGGCCAGATACTGGGGCGTGGCACGCCTTCTCAGCCGCTGGCCTGTGTTGCCGGGAACGACGCGGTGAACACCGTTTCATCCCGCATCGACGACGCGGCGATCAACCCGCCATGGGCGCGCGCGATCTCCTGGGCGATGTACAATCCGAGCCCAAGCCCCTTCTGGTTCGGCAGAACGTCGCCACGATCGAACGCAGTGAAAAGGCGCGGGATCGCATCCGCCGGAATTGGCGCGCCTTTGTTGGCAACGCTGAGATCGAAGCCGGCTTCGGTCGTCTGCGCCAGCACCCTGATCGGCTCGTCGGCGGCTCCATAGGAAATCGCGTTGCCGAGAAGATTGGACAGCATCTGACCTATGCGCTCGGCATCGATCCTCACAGGTCCCGGAACGTTGACGACTGTTTCGATGACGCGATCCGGATGCACGTATTCGAACTCCGCGACAATCTGCTTGATGACAGGCTCGAGCGGCTGTTCTTTCAGCTTGAGCTGCATCCCGGAGCCGAGCCGCGCGCGGGCGAAGTCCATGACATTGTCGATCAGGCCCGCCATCCGGGCCACGCTTCCCTGCAGCAGGTTGATCCAGCTCTTCCCCTCGTCATCGACCTTCTTGTTCAGAAGCCGCAGCCCGCCCTGGATCGAGGCAAGAGGGTTTCTGAGGTCGTGACCGAGCACGGCGATGAACTGCTCGCGCAGTTCGGCATTGCGTTGTTCCAGCGCGAGCCTGTTCTCGATCAGCTCGACGCGCTCGGCCGCGTCGAGGTGAGACGCGATCAGCTCCGCAAAAAGCTTGAACATGCCGATGATCTCGGGGGTCCGAAGCTTGCGCGGCTTCGGATCGATGGCGCAAAGAGTTCCGAAGAATGAACCGTCGGGAAGAATGATCGGCACGGAGATGTAGCTTTGGAAGCCATATTGCGCAGGTGTGTGATGCGTGCAGTACGCGGCGTCTTCGCTGACATTCTCGATGACGACGGCGTCACGGCTCTGCCGGATCTCATGGCAGATCGTGGTCTCGACCTTGAGCTCGTCACCGGGTTTCAGCCCGAACGCAAGCTCGTCACGCGAGGCACAGGTGATCCACCTGTCCTCGGTGACGCGGGCAACGGCGGTAAACCCCATGCCGGTGGTCCGGCTGACCACGTCCAGGATGGTCGAAACCGCAGCGATTCCGCTGACCCTGGCTATGTCGCGCTCGAAATCCATTGCCACTCCGCTTCAGAACATTCGCTGGAACCGTACCCCCCAACGAAGCGCGTCCTCGCAATGGTAAAAAGCACTGACAGCCAAGTTATTCCGCGTCAATGTTGCTCGACGCCTCGCCTTGGAAGCGGCTATCTGTTCCCAATGGAACACTTCAGCACGGCTAGGCTAACCGCCGAGAGGCTTCGTGAAGATCACCTGGCCGACCTCGTCGCGTTGCATCTCGATGCCGAGGTGTCCCGATATTTCGGCGGCGTGCGTCCGGCGGAGAGGACGAAGCCCCCCCCGGGATTCGAAGCGAGCATCCGGCTCAGCGTACTCGCTCGGTGCGTTCGCTCGGTGTGGTGGAGCCTGAGCTGACGCCTTCTTGGTCCGACTCGCTCTCCGGCTCCCGGATCAGCACCGCCGGTTCGTCATAACCCTTGCGGCTGCTGTAGAACACCAGCGCCATCAAGCCGATGCCGACCACCAGCGAAAACACGACACCGAGCACCAGTGCGACATAGCCCGACGCTGGCACCTCCGTTGTCGTGCTGAACCAGCCGAGATAGCCGAGCGCGCCGGCACCGACGAGGAGGGCGCATAACACCGCTATGACCGCCCATCTGGCGATCTTGCCGTCCCCGGGAGCGGGTGATTCCGGTTGCCCGTCTGTGCTGTTCATGGATCTCTCCTCATGGCGCACGCGTCGCGCGGTCGTCCCATTGCGCTAGGGGGCGGTGACCTTGGTCGCGATCGCGTGCAGGGCCGCCGTCATAGCGACAATTGCAGCCTTGGCCGGCTCGCCGATGCCATGACGCCCGGCGATATACGCCGGATCATTGTAGGACAGCCAGGTCGCGCCTTGTTCGTCCTGCCAGACCAGCGCCTTCAGCGGCAGATCGATGCCGCTGGTCTGCGACTGCTGCATCAATGGCGTACCACCCCTTGCGTTCCCGAAGATGATGAGATTGGTCGGGCGCAACGGCAGGCCGGCAGCAGCGGCGCCCGCGGCATGATCGACATGGGCGAATATTGTGAGGCCCTTGGCCGTCACCTCGGCTTCCAGCCGCTTCATCGTCTCTTCAGGGCCGAAACTGCTCCTGATCGTGATCAGTCCGTCGACGGCCATTGCTTGGGTCTCCCATAAACATGTCGCAGCAACCAGGACGAGGATCTTGAGCAGCGCCGAAACCCTCATGATCACACGCTCATTTCTTGCGGAATAGTTTTGCCGGATCGAATTCCGGGTCCGGAATGAAGCCGTCGCGGTTGGGCATCTTGATCTTCGGCAAGCTGTCCTTATCAACCTTGCCGTCGGGGGGAACGATGCCATTCAGACTCAGGATGTAGGCGGTGACGGCATAGGTGTCGTCGGTGCTGAGCGAACCCGGTGTGGGATATGGCATCGCGCGGTGGATGTAGTCGTACAAGGTCGTCGCATAGGGCCAGAAGCTGCCGACGGTCTTGACCGGCGCGCTGGAGGCGAGTGTGCCCTGCCCACCGGCCAGACGATCCTTGATCCCGCCCTGGCCGTTGTCGCCATGACAGGCCGTGCAATTGTCGGCGAAGACCTGCTTACCCTGCGCAACCGTGCCGCTGCCGACAGGCAGCCCCTTGCCATCGGGTGTTACGTCGATGTCCCATAGCTTGATCTCCTCCGGAGTCGCGGGACGGCCGAAATCGAATGCAGATGCGGGCGCCGCGAGCAGGCCGAGCGCGAGAGCCGCAGCAACAAGCCGATTATTATGCGAGGACATTGCGGACCCTCCCGGCCTCGTCGATGCTCCAGGTCTGCTGGGCGTTGTAGTGGAACAGCGCATTGGTCCCCATCGCAGCGATGAAGGACTGCCGGTCCGGCTGAACATTGCCTTGCTCGTCGGTCGCGCGGCTCACGATCCTTGTCGGCTTACCGTCCCAGACCCAATCCATCTGAAATCGAACCTGGGCCTTCGACAGCACCGGCTGATTCAGCTGCGCCTGTTTCCAGATTTTCGCGCCGTCAGTCGATATCTCGACCCTGGCGATCTTGCCATGGCCGCTCCAGGCGAGACCGGAGATAATGTTGTAGCCGGGCTGGATCTGCATCGTGCCCGAGGGCTGTGTGATGACGGAGTTGGTTTCCATCCTCAGCTGGAACTGGCGGGCCTTGCCGTTGGCGAGCAGCTGCGTGTAGCGCGCTGTCTCCCAGCGGGTCATCCAGGGCTCAGTGCCAAACTTGAGGCGGCGCAGCCATTTGATGTTGAGGTTGCCCTCGAAACCCGGCATCACCAGTCGCATTGGAAACCCGTGCGCGGGGCGCAGTGGTTCGCCGTTCTGACCGTAGGCGACAAAGGCCTCGTTCACGATTTCGTCGGTCAACGGAATGCTGCGGTCGACGCCCGCGCCGTCGCCTCCCTCCGCGAGCATCCAATTCGAGTTCTTCTCCTTGCCCGCGAGACCAATGAGGAACTTCAGCGGAACGCCAGTCCACTCATTGGTGCTGACGAGGCCATGCGTGTTCTGCACCGTCAGGTCAGGGTCTGCCTTCTTCCAGTTTTCCCAGCCGTTTCCGGTGCATTCGATAAAGACCACGCGCGTGACGGACGGCATCCGCTTGAGATCGTCGACGCTGAACACCAGCGGCTTCTGAACCAGGCCATGGATGAGCAGACGGTGCTGCGCCGGATCGATGTCCGGCACCCCGGAATGGCTGCGCTCGTAATGCAGATCGGTTGGCGTGATGTTGCCCACCAGCTTCTGATGCGGCGTCTTGGAGTTGATGGCATCACTGGGGTCGACGTTGCGCTTGCCTGGTGTTGCCTCGGGAATGCGATCGATCTTGACGAAGCGCGATCGTTCGCTGTGAGCACCGAGATCGGCGCCGGGCCCGCGATCAGGGATTTCGGCCAGGGTTTGCGCCGCCGCCGCTTCGGTCGCAACCGCCCCCAGAACGCCCGCCGACAGGCCTCCCACGAAACCGCGGCGCGAGACGCTCGCGGGCCGTTGCAGTGATTCGATTTGCGTTTTGGACGTCATGCAATCTCCGTCGAGCTTCGTGCTTGTTTGGGAATTCCACCGCTTTTCCATGGAGACATTGACCGGATGCCGCCGAAATTGCCCGTTAGGATGTGTTAGAAATCATGAGGGGCGGCGAAGGCGCGCATCTTGCCCTGCTCCGAAAACGGCTATCCGGGTCCATGGATCATTTCAGCACAGAGAACCTGACTGCCGAGAGGCTTCGTGAGGATCACCTCGCGCACCTCGTCGCATTGCATCTCGATGCGGACGTGTCGCGCTATCTCGGCGGCGTCCGTTCGGCGGAGAGGACCAAGACCTATATCGATGCGAATATCGCGCATTGGGACCAGCATGGCTTCGGGCTGTGGGTGCTGCGAACGAAAGACGGGGCATTCGCCGGGCGAGCGGGCATCCGGCACATCCTGGTGGACGAAATCGACGAGATCGAGATTGCCTATGCGTTCAAGCGCGAATTCTGGGGCCGCGGACTTGCAAGCGAGATCGCCACGGCGCTGACGGATATCGGACTGTTACACTACGAGCTACCGTCCCTCATCGGCCTGGTCTATGTCGGCAATGGCGCATCGCGCCGCGTCCTGGAGAAGTCCAACTATCTCCTCGAGCAAACCACGTTCCGTCACGGCGAAGACGTCGTGATCTACCGGATTCGGCGGTGAGAGACGGCCTGGCGATCACCCGGTGCGCAGGCGGACAACCGATTGCGGCAGGGAGGCCAGAAACAACACCGCGCAAACGCACAGCAGGACGATGTCCTTGAACAGAAATTCGCCGGTCAGATTCCACGCCATCGGATCGGATGAAAGGCTCCATTTGACGACGCCCGGGGTCGTGAAGAAGAACGACCAGGTGATCGCGAAGGTCACCATGCCCATCAATGAACCGAGGGCGGACGAAACCGGGCTGAAGCTGCCGGCCGCGAGCAGCGCCGCGATCACGAATTCAGCAACACCGAGGACATAGGCCTCTCCCCTCAGGCCGAACACCGACAGCCAGGAGATGAACGGGCTGTTGCTGATGAACTGCGCGATGCCCTGCGCGGATTGCGGCGTGAATTTCTGCATACCGAACGATACGAATATGATCACCATGACCCAGCGGAGAAGTGCGAGAGGGCGATAGGAACCGCCCCCGACCTCAGCGATGTTGAACTCTTTCATCCGACCATGTCTCCCCGGTTTCACATCCATCAGCTCTGCGAGACTACGCTCGCTGAAGGCTGTACGAAGGAGAGCTTCCGGCGTTACCCGCGTCGGCAAGTTCCGGAGATCACAGCTGCGTGCGATGCGTGTGTCCGCGTGGTGGCCGCGCAGGCTGGGACTGCGCTGCTGTCGGCGAGGTAATGTGCCATCGAAGGAGCGACGGCGGTGCCCTGCTCTCCGTCATTGCGAGCACAGCGAAGCAATCCAGACTGCCGCCGCGGAAAGAGTCTGGATTGCTTCGCTGCGCTCGCAATGACGGTGTGGAAGCGGCGCTATCGCCCGGTTGGAGCGGACGCCTACGAGTCTTACCTGAAATACCCCAACACGAGATCGACATCCGCGCTGCCGGCCGCCGTGCCGTTCAGCTCGGCGTCGAGGACGCGACGGCAAGCCTCGATCGCGGCATGATCACCGAGATCGTTGGCGGCTTCCAGCACGAGCCAGGCGGCATCGACCGAGGCCTGGTCCGCTGCTCCGCCGCCGATCTCGCCGGCTGCGGCCTTGTTGAGGTTCTTCTTGCGAACGGCGGTGCCGAATTGAGGCAACATTGCAGATACTCCCTCTCGCTCAGTGTACCTGGAGCTCGGGCTGACGGCCCGCGTCGGCACCCGCGGTCTTGCGCGACTGGTAGAATTTCAAGACGCTGCGCGAGGTCTCGATCTTGAGCTTGCCGAAATCGCGCTCGTTGTCGTGGAGCTCGCGCGCCGTGATCAGATGATCCTTGGCGCCGAGGAACAGCAGCGACATCGTGGTGTCCCAGGAGAAATCGAGGGCCTTGCACAGCACCAGGATCATCTCGCGATTGCGGTCCATCATCGCCCGCTCGATCACGTCGACCGGCAGCGACGACAACAGCGACAGGCCGATCTGCACCTCGTCGAAGCGATGCTGGCGCGCATAGTTCGAGATCGAGTCCTGGTTGAGGTTGCCCTGCCGGTACTGCGTCGTCACCACGCGCTTGGCGACGAAATAGCTGCGCGAGGACGGCCCGAACTTGGATTGCAGGTCGCCGGTGACGTCGCTTACCGAGCTCTGGATCTGCGCCATCATTTCGGGGCGCTCGTGCTCGAGCCGGCGGCGGACGTCCTCCGACGCCTTCGAGATCAGCTGCTGGAAGATGTGGCGCGGCACGTCCTTGCGCAAGCCAAGCTGCTCGGCAAGAATCGAGTCACCCTCGGCGCGGCGGACCATGTGGAGCAGACCCGAACCGGAGAAGCGCGCGCCCTCGTTCCTGGCAACCGACGTCACGACCTCCTGGTCGCCGCGCTTGACGAGCACGTCGGTGACGGCCTCCCCGATCGACTTGCGCTGCGCGATCGCGAGCAGATGCAACTGGCTCTTGGTCATGGCGCTCTCGACCAGCAGCTTCTCGTCGAGACGATTGGAGTCGCGCAGTACGGGACCGGCGACCTCGATCTCGTCGGCGGTCGCGAGTTGCGCAATGACATTGAGCGGAGCGTGATCGCAGGCTGCCATGACCTCGGAGAGTTGCACGCGCGCAGCAACCTCGATCTCGTCGGCGAGCCGACCGATGACTTCGCCGAACGTGCTGATCTCGTCGTCGCTGTAGCGGCCGGTGATCAGAATGTCGGTCGCGTGCCACAGCGCCTTGGTCCGGCTTTCGTCGGTGCCGCGTGCGATCGCGTCGTCCAGATCCTGCAGAAGTGTTGTCGCGCCGTTCATCCCGATGACCCCAGTTCTTGGCTAGCCATCCTGCTTGTGCCGGCAGGACGCCGAGTTCCTCTGGGACCAGAGACTAGGGAACAAACGCGAGAATCCGGTAAAGTCGTCAGATCAGTTTTGCCGAGCAAAATTCGTTAAAAAGCCAGGGAAACAGTCAAGGATTCGACGGCGTCAGGACCAGCGGCGGCTTTGGCTTGGGCTTTGCGGGCGGCGGGCCGGGGGCCGGCCTGACGTCGATCGGCGGGGGCAACGGCGCGATCTGCGTGCTTGCGAGCGGCGGGCTTGTCAGTGGAGGGCTTGTGAGTGGAGGGCTTGGCGCTGCGGGAGCAGCCTGCGGCGCCTTCGGCGTCGGCGCAACCCTGATATCGGCCTTGGGTTTCGGCGGCGGCGCACGGCGCGGATCGCGGCCGGGCATCGGCACGTCCAGCAGCGACGGCTCCGGCGCCGGATCGGGCGAGACCAGCGTCGGCAGTGCGGCGGTGGCCGGCGGCGGCTCGCCGCGCTCGATGGCGTCCAGGCGGCGCGTCTCGCGGTCGATCGTGCGCACCGCGAGCCACGACGACAGCGGCCCGAGATCGACGGTGCGATTGAGCCTGTCGGGGGGACCGGCCGCGAACAGCTGGATTTCCGGCGGTGCGCCGGAGAGCCCGGTCATGATCGGCGTCAGGCTGGCGCGGATGTCGGCCTGGTCGGCGGGGATGTCGTAGCCGCCGGAGACGATGGCACGCGCGTTCTTCGCCTCCAGCGACGTTGCGCCGACGCGCAGGCGCCCGTCGCGGATCGTGAACGGGATCTGCGCCGAGGCCACTGCAATCGGACCCGCCGACAGTGCGGGCTCGACCAACTGCCGCAGCCGGTTGTCGTCGGCAACCTGGCCGCCGTCGCTGGCACGGATGGCGATCTCGAAGGCGCGCGGATTGAGGCCGGAGATTTCAGCGGATTCGAGCGTCACCGTGCCGTTTCCGGCGAGCGCGCCGGTGAGCGCCGCGACGCTGCGGCCCTGACTGGTCAGCGCCATCTGCGCCGAGGCGCGTCCCTTCGGCAGCGCGAGGTCGCGATAGCGTAGCGCCGCCGCGTCGACTTTGCCGAGCTCGATGCGCGCGTTCAACGTCAGACCATTGGCGCCATTGCGCGCATCGAGGCTCGCCGACATCTCGCCGCCGCCGACGCCGCCCTTCATTGCGTCGAGAGCGAGCGACTGACCGTCGCTCCGGATCGTGCCGCCGAAGGGGCGCAGCTCGATGCCGCCGGGCAACGTGCCGTGCAACGCCTGGAAGGCGACGCGGCCGCGCCAGCCGCCGAGAAGCCCGGCACTCAACGGCGCATTGGCATCGTGTCCGGCCGCGCCGATGGCCACCGCGAGCGCCGGCACGAGGTCGAGCGTATCGAGGCCGACTTCGCCGTCGACGGTCTTCTCCGGATCGAGCGTCACCGCCAGATGCCCCCGTAAATGCGATCCGGCCACGGTGCTGTCGAGATCGTTGAAGGTCAGGCGGTTGCCGGAGAGGCCGACGCGCGAGGATAGATTGACGCTCTGCACGGATTTATCGGCCGGGCTGGTCCCGAACAGCGGCGCCAGATTGGCATTGCGCACCCGCAAATTCACGCTGCCTTTCGGCTCCGACAATTCGACGTTGCCTTGTGCGTCCGCGTCCAGCCCGCCGCCGCTGAGCTTTGCATTCAATTGCAGCTGATGGCGCCACGCACCGCTCAAGCGGCCTTCGAACTGCGAAGCGCCCTCGCCTGCGGCCACCACGCGATCGAGCCCAAGCAACGCCAGCAGCGAACTGGCCTGCGGTGTCGAGACTTTCGAATCCAGCGTGAAGTCGCTGTTGCGCAAGCGGTCGATGTCGATGCCGTTGACGGCGGCCACCGGTGTCTGCGCGGCCAGCGTCGCGGTGGCCTTGAGCTGCGGCGCGTCGAGCTCGATCACCGCGCGCGCATCGTTGCGATCGGCGTGCTCGGCGTTCTTGTCGAGGCTGAGGTCGAGCTTGAGGCGGGTCGCACCTGGCAGCGTCGGGATGGCGTCGAAGCGCGCGCGCACCGAAGGCGCAAACGGCTCCATAAGTGCGGTGAGATCGCGCAGCGAATTGGCGGAGGATTTCAGCGCGAGCTTGCCCGTCGCCTTGGCGCGGTCGAAACTGCCGCTCGCTTCCGTGGTCACGCCACTGGCCTGGCCGAACCGCAATTGCTCCAGCGAGAGCGATGCGGGCCCGTAGCCGAGTTTCGCGGTGAACGGACGCAACTCCTGCCCGGCCGAGATCGCGCGGCCGATATCGAGCGAAAGCTTCGCTTCCTCCGGCCATTCGCCTTGCGGCCCCGAAAGCGCGCGCACAAAACTTGCGGCGGCATCGAGGTCGAGGCGGTCGGCCTTGAGCTCCGCGTCGATCCGCGAGCCCTTGCTCGCGCCGGTCTGGACGAAAGCGATGCGGCCTTCGACCGCGCCGCCCTCGATCTCGGCTTTCAGCCTGTCGATGGCGAAATGGTTGGCGGCGATGGTCACGTCGCCGGCAAGGCGCAGCGGCCGCGTGCTGCGGCGGTTGACCTCGTTGCGACCCTGGAGCCAGGCCACCAGCGTATCGGGATCGGAGGAATCGACGCTGAGGCGGCCGCTGAAACTGTCGGCGCCGGGTGTCGCACCGTTGAGCGAGAGCTGCGTCTGGCCCGGCGCGCGCAGCTCGAGCCGCTGGAAGGTCCAGGATCGTCCGTCGGTCGCAAGCTCGGCCGTGATGTTCTGGAGCGGACGGCCGCCGAGCATGATCTGGTCGGAGTTGAACTCGATCTGCGCCGGGATCGGCGCCTGCGGGATTGCGGCGAGCCCTGCGCGGAGCGCCGGGAGGATGCGCTGCGGCTCGCTAGCGTCTTTAGCCGTGAGCTTGTCGGCATCGACCTGGCGCGCAGACAGCACCCCACGCAGCAGCGGCGAAGCGCCGAACCTGATATCGCCTACGCCGCCGAGCTTCAGCGCGGTGTCTTCAGTGCCGAAGCTGGCGTCGATCTGCTCGAACTTGGCGCCGGCCGGATCGGCCTTGAGTTTTGTGGTGAGCTTCCAGGGCATCGGCCCCGCCTCGCCCGGCTTCTTCGGCGCCGGCACCGCGAGCGTCAGCGCGCCCTCGAATTTCGGCAGGCGGTTGTCGAAGGCAAGCACGCCTTCGAGATCGGCCAGGATCGCACGCTCGCCGGGATCGATGTTGAGGTGGAGGCGGGTGGCGTTGCCGTCGGCGCTCGGGCCGGAGGAGACGCGGAACGGATAGCGGACGCCAGTGGCGGTGAAACTGCCGTCGCCCCGGACCGAGCCGGCCAGCGAGCGCACGTCGCCGGAGAAGGCGATGTCGTTGAGCTCGAGTGTCGAACGGCTGGCGGCATCATGCAGGGCGATGCGGCCGGTGAGGTTCAGCCGCTCGATCGCCAGCGAAGCCAGATTGAAGCTGCCGCTCGCGGTGGAGGGCAAATCGACCCGCCCGCGCGCGTCGAGGCCGAGATCGACCGCCATGCCGTTGACCGAAAGCTCGGTGGCGCGCCATTCGCCGCGCATCAGGGAGCTCAGGCTGAATTCGACGTCGAGCTTGTCGGCGCGCAGACGACCGAGATCGTTGTTGCCGCCGAAGGTGACCCCGCGCAGCCGCAGCGTCGGCGCCGGCAACAGCCGCGCGTCGAGCTCGCCCGCCACCCGCACCGGCACGCCGATGATCCTGCCGGCCTCCGCTTCGAACTGGGGCCTGAACTGGTTCCAGTCGACGAAGTAAGGCCCGATCAGAGCGGCCAGCAGCGCTAAGATAAAGGCAATCGCCAATCCGAGCAGCGTCGTCTGCACGGGTCTCCCCTCGGCCAAACCGGATGCGGGCCTTGCCTGAGCCGCAGGGCCTCAGACGTACCGGAACAGCCCCTTATATAGGGGGAAGTGTGGCGAAGTCACAGCGACTGTTGCGCGCGGAGGTTAACGCCGGCGGCTATCACCAGCTCGCAGGCAGCCGTTTCAGGCCGCGCAGCACGAAGGTCGGCCGCCATTCCGGGTTTTCGACTTCGTCGATGCGCAGATCCGGCAGCCGACGCAACAGCGTGGCGATGGCGATCTCGGCCTCGAGTCGCGCCAATTGGGCCCCCAGGCAGAAATGGATGCCGCCGCCGAACGACAGCGGCCTCACATTCTGGCGGGTGACGTCGAGCCGGTCGGGGTGGTCAGAATAGACCGCCGGGTCCCGGTTGGCCGAGCCCAGCAGGCAGAGCACGGTCTCGCCCTTCGGGATCTTGGCGCCGCCGACATCGTCGATATCCTCCAGCGCGACCCGCCCGGTCATTTGCACCGAGGAATCGTAGCGCAGAAACTCCTCGATCGCGCCCACCATCAGCTCCGGCCGCGCCTTCAAAAGCGCGAGCTGGTCCGGATTGCGATGCAGCGCAAGCAGGCCGTTGCCGATCAGATTGACCGTGGTCTCGTGGCCGGCGCCGAACAACAGGATGATGTTGGCGGTCAGTTCCTCGTTGGTGAGCTTGTTGCCGTCTTCCTCGGCCTGCACCAACTGGGTGATGAGATCGTCGCCGGGGTTGCGGCGGCGCAGCTCGAACAACTGCTGGAAATACATCTGCGCCATCATGTTGCCGGCGTTGCCCTTGGCGATCTCCTCCGGCGAGAGCGGCACGGGGTCGAGCAGCCGTCCGCCGTCGCGCGAGCTGTTATAGAAAGTTTCGCGATGGTCCTCGGGGATGCCGAGCATGTCGCAGATGATGGTGACAGGCAGGCGGAAGGCGAAATCCTCGATCAGGTCCATGTGGCCGCGGTCGATCACGGCATCGATGGTCTGGTCGACGATCGCCTGGATGCGCGGCCGCATGTCCTCGACGCGGCGGGCGGTGAAGGCCTTCACGACGAGGCCGCGCAGGCGGGTGTGGTCGGGCGGATCGGCCTGCAGCATCCAGTGGCTCATGCTGCGGAAGACCGGCTCCTCCATGATCTTTTCGCTATAGCGGCGCTTGGAACGCTCGACGAAATCCTTGCCGAAGCGCTTGTCGCGCATCACGAGGCTGACATCGGCATGGCGGCTCGTGACGAACTGGCCGAACGGCGTCACGTGGATCGGAAAGATCCCGCGCAGCCGCTCATAATGCGGATAGGGATCGCGGATGAAGTCGGGCGACAGCGGGTTGAACAGCGGACCGCCGGTGCCTTGCACGTGCTCGTTCATGGTGACCTCATATCGGTTGCCGCATGAATCGCATACGCCGGGCAGCCCCTCTTGCGCAGCGTAACCACCCCTGAATTATCAACTCGATACATTGTTGTATCGAGTTGCATTCTGCCCTAAACTGCTCCGATGTCAAGGGTGAGAACCAGGCCGACCAGGGACGACACGCGCGACAAGCTGTTCCAGGCGGCCGCGCGCGTGTTCGAGCAAGACGGCATCGGCGGCGCCAGCATCGAGGCGATTGCAGCCGCGGCCGGCTTCAGCCGGGGCGCGTTCTATTCCAACTTCAAGAGCAAGGACGAGCTGATCATCGCCATGCTCGAAGACCATGTCGCGCAGTCGATACGGCGCAACATGGACATCCTCGCGCAGCACGACAATCTCGACGACTTCATCGCCGCGCTGAAGGCGATGGATCGCACCCGGCAAGACCCGCTCGGCCGCTCGCCACTGCTGCACATGGAGATGATCCTGTTTGTCGCGCGCGCCGAGAAGCGCCGGCCCGAACTTGCAAAACGCCTGCGCGCGCGGCGCAAGCTGGTCGCCGACATCGTCGAGGCCACGCTAAAGAGCAACGCGAAAGGCGACACGCTCAATCCGCCATGGATGGCCTCCGTCGTGCTGGCGCTGGAAGACGGCTTTCGTCTGCACCGCCTGATCGATCCGGAGACGACGCCGGCCGACAGCTTTCTGCGCGCGATCACGGATTTGCGGCGCAGGACGGGATTGTCGTCGGACTAGCGCGCCCTCTTTCGTAACTTCGCTGTTCCCGCTCGTCATCAGTTCGCTGCGCTTCGCAGCTGGAACCTGACCACGATCATACGCGCGCATTTTCCACATCGTCATACCGATCCAAGGAACGTTTCGGTGGCCTGCCACTTTATCCCGAGCCTGTTTTGGCAATTTGATCATTGGAGGAGACAGCGATGAGGATTCTGAAATTGTCTGCGGCCGCAGCTGCGCTGCTGGCCGGTACGGCGCTCGCCGTGGCGCAGTCGAGCTCGACCGTCGGCACTGGCGGCTCGTCAGCCGGCGGTGGCACCAGCAACTCGACCGTCGGCACGGGCGGTTCATCGGCGGGTTCGGGCAGCGGATCGGGCTCGGCCTCGACGCTTGGCACCGGCGGCTCGTCGGCCGGCGGCGGCACCAGCAGTTCGTCCGTCGGCACCGGCGGCTCTGCCGCGGGCAGCGGCTCAGGCTCCGCCTCGACGCTCGGCACCGGCGGCTCGTCGGCGGGCGGCGGCAAGAGCTCGTCCAGCGTCGGCACGGGCGGCTCTGCGGCGGGCTCCGGCTCCAACTCGGCATCGACAGTCGGCACCGGCGGCTCGTCCGCGGGCGGCGGCAAGAGCGGCTCGACTGTGGGAGCGGCCGGCTCCTCCGCGGGACATGCCAGCGACATGGGCATGGAAAAGGGCAAAGGTCACCACAAGGACGAGATGAAGAAGGACAAGGACTGACATCCCGGCCGGCGGAGCGGCAGCAATGCCGCTCCTTCGTCCTTCCTGAGGAGGACTGGCATGAACAGATCAATCGTTGCGATCGCAGTTTTGACTTTGATAAGCAGCGCCGCTGTGGGGGAAACCATGCAGAAAACCGGCAAGACCGCATCCGGCGAAACCTGCCGGGTCACGGTCGAAAAACATCCTGACGGCAGCATCACCGCGCTGGGATCATCGGGTTCGGGCACAACCGGCTCGACCTCATCGAGCGGCTCGCTGTCGAGCTCGAGCTCGGCCGGCGGATCGTCGGTGCACGTCCAGGCTGGCGGCGGCAACGTGTCGAGTTCGTCCTCGACGGCCGGCGGCCCCGGTTCGACCAGCGCGAGCACCGTCACAGTCAACGGCTGCACCATCTCGACATCGTCGCCATAACAAAAGGATTTCACAGATGAGAATGTTAATCGCGACCTCGTCGGTCGCACTCCTGCTCGCCGCCGCCTCTCCGTTGTCGGCGCAAACCAGCATGACCGGCGGCACCGGGGGCTCGGCTGCGGCCGGCGGCACCTCGGCCAGCACGCTCGGCACCGGCGGCACGTCGACGTCGGGCTCCGGACAGACCGGCTCCTCGATTGCAGCCGGCGGCAGCGCCGCGTCCGCCAACGGCAAGGCGCAGTCCGGCACCAGCATGAACAAGGGCAACGGTCCGGTGCTCAATTCCAATGCGCGCGCGCAGGCGCATGAGGGTGGTACGTTCAGCCGCTCCCACACCCGCACGAAAGTGAAGGCGGGCGAGGAGGTCGGGTCCACCACCAAGACCATGTCGCACGTGCCAGGCTCCAAGCCGACCATGTCGACGACATCGACAAACGTGCGCTGAAACATCCTCACGACACTGCTGCCCGCAACCTGCGGGCAGTTTTTTCTTTGTGAGCAGGTTTTTCTTTGTGAACGGATCAACCGCCGCTCAGCGTGCGGCTGACGCGGGTCACGACAGCAGCCCACTGCCGCTTCTCGGCGGCCGGATAGTTGATCAGCACGCAATGCACGTAGCGGCGGCCAAAGTTGCAGCGGTCGTACCAGATCTTGCCGCCGCGGGTGCTGGAGACCACGAAGAAGCGCGGCGTGATACGCTTGTAGGTAATGCCGGAGGGCGGATTCTTCCGCGCCAGGAAAGCCGCAGGTGAGCTGCCTTCGTTCGGAACGGCCTTCACCGTCAGATCCGCACGGCCGTCGCTGGTCCGGTACTGCATGCCGTAGCCGTCCGGCCGGCCGGCTTGCTCGGTGAAGATGGACGAAGGGATGTCGACGCTGGTCCCGGTTTCGGGAATGCGATAGCCACTCCAGCTCTCCGCACCGGCAGCGGCCGGCAAGCTACAGAGCATCACAAGGATGGTGGCGATCTTTTTCATCGTATGAACCGGTTTGCGCTCGACGGCCGACAACGTGGAGAAGCGCCGGACGTTCCTTTCCGCGACGTGAACGCGCGGTTGCTCCCGGTCGGCTCACCGGACGTTGCAAGCCGGATGACGCCGGACCCTCGTCAAGCCGCGAGCGTCTCGTCCACGCGTCCAAGAGCCCGGCGAAGGGCCGCAAAGCAGTCTGCGTCTATTTGGGTGCCGACCATCTCCGACATGATCGCAAGAGCTTTCGTCACTGGCATCGCGGCCCGATACGGCCGTTCCGCGGTCAGCGCATCGAAGATATCCGCGGTCGTGATGATTCGGGTGTCCAGGCAGATCTGGTCTCCCGCGAGCCCACGGGGATAGCCTTTGCCGTCCAGCCGCTCGTGATGCGCCCCGGCGATCGGAGCGAGATCGCCAAACGCGCCGATGCGCGACAGGATCGCTTCCGAATGCGCGGAATGCTTGCGCATGATCTCCCATTCGAAATCGTCAAGCTTACCCGGCTTGTCGAGGATTGCGTTGCTGACGCCGAGCTTGCCAATGTCATGCAAAAGCGCGGCACGCTTGAGCCAGCGTCGGCGCTCGGCAGTGAACTCCAGCTGCTCCGCGATCATGTCGGTAAAAAGCGTGACGCGCTCGCTGTGGCCGCTGGTGTAGGGACTTTTGGAATCGACCACCTGGGCGAAGGCCGCCGCGATGTCATCCAGATAGTCCTCATCCACCGGCGCGCTCGCCTGCTGCGGCAGCAGAGGAACAGTCTCGGGCCCGTCTTCAGTGCCAAGCATGTCCCAGAATCCAGGCTGCGCCGCGATGCGTTCAAAAGCGGCAACCAGGTCTGGATCGAACCAGGTGCCCGCTCGATTCCGGGCCTCACGAAGGGCGGCTTCGGGACCGTTCGCGATGTAGAACACATCGACCACCTGAGCCAACAAGGCGAGGCGGGAGTAAATCGGGATGGCCGCGCCGCGAATGCCGAGCGGCTTGCCGCCCCCATCCCAATGCTCATCGAGATTCTTAATGCCCTCCGCGACCGGTTCGGAGAAGCGCATTTTGCGGGCGATGTCGGCGCCGCGATGGCAGCGCGTCTCGATCAGTTCGCGAGCGATCTCGCCGCCGTTCTGGAAGATATTGACGATGGCGCGAAACCGTTCGGCCAGACCGGCCTTCAGCCCGGTATGGCCCAGCACGAAGCGCAGCGCCTGCGGCAGGCTGCCGTCAATGAGCTTGAAATCCTGCTTGAAGGAGAGATCATCGGTCAGATACAGCTCGCAGATGCGCGCAGCGTTGCTGCTCCAGCCGAGATCCTTCAGCAACAGTACGTAGTAAAGTTCGACGATCTCGTCCTCGCCGAGGCCGATCTCCCTGCCGATCATGACGCCGATGCGGCTGCATCGCACGCAATGTCCGGCCGGCTGCCCCTCCGAGAGATCGAGCGCGTGGCTCAGCGCACCCAGCAATTCGGAAAGCGTGATCTGATCGAGCGGCTTGGGGGCGTGCGGAATGGGGTCCATTGACGGGGGCTCCGGGAATGGTGCGGCCAGTGAACAGGGCGGATCACATCACCAGTCGATCAACTGAACACCAGAGGATTAACAGGAGGTTGTTCGCGAGCGATCCGTCGACAAGAAGTCTCCGAGATCGCCCTCGCCTGCACGGCAAAGTTCCGTGGCCATCGCGAGAGCGCCCGCTAGCGAGCGCGTTTGCCCTTGTCTGTGGGCAAGGGGCAATTCGTACAAACGCTGTCGTCGCACATGCGGCAGATCGTGAAGCGATCCATCTCGGACGTATCCTGCCGAGCCAACAACTCATGGAGCAGCGCTTCAAGTCGTTTCGTTTCAGCGGGCGACAGCACATCCAGAAGCGACGCGACGGCCGAAATGCGCGACGTCATCAAGTCGTTGCGGGTTGCGGCGCCCTTCGCCGTCAGGTGCAGAGCA
The DNA here is from genome assembly GCF_055811835.1 of Bradyrhizobium sp. WSM4874. NCBI lineage: Bacteria > Pseudomonadati > Pseudomonadota > Alphaproteobacteria > Hyphomicrobiales > Nitrobacteraceae > Bradyrhizobium > Bradyrhizobium sp. WSM4874. Next base: position 93,013 of record NZ_JBVVPR010000010.1, read on the forward strand.
ACCTCGCGGCCGTCCTGTCCGGGCCGACGTTCGACCAGCCGATCCGACACCAGACGGTCCACCAGCCGGACCGTTCCTGAATGCGACAGGCCAAGGATCCGCCGCAGCTTGTCGTTGGTCATGCCCTGGCCATAGCCGATGACGACCAGTGCGGCAGGCGTCTCGCCGCCGCGGCCGATGACCTCGCGCGCGCCCTGCTCGATCCGATCCATGACGGCGAGCGAAAGCGCGCCCAGCAAATTTGCGATTCCATTTTCCATGAGCCGGACAATATGTGCGGAGCGCACAAAAAACAACTTGACGAATATGTGCGCTCCGCACATATTTCTGGTCGCAGGGGTACGATGACAAGGAGAATGACGATGAATATCGGGAGCGTGGCACGACAAGCGAATGCCAGCGGCGTTGAACCCGCCTTGAAATACGTGCAGGCCAACGGCGTGCGCTTCGCCTATCTCGAACAGGGCGACGGCCCCCTGGTCATGTTCCTGCATGGCTTTCCCGACAATGCCTGGCAGGTCTTCGCGGATGCGGGGTACCGTGCGGTCGCGCCGTTCCTGCGCGGCTATGCGCCGACAGAGATTCCGGCGGACGGCGTTTTCGATCCCATCGCACTGGGCAAAGATCTAGAAGCCCTCATCGCCGCGCTGAGCGACGACGGACAGGCACGCGTCGTCGGCATGGATTGGGGCGGCACCTCGACCTTTCAGGCGCTGGCCACGGCGCCATCGGCGTTCAAGGCCGCCGTGGTCATGAACACCGCACATCCGATTACAATTTCGAGCATCAGACGGGATCCGGAGCTCGTTCGAGCGGTCTTCCATGTCTATTTTTTCCAGCTGCCCGGCGCGGTATCGGCGGTCAACACCGAGGGACTTCCCTTCGTCGACTATCTCTGGAAGCTGTGGTCGCCGACGTTCAACAATGCCGAGCATATCCGTTCGATCAAGGAGACGCTCAGCTCTCCCGGCACCATGGCCGCGGCGCTTAAATATTACGGAGGCCTGACCGATGCGGGGCTCGCGGGCCGGCTTCCGATCAATAACATGCACACGCCGACGCTGACGATCTATGGCAGCAACGATCCGACAGCGAGGTACTCGGTCAAGGAGGAGCCGCTGTTCAAGGGGCCGCACAAGCGGATCGTCCTGCCCGATGTCGGGCACTTCCCGCACCTCGAGCGTGAGGACGAAGTCACCGGCCTGATCATGGACTGGTTCAAGACGCACGCGCCTGACTGAACGCAGAGGGCAGTAGCCCACAACATGCTTTGAGTTCTTCAATCTGGAGTGCGCGCAATGGACGCCAAGATACAGCAGCAATATGCCGAGACCTTTCATGCCCTTCACACGAAGGGCGATCCGCTCGTCCTGTTCAACGCCTGGGACGCCGCCAGCGCCAAAGCCATCGCGAAGACCTCTCCGGCCATCGCGACCAGCAGCGGAGCGGTCGCCTCCGCACTTGGATACGCCGACGGAGAAAATGTTCCGCTCGACATGGTGACCGGCCTGGTGTCGCGGATGACCGCGGCCGTGTCTGTGCCAGTCTCAATCGATCTGGAGGCAGGATATGGCGACACGCCAGAGGCCGCCGCCGGATCGGCGACCGAGATTTTGAAGGCCGGCGCCGTCGGCATCAATATCGAGGACGGGCTATCGGAGGGAAAGCGGCAACTCGTCAACCCCGAACTCCATGCCGCCAAGATCAAGGCGGTGCGGGACGCTGCGAAAGATTTGGGAGTTCGACTGTTCATCAATGCGAGAACGGATCCATTCCTGCTGAAATTCGGATCGCCGGACGATTGCATGAATGAAGCGGCAAGGCGGGCGAAGGTTTATGCGGAGGCCGGCGCCGACGGAATTTTCGTACCCGGCCTCACCGACCTCGCCCTCATTGAAAAGTTCGTTCAGCTCACGCCTCTGCCGGTCAACATCATGGTGACACAAGGCGTTCCCGCAATTCCGGATCTGGCTCGCGTCGGCGTTCGGCGGGTGAGCCTTGGGCCGTGGCCGATGATGGCAGTGATGCGGATAATCGGCCAGGCCGCGGCTGCGGTCGCCGCCACCAAGCAATACGGCACGTTCCTGCAACCGGATGCCTGAGCCAGGACATCACCGGCCAAAGTCGCTTCTACGCGGACCGCTTCACCGCGGTCGCGCCGGCCGGTGCAATGTCGAGACGAGCCAGCATCGCCCGCGCCTGCTCGGCGCAGTGCTCGATCAGCCAGCGCTCGAAGGCGACGGGCGCGAGCGCGGGTGCGTAGAGGAAGCCCTGCACGACGTCGCAGCCGAGTTCGGCCAGCACCTTGCGCTGCGCCTCGGTCTCGACGCCTTCGCCGACGACGGTCATGCCGAGGCCCTGCCCGACGCGCACCACGGCGGTGGCAATTGCGAGCGCGCCAGCGTCACGCTCGATGTCGCGCATGAAGCTGCGGTCGATCTTGAGCTCGCGGATCGGCAGATGGGCGAGCCGGCTCAGGCTGGAATAGCCGGTGCCGAAATCGTCCACGGAAAGCCCGACGCCGAGCTCCCGGATCGCGTTCATCGTCTCGAGCGCGGCGACGCTGTCCTGCATGAACGCGCCCTCGGTGATCTCGAGCATCAGCGCATTCGCCGGCAGATCGTATTCGGCGAGGATGTCCTTGAGCCGCGCGGCCAGCGTGACGTTGCGGAAATTGATCGGCGACAGGTTCACCGACACAGATGGAATGTCGAGCCCGGCGCGGCGCCAGCTCGCCATCTGCCGGCAGGCCTCGCGCACCGACCACAGGCCGATCTGCTCGATCAAACCGCACTCTTCGGCAAGCGGAATGAATTTTGCCGTCGAGACGTCGCCGAGCTCCGCATCGTGCCAGCGCGCCAGCGCCTCGACGCCATGGATTGCGCCGTCGCAGCTGCGGATCTGCGGCTGATAGCTGAGGGTCAGCGTGCCCTCGGCGACGGCGCGGCGCAGCGCCGCGATCAAGGCCAACCGCTGCTCGGTGAGCCCGTTCATCTCGGCGCTGAACAGGCGATGGGTCGAACGTCCCGCCTGCTTGGCCATGTACATGGCCGCGTCCGCCTGCTGCATCAAGGTGTCGATGTCGGTCGCATGATCGGGATAGAGGCTGACGCCGATGCTCGCCGACATCTGCAGCTGCCTGGAGCCGAGCCGCAGCGGCGCGGCCAGCGCTTCGGTGATTCCGGCCGCCACGCGCTCGGCACCCTCAGCGTTGCGCCGCGGCAGCAGGATCACGAACTCGTCGCCGCCGAGCCGCCCCAGCATATCCTCGGGTCCGATCTGCTCGCGCAGGCGCTGCGCGAGCAGGATCAGGAGCTCGTCGCCAGCGGCATGGCCGAGCGTGTCGTTGACGTCCTTGAAATGATCGACGTCGAGGAAGGCCAGCGCGACGTGGCTGCCGGTCGGGCAGGCATCGATGGCGGTGGTGATCAGGCGCCGCAATTGTGCGCGGTTCGGCAGACCAGTGAGGATGTCGTGATAGGCGAGCCGCGCGATCTCGGCGCGCGCTTCCTTGCGCTCGATCGCGAAGGCGCCGAGATTGACGCACGCCTCGACGATGCGGCGGTGCCAATTGCTCGGCGCGCGCGGCTCCCGGTAGTAGAAGGCGAAGGTGGCGATGACCCGTCCGTCCTTGGCCTTGACCGGCGTCGACCAGCATGCGCGCAGGCCAATCGCGAGCGGCATCGCCTTGTAGGGCTGCCAGCGCGGGTCGGTCTCCAGATCGATCGCCAGCACCGGCTCGCCGTAGAAGGCCGCGGTTCCGCACGAGCCGACATTGGGACCGATGGCAATGCCCTGCAGTGCGCGGGAATAGTCCTCGGGCAGGCTTGGGCCGCCGAGCGGATGGATCAATCCCGCGGCATCGACGTGAAGCAGCGAACAGACGACGTCGGGCGCGATCTGCTCGACGCGGCGGCACAGCCGGTCGGCGATCTCGCCGATCGGAACCTCGTCGGCAAGCGCGCCCATGATGAGCTGCTGCAGCGAGCGCAACTGCTTGGTCTCGGTGATGTCCTCGAGCAGCGCGAAGATGTGCTTGACCTGGCCCTTCCTGTCGCGGAAGGCATCGATGCGGGCGCAGACCCAGATCTCCTCGCCGTCCTTGTCATAGGCGAGCATCTCGAGCTCGCCGCGGTGGCCGCCATCCATCAGGCGCTTGATGAGCTTCGCAACAGCCTTGCGATCGGTGTGGCGGCCGGCGATCAGCCCCCTCGCACGGCGGCCCTCGGCTTCCTCGCTGGTGTAGCCGAACAGCGTCGTGAAGGCGGCATTGACGTAGACGATGTTCTGATCGGTGTCGGTGATGAGCACCGCGCGGTTGGTCTGGTCGGAGACAGCGTGGAGAAGCCCGATTTTGACGCGGCGCTCGGCCTCCGCGGTGACGTCGCGCGCGAACACCACGTGATGGGTCACGCCGCCACTTGCAATGGATGAAAGCGAGATGGCCGCCCGGATCCGGCTGCCGTCGTGTCGCACGAGGCTGATCTCGTCACGGAAGTCCGCACACGGTTCGGCCCGAAGGCATTTGAGGGTGAGAATTTCGGAATCGCGGCCGAGCACTTCAGCGCGTGCGAGATTCCATATCCGCTCTGCACCGGCATTGAAATGCGTGATGCGATGCGCGCTGTCGACGATGACGATGCCCTCGTCGGCGCGTTCGAGCGCGGCCAACAGCATTTCCGGAGTTTCTGTCATGGGACAATCGGAGGCAGACATCGCTGGACCCGGAGGCATCGGGAAGATATGGCAACCGAGGCTAGCGCCGCGATGGTGTCCAAGACGTTTTTGCAGTCCGCTCGCACCGCGCCAAGACGCGACATGCTTAACATTCCGCCAAACACGCGAAGGTAATTGGGTGCGTACGGAACCTATTCGGCGCCGGCGTCCGCCTGAAGCTTGCCCGCGACGGCGCGCACCTTGCGCGGCGCGGCTTGCCAGATCGAGAGCGCCGACAACCCGCTCACGAGGATGGCAACGCCAAAGGCGAGCGTGTAGTCGCCGACCCGATCGTAAAGCAAGCCGGTGACCCAAGGACCGGCCGCACCGCCGGCCAATGCCGCCAGCATGATCGTGCCGAAAATGCTGCCCTGGTGCCTGCCCTGAAAAATCTCGAACACCACTGCGCCCATGATCGAGGTCAGGCCGTAGCCGAGCGCGCCTTGCGTGAACACCATGAGATAGACCAGCCACAATGACGGCTGGAATTTCAGTGCCATCAGCGCCGCGAAGGAGATCGCAAAACCCGCGCAGCTGATCGCCCACACCCATTCCCGTCCGATCCGGTCGGAGATATGGCCGAGCAGAATCTGGCCGGGAATGCCGAGCAGGCTGACGATGCCGAGCGCCCACACCGCGACACCCGGGCTGAAGCCGATATCGAGCAGAAATTTGGTCTGGTGCACCTGCACCGCGTACCAGATGTACAGGCCGCAGAAATAGCCGAGCGCGATCCACCAGAACCGCGCCGTGGCTACCGCTTTCCGGAGTGTCCATTCGGTCCCGGCCCAGACGGGATCGACAATGTTGGAGGCCGGTTTTGCGGCGCCCGCGGCCGGCGCGGCATCGCCGTCCGGGCGCAGGCCGATATCCTCGGGGCGCCTATGCAGGAACAGATTGATCGGCGCCAGCACGATCAGGACCATCAAGCCCATCGCAGTGCAGGCGGTGCGCCAGCCGGTCCCTTCGATCATGTGCTGCACCCACGGCAGCAGCGTCACCGAGCCGATGCCGACCCCGGCGAAGGCGATGCCGATGGCGAGGCCGCGCGTGCGGATGAACCAGTTCGGCAGGAACAGCGACTGGCCGGAATAGCCGAGACACACCGAGCCGGCGCCGACCATGACGCCGATGGTGACGTAGAGATGCCATGGCTGGCTCGTGAGCGGCGCGAGCAGGAGCCCGCCACCCATCAGAACCACGCCGAGCTCCATCACCGCGCGCGGGCCGGCGCGGTCCATCAGCCGGCCGATCAGCGGGCTGACCATGCCCGATACCACGAACCCGAAGGAAAAGGCGCCCGCGGTGACGCCGCGCTCCCAGCCGAATTCGGAGATGATGGGAGGAAAGAACAGCGAGAAGGCGGTGCGCGCGTTGACGCCGATGGCCATGGTGACGAAGGTCACCGCGACCACGACCCAACCGTAGAAGAACGGAAGCCGCATTGTGTGTTTCATCCCTGGACGGTCCTTCCGACCATCCGGGACTGCCCGGGTCAAGCGCTTTTCGCGCATGCCCGTTGAGCGGCCGCGCTCAGGCGGCGTCGCGTTGGGATGGTTTGACGGGCGCGTCGAACAGGATCCGTTCGATCGGGTGCGGCCGGCCGAACAGATAGCCCTGCGCGAAATTGACGCCGAGCGCCTTCAGCCGCTCGTACTCCTCGCGGGTCTCGACGCCTTCGGCGGTGACCGACATGTCCAGCCCGCGCGCCAGCGTCACGATCGAGGAGATGATGGCGGAGCTGCGCGGTTGATGCGTGAGGTTGCGGATGAACGACTTGTCGATCTTGATCTTGTCGAACGGGAACGCGGTCAGATAGCTGAGCGACGAATAGCCGGTGCCGAAATCGTCGAGCGCAAGCGCGATGCCGATGCTCTTCAGCCGCTCCATGAAGGCGTGGTTCTCGACGCCGCGTTCCAGCAGCACGGATTCCGTGATCTCGATCTCCAGCCGCTGGGGCGGCAAGCCGGAATCGGCGAGCGCCGCGCTGATCATCTCGAACAGCTCGGCCTCCTTGAACTGGATCGGCGACAGGTTGACGGCGACTGCGAGGTCGGACGGCCAGCCGGCCGCGTCCGCGCAGGCGCGCCGCAACACGAATTCGCCGAGCGGCACGATCAGCCCGGTCTCCTCCGCAAGCGGGATGAACTGGTCCGGCGGAATCAAGCCGCGCGTCGGATGCCGCCAGCGCACCAATGCCTCGAAGCCACGCCGCGCGCCGCTGAGGGCGTCGACGAACGGCTGGTAGTGCACCTCGAGCTGGCACCGCGCGATGGCGTCGCGCAGATCGCCTTCCAGCGTGCTGCGCGCCTCGAGCTCAGCCGACATCGCCTTGTCGTAGATGGTGAAGCAGTTGCGGCCCGACGATTTCGAGCGGTAGAGCGCGAGGTCGGCCTTCTTCAGCAGCTGCTCCTGATCGCTGCCGTGATCGGGCGCGATCGCAATGCCGATGCTGGTGCCAATCTCGACGCGGTGTCCGGGAAGAAGGAACGGCTCGGCCACGAGCTTGGCGATCCGCCCCGCCAGTTCGGTCGAGCAGACGCGCTGATCCTCGCAAGCTTCCTGGATGACGGCGAATTCGTCGCCGCCGAGCCGGGCCAGCACGTCGCTGGCGCGCAACGCGGATTTCAGCCGCTGTGCGACCTGACGCAGCAGCACATCGCCGGCACCGTGACCGAGCGAGTCGTTGACGTTCTTGAAGCGGTCGAGGTCGAGCATCAGGATCGAGAAGGTCGGACCGCCGTCCTTCAAACGGCCATTGAGCTCGTCGAGCCGGGCGAGGAAGAAGGCGCGGTTCGGCAATCCGGTCAGGATGTCGGTCTGGGCGAGTTCGAGCACCCGCCGGTTCGCCAGCGAGAGCCGCCGCGAATTGCGGCTTGCGAGCATGAGATAGGTCGAAAGCGACAGCGTCAGCAGCATGCCGACGATCAGCACCGCGCCCGCGCGATCGTAGGTCGTCTCCAGCGGACCGCCGGCAGCCGGAACCGCCCGCACCTGCCAATCGGAGTCGCCGATCTTGAGATTGCCCGACCAGTGCAGGGTCCGCGCGACGTCTCGCATCGACTGCGGCGCCGTGGCGGCCGACGAATAATCCGGCAGCATGTCCTCCTGGCCGACGATCTGCCCCGGGACCGGCGGATAGACGTTGACGCTGACCGCGGGGCTTGCCCCGGTGGTCACGCGAATGGACTGGATCAGCAGCGGCAGGTCGAAGACGCCGACGACGAAGCCGGCGAGATTGCGGCGCCGGTCCACGACCGTGTCGCGCGACGTTCCCTTGGCGTAGACGGGAATGGCGACGAGCACGTCGGGCAACCGGCCGCCCGCCTTCGGCTCGAAGAGGCGGGTGCGAATGGCGGCGATCCGGTCGGTGTCGCGCGCGCGCTCGAGGACCGCGCGGCGTTCCGGAACGGTCGCGTAGTCCATGCCGTAGACCGGAGACGTCTTCGGCTGGGTCGAGTAGAGCACCGGAAAATATTCGTCGCTCTGCGGCGCGGTCGCAAACGCATCGCCCTGGAGCGACTTGATGCGATAGCCGGAGACGCCGTCCGTGATCGCCGCGGCCTCGTATTCGGCGCGCTCCTTGCGGTTCACGCGCGGCACCCAGGAAATGCGCAGCATGCCGGGATGGCGCTCGAACAAGCGGGTGCTGAAGGTCTCGAATTCGCTGCGGGTGATCTCCTGGTTGGTCGATTCGAACAGCGTGCGTAGCGCGACGAGCCTGGAGATGTACTCGCTCATGCCGTTCTGCATGACGATCACTTCGGTCTCGGCCGCGTTCTCGAACTCGATCTTGTTGACGCGGCCCTCCCATCGCGCCACGGCGGCCGCACCCGCGACCGAAAACAGAAGACCGATTCCGACCGCGACGAGCGCAGGGCGATAGAGCCTGAGCAGCAGCGCGGCACGCCACCATCCGGTCATACGCCCCCGATCCTGATCGTTCTGATCCCGACCGCCCATTCCAGAAACCGCCGTCCCCTCTCCCGGCCAACCGAACCTCTGGTTGAGCCGCCGGAGCCACTATCGGAACAGGACCGCGGTTAAGAACTGCACAATTTCGGAACCCGGTTTTTCCGCATTATCCAGCTTAGTTAATGAAGTGCAGGATGATGCGGACTTTGTCGCAATAAGTTGCCGGTTTTCCCCGGAGTAGTACGGAGCCGTCGATACATCGGCGATTCATCCTGCGGCGATAGCTTTCACAAAGCTACTCACCGCACCCGGCAAGACTTTTCTTGATGTATCGATCTCGATCTGCGATATGCATCGTCATGACCGTCGCCGTCCTGGCAGCAATCATGCTGCCGGCGAAAGCCGACGAGATCGGCGTCAGCAAGGATGCAATCCTGTTCGGCCAGGCCGCAGCGCTCGAAGGTCCCTCCTCCGCACTCGGACAGCGGATGCGCCAGGGCATCGTCGCAGCCTTCACCGAGATCAACGCCAAGGGCGGCGTCCATGGCCGCAAGCTCCAGCTCATCAGCCGCGACGACGGTTACGATCCCGACCGCTCGACGGTGCAGACGCTGCGGCTGATCGAGGACGACAAGGTGTTCGCGTTGATCGGTGCGGTGGGCACGCCGACGGCGGTGGCGACGATACCGATCACCAGCGCCAGGAACGTGCCGTTCATCGGCCCGTTCAGCGGCGCTGAATTCTTGCGCGACCTCCAGCTCGCGAACGTGGTCAACATCCGTGCGAGCTATGGCGCCGAGGCCGAGGCGTGGGTCAAGCACCTCACGGAGGATCGCCATTTCACCCGCATCGCCATTTTCTACCAGGACGATTCCTTCGGGCGCGACGGTCTTTCCGGCGTGAAGCGCGCGCTTGCCAGGCGCGGTCTCGAACTCGCCGCCGAGGGCACCTTCGAGCGCAACACCCGCGCGGTCGCGTCGGCCTGGCGCACGATCAAGCGCGTCGAACCCGAGGCGATCGTCATGGTCGGGACCTACGGTCCCTGCGCGGAGTTCATCAAGCTCGCGCACCGCAGCGGCGCGCGTCCGACCTTCGTCAACATCTCCTTCGTCGGCGCCGTTGCGCTCGCCCGGGAGCTTGGCCCCGAGGGCGAAGGCGTCGTCGTCTCGCAGGTCGTGCCGTTTCCCTGGGACCGCTCCCTCAAGCTGGTTGCCGACTACCAGGCGGCGCAGACGGCGTTCGACCCCGCGCTGACACCGAGTTTCGTGTCGCTCGAAGGCTATATCGCCGGCCGTCTCGCGGCCGCGGCGCTGGAACAGGCCGGACCGCAACCGACGCGCGCGAGCCTGCTGCGGGCCATCAACGATGTCGGCCACTTCGACATCAGCGGCAGCACCGTCACCGTCGGCATGCGCATGATCGACGCGCCCCCGAAGGTGTTTTTGACGGTGATCCAGAAGGACGGGACGTTCAAAGCGGTGGACCGGCTTTAGAGCCGCTCACGGCCGCCGCGTCCAGCGGTCGGCGTTGACGGCGCCTTGGGGGGCCCCGCCTTTGACGATCGCTTCGACCTGCCGCACAGTTTCCAGCGACTGATATTCGATCGCCTGCGGCGTCAGGCCGCCGACATGGGGCGTGGCGATGACGTTGGGAAGCTTCGCAAGCTCCGGACTTGGCATCTGGTCAGGCGCGCGGCCGACATCCATCGCGGCACCCGCGATACGATTCTCAAGCAACGCCTTCGCCAGCGCCGCTTCATCGACGAGGTTGCCGCGCGAGAGATTGATGAAGACCGCATGCTTCTGCATGCGCCGCAGCGCCGCCTCGCCGATCAGATTTTCGGTCTGCTCGTTGGCGATGGCAAGGCAGATGACATAGTCGGACGCGGCGAGGAGTTCGTCGAGGCTGACCTGCCGGATGGCGCTGTCGCTCACGGTCGCAAAGGGATCTGCGACCAGCACCTCCATGCGCATCACGTTGGCGATGTCGGCGAGATAGCGCCCTATGCTGCCATAGCCGATGATGCCGATCTTGCTGCCGGCGAGCTGACGTCCCATCCGCGCCTCCGGCTTGCGGCCGGCGTGGTAATCGGCCGTCGCCCGCGATACGCCGCGGGAGAGATCGACCATGAAGCCAACCGCGAGCTCGGCAACGGCTTGCACGAAGCCAGGCCCGGCGCGGGTCACGAGCACGCCGGCGTTCGACGCGGCCTCAACGTCGACGTTGCGGATGTCGACAGCGCAGCGCACGAAGGCGCGCAGGCGCGGCAGTTGTGCAAAGATCTCGCCGCGTCCTTCGGTCATGCGGTCGGCCACGATGATGTCGACATCTTGCGCAGCGCGCACGAGGCTGGTTGAGACCAGCGTCTCATCGCTGTCGTGCAGGATCACCTCGGCGGCCGCGCGCAAACCGTTCAGGCTGCGATCGCCGTAGTAATTGCGGCGCATCTTCGGCGTGTGGGCCAGCAGGACTTTCACGGCAAGACTCCCTCAATAGCCGAACGCGCGCGGCAATGCCGTGCTGAGCCATGGCACGAACGCGATCACGAGCAGGCAAAGGAACAACAGGCCGAGATAGCCCATGATCGGCTTCACCGTCTGCTCGATCGGCACGTTGCCGATCAGGCAGGCGCCGTAGAGCCCGAGTCCGAGCGGCGGCGCGAACAGGCCGATGCCCATCGCGATCACAAGCACCACGCCGAAATGCAGGGGATCGATGCCGAGTTGCACGGCCACCGGCAGCAGCAACGGCCCGAAGATGATCAGCGCGGCCGCGCCCTCCAGCACCGAGCCCATCACGATCAGCACGCCGATCGCGAGCAGGATAAACAGCCAGGTGCCGCTGGTCTTGGACAATCCGAGCATGAAATCGCCGACCGCATGCGGCACTTGCTGCAAGGTCAGCGTGAACGCCAGCGACTGCGCGGCCGCGACGATGAACAGCACGAGCCCCGCGCGCGTCGCCCCCTGCACAAAACTGTGCGCGGCCGATGTGAAGCTGAGCTCGCGGAACACCACGCTGCCGACAACGAGTGCATAGGCCACGGCGAAGGCCGAGATTTCCGTGGCCGTGGCAAAGCCGCTCTTGAAGCCGAAGAAGATCATGAAGATCAGGCCGAACGAGGCGATCGCGCCGCTCCACAGGCCCGACACCGGCATCTGCGGCGCGATGTCCTCCTCATCAGCCGGAGTCTCAGTTGGGGTCTTGCCGAAGATGATGGAGACGGCGATCAGGGCCAGCGCCATCAGCGCCGCCGGCAACAGCCCTGCAACGAACAGGCCGCCGATCGACAGGTTCGCGACGAAGCCCAGGATGATCAGGTTGATGCAGGGCGGGATGGTCTCCGCCATCACCGCGGAGGCCGCGAGCAGCGCCACGGCGCCGCCCGGGTTTTGCTTGGAGCGGCGCGCCGCCGGAATCAGTACGGAGCCGACCGCCGCGACGTCGGCCATCTTCGAACCGGAGATGCCGGAGAACAGCACCATCGAGGCCACCATCACGACGTTGAGGCCGCCGCGCATGCGCCCGACCCCGCGCTGCAACAGCTCGATCAGGCGCACCGACATGCCGTTGGCTTCCATGAGGTAGCCGACGAGAATGAAGAACGGAATCGCGAGCAGCACGAAATTGTCGATGCCGCGCGCCATCTGCTGCGCGAAGATAACGCCGGGCAGCGCGCCCTCGACCCAGATGAAGATCAGCGCGGCCAGCGCCAGCGCAAAGCCGATCGGCAACCCGCCGACCAACGTCGCGAAGAAACCGATCAGCATCAGCGTGCCCGCCGACGGCACCGTAGCGGGCGAAAGATAATCCCAGGCGAGATAGAGGCCGGTCACGACGGCAATCGCGACGAGGCCCCTGACGATGTCGGGGAGTGGCCTGGCGCAGAGTTGGTCGATCGCAAACACCGTCATGAACAGCGCGCCGGCGCCCATCGGGTAGAAGGTCAGCTCCAGCGGCAAGCCGGATCCGGTAGTCTGACCCGCCGTCAGCGAGCCGAGCTTGATGGCGTTGTAGGCGACGTAGCCCGAGATCAGCACCACCAGCAGCGCGCTGGCGGCGTCGACCAGCGCGCGCAGCCGTGCCGGCGCCATGTCGCGGAAGAAAGAGACGCCGACATCCTCGCCGCGCGCGAGCGCGCTCGCCGCGCCGAAGAAGGCCGAGCCGACCATCAAGCCGCGCGCCACGTCGTCGGACCACTCCACCGGCGCGTTGAAGCAGAAGCGCAGCAGCACGGAACCGCAGACGACGACGAGATCCGCGGCCAGCAAAATGGCCGCGATCGCGTCGCTGACGCGAAGCAGCAGGGCGATGCTCCCGTGGCGCCCGCCCGAGAGAGATACGGCAGCCGTCATTGCCACGTCAGGCCTGCGTGGCGCGGATGATATCGATGACGGCCTTGGAGTCCGGCCGCGCCTTGATGAAGTTCTCGATCTGCGGCGCGACGCGCTTCTTGAACGCCTCGCGGTCGCATTCGGCCACCGTCACGCCCTTTTCGGTCAAGGCGGACAGCGCCTCCTTCTCGACCGCGAGCCCGTGGGTCCGCGTGTCGGCCGCAGCTTTTTTCGCAGCATCGAGAAATCCGTCGCGCAGCTTCGGATCCATGCGGTTGTAGGTCGTGTCGCTGAAATAGATCGCGAGCGGCGAGAAATTGTGCTGCGTCAGTGCATAGAATTTCGCGGTTTCGAAGAACTTGCTGGCCAGGATGGTCGGCGGATCGTGCTCCAACCCGTCCAGCACGCCGGCCTGCAATGCCGTGTAGATTTCGCCGAACGCCAGCGGCGTCGCGGCGGCGCCCATCAGGCGCAGGCATTCCGTGATGACAGGATTTGGCAGGGTGCGGATCTTGAGACCGGCGAGATCTTCCGGCGTCTTCACCGGCTTCCGCGCCAGCACGCTGCGCGAGCCGAAATTATAGGCCCAGGCGATGATGCGGATGTTGCTGCCCTTGAGCAGCGCGTCCTCGATCGGCTTGGCGGCGCCGGAATCGAACGCCTTGGTCTGCTGCGGGAAACTCGAGAACAGAAAGCCGAGATCGAAGGTGCCGACCAGCGGCACCAGATTGGCCGAGATCGACGAGCCCGACACCATGAGGTCGATGACGCCGAGCTTCACCGAGTTGATGACGTCGATTTCCTGACCCAATTGGTTGTCGGGAAAGAACGCGACCTCGACCTGCTCACCGAGGCCGTTCGCCTTCAGGTTCTTGACGAGATTGTCGTAATAGACGCGGCCGTTGGCGAATTTGGGGTCGTTCGGCAGCGAGGAGGAGCATTTCAGCTTCAGCGTCGCGGCTTCGGCGCGGCCGATGAGTGCGGGGGAGAACACGAGGCCGGCGGCAAGTCCCGTCGACGACTTGATGAACGCGCGACGGTTCACGGGCACGATGGACATGGTGCGGTCTCTCCCCGATTATTGTTTTTCGCGCCGCGGACGTTGCCGCAGCCCGTTGCACGGACTGTATGGCCAAAGCGACGGCGCAGGCAAGACTTGAGGCCGGCCATTGCAAAGCGGCGTGTCGCGAAGGTCGACGGCATCAGCGCGCGGCGAAACAACCGCGTTTTTTGCGGGATTTTCGCTCAGACCGGCATCGGGCCAGATGTGCGCGAGGATGCTTTCGCGCGGCATCGGCGATCAATCCAATTGGCGCATGGATCAATGCGCAATTCACATGGATGGTGCCAGAACGATGCCGCACTGGCTTCGGCAGACCTCCTGCCCCATTTTGCCGCAGCTCAACGTGATCCACTGCACAGACAGACGCATGGCGGCCACCTAGAAAAGGTGACATCATCGTGCGTATTGCCGATGGAGGTGACACCATGCGCCGTCCAATTCTTCGCAATTTGTTTCTTGCATCCGGTCTTCTCGCGCTCTCGCAACTGACGATTCCGACGGAGGCCGCGGCCGAAGCGCGGCTCGCACTCGTGATCGGTCAATCGGCCTATCGCACCGTGCCGGAACTCCCCAACGCAGCCAACGACGCCAAGGGCATGACGGAGCTGCTCGGCAATGCCGGCTTCACCGTCACCACGGCGTCCAATCTGGCGCAGAACGACATGCGTCAGGCGATCTCGGATTTCGCCGGCAAGGTCAGCGCCAGCGGCGCCGACACCGTCGCGCTGGTTTTCTATGCCGGCCACGGCCTCCAGATCGACGGCGAGAACTATCTGGTGCCGGTCGATCTCGACCCCAAGCGCGAGGCCGATATCCCCCTTCAGGGCGTGCGGCTCAACGATTTGCTCAACACGCTCGGCGCGCTGCCGACACGAGCCCGCATCTTCATGCTCGATGCCTGCCGCAACAATCCGTTCCCGGCACTCAGCGGCGCCGGACACGGGCTTGCGATCGTCGACACCAAGGCCGGCGCGCCGGGCTCCTTCATTTCCTATTCGACCTCGCCCGGTGCGGAAGCCGAGGATGGCTCCGGCATCGACAGTCCCTACACTACCGCGGCGCTGACCGTCGCCAAGCAGCCTAATCTGCCGATCGAGGAAGTGTTCAAGCGCATTCGCGTCGCCGTGGCGCAATCGACCGACGGACGCCAGATCCCCTGGGAAAGCTCGTCGCTGACGACCGACTTCAAGTTCTTCGGCGGCGACAGCAGCGGCGGTCAGACTGCGCTTCCTGGCGCATCCTCCATGGCACTTGCGAGCGGCACGCGCAGCCTCGAGGATTGGCGCAAGGATTTGCAGGGCAAGCCGGCCATGGTCGCCTATGAGATGGTGATCACCGACGACACCGTGCCGGCGTATCAGGCCTATATCGAGTTGTATGCTCAGGATACCCGTACGCCGCGCCTGCGCACGATCATGGAGCGCCGACGCCAGATGCTGGCGTGGGAGCGCGCCACCGCGATCAACACCCGCGCCTCGTTCGAGGCGTATCTGGCGAACTGGGACAACAGCGATCTGGCTGCGACCGCACGCAGGCTGCTGCTCCGCGTGCAGAACCGCAACTACGTCTTGCCTGCTGTGGTCGCGGCCGCTCCTGCCCCGGTCGCCGTCGCGATGGCGCCGACCTGCCCGTGCTCGACGCCTTCGACACCGGCAACGCCGGTCAACCCGACGGTCGCGCCCGTGATCAAGAAGCGCGTCGACGACACGCCGCCGAAGCGCAAGGTGGTCGACACACCGCCCAGGCCGCGCCGGCCGCCGCCCGATGAAGTGATCTACGAGCGCGCGCCGCCCGCCGGCCCGCCGCCAGAAGCCATAGGTGTCGGAATAGGCATCGGAATTGGCATGGGCATGGGCGGCCGAGGCGGCAACTACGGCGGCCCGGGACGCGGCGATGGCTATCGCAGCCGTTACTGAGACCGCTCGCGCGGCAGCCGGACGCGGACACGCGTGCCGCCACCGGGACGATCCTCGATGGCGACCGTGCCGCCGTTGCTTTCGACAACTTGCCTCACGATTGTGAGTCCCAATCCTGCGCCGCCGCTCTCGCGGCTGCGCGAGGTCTCCAGCCGGTAGAATGGATCGAATACGCGGGTGCGTTCGTCGACCGGGATTCCCGGCCCGCGGTCCTCGACCAGGAGTTCGATCACACCGGTCTCGGCATGCAAGGAGATGTCTGCGGCGCCACCATAGACGATCGCGTTGTTGACCAGATTGGCAATGACCCGAGCCATGCCCGCAGCCGAGCCGCGGATGAGGAGAGCCGGATCTTCGCAGGTGAGCGTCACCGCTTCGCAGCCGCCCTTGCGCGCTTCGTACTCGGTCCGCGCGACGCGAGCAAGATCCACGGTCTCCGCTGACGGGCCTGCGAACGAGGCGCGGACAAAGGCGAGCGCATCATCCATCAGCGATTGCATGTCGTCGAGATCGACGGTTGCCTTGTCCCGCTGCACGCTTTCGGGCAGCAGCTCGAGACGTAGCCGCAGCCGCGTGACATAGGTGCGCAGATCATGGCTGATCGCGCCGAGCACGAGGGTGCGGCTGCGCAGCAGTTCGGCGATGTTCGCCTGCATGGCGTTGACGGCGCGGATCAGCGCCCGGACGTCGGGAGCACCCCGCTCGCTGACCGGCCTGGTCTCCATGGCAGCGCCAAAGCGCTCGATGGCGATGGTCAACTCGGACAGCGGCCTGGTCTCGTGGCGAACCGCGAGCAAGGCCGCCAAAGCGACCATGAAGCCGAGAATTCCGGCCAGCAGGCCGACAGGAATGCCGAGCAGGCGAAGGCCGAGCTCGCCTGCGGTCTCGATTACCAGATAGCCGCCGCCAGCAAGTTCAATGACGGCTTGCAGGCGCGAGGTGACGAGATCACGCAAGCGGGCCACCTGCTGGCCGTCCCTGACGTTGACGAAGGACAATGCGACCAGCCGCTCCGCCGGCACACCGCTCAGCGCGCGCAGCCGTTGCTCCGCACTGCCCAGGAAACGGCCATGCAACGGGTTGGGCGGCACGTCCTGACGCAGGACCGGCTTGAATCGCGCCGTCGTGGCCGCGCGCAGCACCAGGTCGCGATCGTCGCGCGGGACCCTGTCGATCGCCTCCGCCAAAGCGGCGACCTGCGCGAACAAAGCGGCAAATCCGGACGGCTCGCCGCGGCCGCGCTGCTCCACGAAATAGATAGCGAGCGACAGCAACTGCACGAGAATGATGGCGCCGACGACGATAAGGCCGAGGCGGGCGGCGATGTGAAGCCTGCTCATCCCGCACAGGCTCCGTGCTCAGAGCGGGCGGACGTCAGCACTGAAGAGATAGCCGCCATTTCGCACGGTCCTGATCGAGAATGCAGCCTTGGGATCCGCGGCGACGAGCTTGCGGCGCAGCCGGCTGACCGACACGTCGATGACGCGGTCGAACGGATCCGCGGTCCGGCCGCGCGTCCAATCGAGCAACTGGTCGCGTGACAGCACCCGCTTGGGCCGTTCAAGGAAACATGCCAGCAGATCAAACTCCGCTGCCGTCAACTCGACCATGCATTCTTGGTCGTTGGACAGGCTGCGCCCGTCGAGATCGGCCACCAGCCTGCCGAAAGCAATGCGCCGCGGCGGCGGCATCTGCAGCGGGCCGTCCACACGCCGCAAAACGGCCTTGATGCGCGCCAGCAATTCCCGAGGATTGAAGGGCTTCGGCAGATAATCGTCGGCGCCGAGCTCCAGGCCGATGATGCGGTCGACATCGTCGGCCTTGGCCGTCAGCATCAGGATCGGCGTGCGGCCCTTGCTGCGCAGGCGCCGGCAGATCGACAGTCCGTCCTCGCCGGGCAGCATGATGTCAAGCACGATGAGATCCGGGCATGCCTGCATCAGCGCCCGGTCCATCGCCGCGCCGTTCTCGACGCAAACCGGCGCATAGCCCTCCCGCGTCAGCAGGTCCGCCAGGAGCGCGCGGATCTCGCGGTCGTCCTCCACGATCATGATCGTCCGAGTATCCATCGCGACCTCTATCGAGCAACCCGCCGGCGGGAATGTGGCGAGCCCATCACCGGTTACAAAACGTTACATATCCGGCCTCGCCGGCAACATCACGGCAAAACATCGAGGCGAGATTGGCCCCCATGCGGCGACCGGTCTCGTTCCGGCGCGTCCTCGCAAACGGGAGTATCCGATGAAACTCATCCTGGCTTCGCTATCACTCGCAACGGTGCTGGCCCTCACGAGCGCCTCCGATGCAAACGCCTGGGTTCGCAGCGGCAGCGTCACGACTTGGCGCGGCACCTACTACGGCAGCGCCAGCGGCGGATGCGCCGGCGGTACCTGCTCGCGTTCGGCTTCGGTGACGGGGCCCTATGGCGGCACGATCGCACGCAGCGGCAGCATCACGCGCGTGGGTCCGCATGCATTCGACTACACGCGCACCACGACGGGGCCGAACGGAAATAGCGTGACGCGCAGCGGCACGCTCGTGACCCATCCCTATTACGGATACCGGTACTGACCGTCGCGCCGCACGACCGTGAAATTCCGGCCAGGGTCAGAACAGCGACCGCGGACTGCCTTCCCTCCAACCTGCAAGCATGGATATCTCGAATGCGACGATTGACGATCTTGGCGTCGGCCGCGGCAGCCGCACTGGCCGCGGGTTCGACCGCGCTAGCCTTCACTCCCAGCCCTCACCCCGCCATGTCCGACGGCCTCACCGAAGTCAGCGGCGGCTGCGGGCCCGGCTGGCACCTGACGGCCAACGGCCTGTGCCGGCGGAACATCGTGCCCTATGCCCATCCACCCTATGCCTATGCGGCGCCTCCCTATCCGGGAGCTTGTTGGTGGACCAGCACGCCATTCGGCGCGCGGAGGGTCTGCGCATGGTGAGACCTGTACAGCTACGGGAGCTGCGACGCGCGATCGCGGCCATCATCGCCGCGTTGGTCGCGGTATCGTCCGCGGGCGCCGCGTCCGCCCAGCAACCGCGACAGGAGGTACGCCAAGCGTGCACCGCGGACATGCGCGCGCTGTGCTCCGGCATCATGCCGGGAGGCGGCCGCGTCAAGCAGTGCATGATCGAGCATTTCAACCAGCTATCGGATGGCTGCAAGAGCGCGCTGAAGCAGGCGCAGGCGTCGAAGCCATAGAGCGTAGTCTCGCGAGAGTGCGCGTGGGGCTCGCAGACGCGATAAGTGCCTGCGGGGCCCTGCGGTGTCGCACGATATAGCGGCGAGGCCGGCAACCGCATGTTTGCCGACGACCGGCAGCTGTGGTCTGGTCGGCCAACGGGACGCTTCGGGGATTCGCTGCTGATGGCGCAGGACGCTCACACCGCAACATCATGGCCGCTATTCCGCTCGCTGGCGTCCTATTCGCTGCCTGGCGACCTCATGGCCGGCCTGACGCTTGCGGCGATCGCGATTCCCGAGCAGATGGCGACCGCACGGCTCGGCGGCTTCGCCCCGCAGATCGGCTTCTTCGCTTTCATGGCGGGGTCGCTCGGCTTTGCGATGCTCGGCGGCAATCGTTTCCTGTCCTGCGGCGCCGATTCCACGATCACGCCGATCTTCGCCGGCGGGCTGGCGGCGCTGGCCGCCGCCGGCTCGCCTGAGTATCAGGGATTCGCGATCGCGCTGGCGCTGATGGTCGGCGCGATGATGCTGGCTGGCGGCGCTTTCCGCCTCGGCGGCATCGCCAATCTCTTGTCCGTGCCGGTCATGGTCGGCTTCCTCGCCGGCATCTCCGTCCACATCATCGTGTCGCAAGTGCCGGGCGTGCTGGGCCTGGACTCGCCGAGCGGGCCGACGCTCGATCGCATCGGTGTGCTCGCGAGCGAACTCGGCCGCACCAATCCCTTCACGCTGTGCATCGGCTTCGGTGTGCTGGCCGTGGTCTTCGTCGCCGAGAAGATCAGCGCAAAAATCCCGGGCGCGCTGATCGGGCTTGTCGCAGCGACCCTGGCCACGATCGCGCTCGGCCTCGAGAGCAAGGGCGTCAATGTCGTCGGCCTCGTGCCGGGGACGCTGCCGCGGCCGACCTTCCCCGAGCTTGCACCGGAGCAATGGGTCCGCCTCGTGCCGCTCGCCTTTGTCATCACGGTCGTGGTGATGGTGCAGACGGCGGCGACGACGCGCTCGTTCCCGTCCGATCCCGACAAGCCGGCCGATATCGATCGCGATTTTCTCGGCGCGGGCGCCGGCAGCGTGCTGTCGGGCCTGTTCGGCGCGTTTCCGGTCAATGCCAGCCCGCCGCGGACGGGCATTGTCGCCGAGACCGGGGGACAATCGCAGCTCGCGGGCCTCGCCGCGGCTGCGATTGTGCTGGCCCTGCTCGCGTTTGGAACGGGGTTGCTGCAGCACGTTCCGGACGCAGCCCTCGGCGGCATCCTGCTGTTCGTCGCCCTGCGCATCATCCGCGTGAAGCAGATCGTCACGATCTATCGCCAATCCCCGAGCGAATTCCTGCTGATTGTCGCCACCGCCGCGCTGATCATCGTGCTGCCGATCCAGCAGGGCGCATTCCTCGGCATCGTGCTGTCGCTGCTGCACGGCATCTGGAGCACGACGCGCGCGCGGCTCGTCGAGTTCGAGCGCGTGCCGGGCACCACGATCTGGTGGCCGGCGCATCCGCACATCGCCGGCGAGCGGATCGCCGGCGTCGCCGTAATCGGACTGCAGGCGCCGCTGTCGTTCCTCAACGCGCCCGGCTTTCGCAGCGACGTAGCCAAGGTGCTCGGCGCGACGCCGCCGCAGCTGCTGGTGCTGGAGGCGAGCGGCATGGTCGAGATCGACTTTACCGCCGCGCAGATCCTGCTCGAAATGTTCAGGGCGTGCAGCGAACAGGGCATCACGGTCGCGCTGGCCCGGCTGGAATCGGTACGTGCGCAGGACGCGTTCGAGCGGTTCAGGCTGTTCGAGGCGCTGCCCCGGGAGAACGTCTTCCACAGCGTCGACGAGGCCGTGCGCAAGCTGGGGAAAGGCGATCACATATTCACTCCGTCATCCTGAGGTGCTCCGGTTGAGACGCGAAGGCGTCGCAAGCGGAGCCTCGAAGGATGATACGGCCACGATGCAGCCGGGCCGTCGTCCTTCGAGGCTCCCCATGCGGCGCTTTGCGCCCCATGGCTCGCTCCTCAGGATGACGGTGATAGATAGGCTTGTCGTCGCAATGCGACAGCAACGAACGCTCACTGCACCAATGTCGGGTGATCGCGCTGCACGGTTTCACGGACCCAGCTGGCATGGATCGCGCGGAACAGGATCTGCGCCGTCTTGAGGTCGTTCGCCTTCATGCAGAGATCGACGATGCGACGGACTGCGTCGTCGCGCATCAGTCCATCCGAGATCTTCATCGCGATTTCCATCGCGACCTTGACCGCGCGCTCGTAGCGCACGCTGTCGCGCTTGTCGTTGCGCGCGGACCCTGCTGCGCTGGCCGCAGCGGCGTCACAGATCGCACGGATGCGCTCGGCGGCCTCGATGTCGCCGAGCGGCCGTTCGATCGCTTCGTCCCAGATGTCCTGGCGCGTCTTGCGCGCGAACCACTGCATTGCCTGCTCCGTGGTGATGGAGCGAGCATAAACGGCGGCCACGCCGCGCGCTACGCCTCCGGTACGATCTTGCCGGGATTGAAGATGTTCTGCGGATCGAGCGCCTTTTTCAGCGCCCGCATCGCGTCGATCGCCTCGGGACCGAGCTCCGCCTTGAGGTATTTCTGCTTGCCCTGTCCGATGCCGTGCTCGCCGGTGCAGGTGCCGTCCATCGCCTGCGCGCGCTCGACCAGCCGATGCATGAACTCTTCGCCGCGCGCCATCTCGTCGGCATCGTTGGTGTCGCAGACCAGCGAACAGTGGAAATTGCCGTCGCCGACATGACCGACGATCGGCGACAACAGGTTGAGGCGCTTGAGGTCTTCCTCGGTCTCGCCGACGCATTCGGCAAGCCGCGAGATCGGCACGCAGACGTCGGTCGCGACCACGCCGATGCTGTCGCCGGGCCGCAGCGCCTTGACCGACCAATAGGCGTCGTGCCGCGCCTGCCATAATTTTGTGCGATCCTCCGGCTTGGTGGTCCAGGAGAAATCGCCGCCGCCGTACTCCCCGGCGATCTCGGCAAAGGCCTTGGACTGCTCGGCGACCTCGATCTCACTGCCGTGGAATTCCATCAGCAGCAGCGGCGTTTCCGGCAGGGTCAACTTCGAATAGGCGTTGCAGGCCCGCACCTGCGCGGCGTTGAGCAACTCGATACGCGCCACGGGAATGCCGGTCTGGATCGCCAGGATCACGGCCTGACACGCCCCATGCACCGTCTCGAACGACACCGCGCCGGCCGCGATCGTATCGGGGATGCCGCGCAGGCGGATGGTCAGTTCCGAGATGATGCCGAGCGTACCCTCGGCGCCAACGAACAGATGCGTCAGGTCGTAGCCGGCGGATGATTTCTTCGCACGCGTGCCGGTCGTGATGATCTCGCCGTCGCCGCGCACCACCTTCAGCGCCAGCACACTGTCGCGCATGGTGCCGTAGCGCACCGCGTTGGTGCCGGAGGCGCGGGTCGAGGCCATGCCGCCGAGCGAGGCGTCGGCGCCGGGGTCGATCGGGAAGAACAGGCCCTGGTCACGCAGATGCTCGTTGAGCGCCTTGCGGGTGACCCCGGGCTGGATCACGCAGTCGAGGTCCTCGGCATGCACCGCGAGCACCTTGCTCATGTCGCGCAGGTCGATGCAGATGCCGCCGGCGGGTGCGTTGACCTGGCCCTCGAGCGAGGTGCCGGTGCCGAAGGCGATGACGGGCACGCCGTTTTTCGCGCAGATCCGCACCACGTCCTGGATGTCGGCGGTCTCCTGCGCCATAACCACGCCGTCCGGCGGCTGGTTCACGATCCATGTGGTGGTATGGCCGTGCTGCTCGCGAACGGCTTGCGACGTGATGAGGCGGTTGCCGAACCGTGCGGCAAGCTGCTCCAGCGCGCTCGCGAGGGCTTTCGGCGCCGGCCGCGGCGGATTATTGGTGATGGTCGTACCCACGGACGTTCCTCCCGACGAGACGAACCGTGGCAAAGGACATCTCACCGGTCAAGTCAAGCGACCGGCCGCATAGCTGGGGAAGGAAATATGCCGGAGACTGCCGCCACAGCGACCAACACCGTGCCGTTCCGCGCCTCGATCATGCAGATCGAGCCGCAATGGATCGACTACAACGGCCACCTCAACATGGCCTATTACAACGTGATGTTCGACCGCGCGATCGACCAGATGTGGCTGACGCTCGGGATCGGTCCGGGCTACATGAAGGAGCGCAGCGGCTCGACCTTCACCGCCGAATGCCACGTGCGGTATTTGCGCGAAATCCACCTCGGCGATCCCGTGCAGGTCTCGGTCTGGCTGCTGGAAGCCGACGACAAGCGGCTGCACACCTTCCAGGAGCTGCGACACGCGACCGAGGGTTGGCTGTCCGCCACGTCGGAAAACATGTCGCTTCACATCGACATGGGCTCACGAAAGGTGGCGGCTTTTCCACCAGACATCCGTGAGCGCATTGCAGCGGTGGTCAAGGCCCACATCGCCGTGCAGCGGCCCGAGGGCATCGGCCGCAACGTGGCGATGCCCTCGAAGCGGTAAGCGCGCTAGACCCTGTTACGGCCGCGGGCCAATCCAACAACGGCCGAGACCAGGAACAGCACGACCGCGATGAAGAAGATGATCTTGGCGATTTCGATCGACGCGCCGGCGAGGCCGCCAAAGCCCAGGATACCGGCGATCAGGGCGATAACCAGAAACGTCACTACCCAGCTAAGCATGATCCGAACCTCTGTTTCGATGTTTGTCTGCGATCGGCGACTGACGCGCCTCACTTGCAGAACCAATCGCCAACTGGGAACAATGGTTCCGGCCCGCTGGAGCCGGAAATTCGCCTGACCCGCAGGAACAAATTGGCTTTCCGCGCACGTGGAAAACCCCCGACCGCGGCCCCATATAGGGATCAATCCCTGTTAAGAAGGCTCCCCTTTCACCACCCCGCGGTGCCAACGTGGGGCAAATGATTCGCATGACCGAGCCGAGCAAGATCACGTCCCAAAGCGTCCCCGACCACCAACCCGCAGCCGGCGGCATCGCCGCGCGTGCGCGGGCCTCGGTAGGCCCGCAATACCTGTCCGGGCTCAATCCGGAGCAGCGCGAGGCTGTGGAGACGCTGGACGGCCCGGTTCTGGTGCTGGCCGGCGCCGGCACCGGGAAGACCCGCGTGCTGACCACGCGCATCGCCCATATCCTGAGCCAGGGCCGCGCCCGCCCCTCCGAGATCCTGTCGGTGACCTTCACCAACAAGGCCGCGCGCGAGATGAAGCACCGGCTCGGCCAGATGCTCGGCCATGCGGTCGAAGGCATGCCGTGGCTCGGCACCTTCCACTCCATCGGCGGACGCATCCTGCGCACCCATGCCGAGCTGGCGCAGCTCAAGTCGAATTTCACCGTGCTCGACGTCGACGATCAGGTGCGGCTCCTGAAGCAGCTCCTGCAAGCCGACAACATCGACGACAAGCGCTGGCCCGCGCGCATGCTGGCCGGCCTGATCGACGGCTGGAAGAACCGCGGCCTGACGCCGTCGCAGGTGCCCTCGGGCGAAGCCGCCGTCTTCGCCAACGGCAAGGGCGGCAAGCTCTATGCGAGCTATCAGGAGCGGCTGAAGATCCTGAACGCCGCCGATTTCGGCGATCTGCTGCTCGAGGATATCCGCATCTTCCGCGAGCACCCGGATATCCTGCGGCAGTACCAGCAGCGCTTCAAATTCATTCTGGTCGATGAGTACCAAGACACCAACGTCGCGCAGTATCTGTGGCTGCGGCTGCTGTCGCAGGCGCCGTCGAAGCCAACCTCGCCCACTGTCATTCCGGGGCGGCTCGAAGAGCCGAACCCGGAATCCGGAGATGAGTCCTCGGCTCCAGATTCCGGGGCGCCTTCGGCGCATCCCGGAATGACGGCTGTCCCTGTAGGCCCCACCAAAAACATCTGCTGCGTCGGCGATGACGACCAGTCGATCTATGGCTGGCGCGGCGCGGAGGTCGACAACATCCTGCGCTTCGACCATGATTTCCCCGGCGCCAAGGTCATCCGCCTCGAGCGCAACTACCGCTCGACCGGCCACATCCTCGCCGCCGCCTCGCACCTGATCGCGCACAACGAGGGCCGGCTCGGCAAGACGCTGCGCACCGAGGACCATGACGGCGAGAAGGTCACGGTCACAGGCTCCTGGGATTCGGAAGAGGAAGCCCGCGGCATCGGCGAGGAGATCGAGCAGATCCAGCGCCAGGGCGACAAGCTCAACGAGATCGCGATCCTGGTGCGCGCCTCCTACCAGATGCGCGAGTTCGAGGACCGTTTCGTCACGCTCGGCCTGCCCTATCGCGTCATCGGCGGCCCGCGCTTCTACGAGCGCGCCGAAATCCGCGATGCGCTGGCTTATCTGCGCGTCATCAATTCACCGGCCGACGATCTCGCCTTCGAGCGCATCGTCAACACGCCCAAGCGCGGCCTGGGCGATGCCACCGTGCAGATGCTGCACGATCACGCCCGCAAGCGCCGCATTCCGCTGTTCGAGGCGGCGCGCGCGGTGGTCGAGACCGATGAGCTGAAGCCGAAGGCGCGCGGCTCCTTGCGCGACGTCGTCGCCCAGTTCGACCGCTGGCGCGCCCAGCGCGAGGTCACGTCGCACACTGATCTGGCCCAGATCGTGCTCGACGAGAGCGGCTACACCGAGATGTGGCAGAAGGACCGCTCGGCGGACGCCGCGGGTCGGCTCGAAAACCTCAAGGAGCTGGTGCGCTCGATGGAGGAGTTCGAGAATCTGCAAGGGTTTTTGGAGCACATCTCGCTGGTGATGGACCGCGACAGCGGCGCCGATGAGGACGCGGTGTCGCTGATGACGCTGCATTCGGCCAAGGGGCTGGAATTCGACAACGTGTTCCTGCCCGGCTGGGAGGAAGGCCTGTTTCCGAGCCAGCGCACGCTGGACGAACAGGGCCGCGCCGGCCTCGAGGAAGAGCGCCGGCTCGGCCATGTCGGCCTAACCCGCGCCCGCCGCCGCGCCAAAATCTATTTTGCCACCAACCGCCGGATCCATGGCACCTGGTCGACCACGATCCCGTCGCGCTTCCTCGACGAACTGCCGGCGGCCAATGTCGAGATCACGGAATCCAAGGGCGGCTCGGCCTGGGGCGGCACCGGCGGCTACGGGGCCTCCCGCTTCGACGACATGGAAGCGTTCGGCTCCACCTATTCGACCCCCGGCTGGCAGCGCGCCCAGGCCAATCGCAATCGCGGCGGGGGCGGCGGCGGCAATGGCGGCCGCGGCAGCTTCGAGGAACAGGCCTCGTCGTTTTCGTCCCAGTCGTCCTCGCCCGATTTCGGCAGCTTCTCCTCGCGCCGCCGCGGGCCCCTGACGATCGAGGGCGAGCTGGTGGCCAAATCCACCGGCACGACCTCGGAGTTCTCCCTCTCCGACCGGGTCTTCCACCAGAAATTCGGCTATGGCCGCGTCACCAAGATCGACGGCAACAAGCTCACCATCGCCTTCGACAAGGCGGGGGAAAAGAAGGTCGTGGACAGTTTTGTGCAGCGGACGTGAGGCCCCTGCCCTGTGTGGCGGTGGCGTTACGCTGCCGTTTCTTCCTTCTACGCCCCTTGACCACCGCGAACTTCCCCGTATCAGATGCGGCCATGGTCCGGGGCTCCATCACACTGATCGTACTGGCATTGGTCATGCCGTCGCTTGCAGCGGCGGAGACCGTGAGCTTTGGCGATTCGATCGGGATGCTGGCGAAAAGTTGCGGTGCGGAAATCGTCGCCAATTGCCGCGGCGTCAACCCGGATTCGACCCGCCTGAAGGAGTGCCTGTCGCGCAACCGCGACGTGCTCTCACAGCAGTGCCAGAGCGACTATCTCGGCGCCTTCGATGCCATCCAGAAGCGCGTCGCCGCCCGGGTCACGGTGGCGAACGCCTGCCAGCGCGAGATCGTCAAGGTCTGCGGCGGCTCGACCAAGGAGACCAGCAAGGCGGTCCCCTGCCTGGTCTCGACGCCCAAAGGCATCAGCAACAACTGCCTGAAGGCCGTCGACGACGCGGGGTATCGGTGATGCCGGCGAACAGGCTTTTCACCGCCGGAATATCCATCGCGCTCGGCCTCGCTTTGCTCGCGGGCGCAGCCCAAGCGCAGACGGCGCCGCCGACCCGCGACGACATCGTCGGCAAGCTCAACCATTTCGAACAGCCCGCCGAGATCGATCTTCCCGCGCTGAAGCTGCAGGTGATGGAGCGGGCCAAGGCCAGGATCAAGAACGATCCGGGTCCGGTGAACCGGCCGCTGATCGCGCCCGATCTGGTCAATTTGCCGACCTTCACCGCGCAGATTCAGTTCGACGCCGACACGCCGATCATCCAGCCGGCGTCCTACCAGACCGTCGGCCGCCTCGCCGACGCGCTGGTCCATGCTTCACTGCTGCCCTACACGTTCCTGATCGTCGGCCATGTCGAATCCAACGCGAAGACGCGCGAGGCCAACGCCATCCTGAGCCAGCGCCGGGCGGACGCGATTCGCGACGTGCTGGTGAACACGTTCAAGATCTCGACCAAGCGGTTGCATCCGATCGGCCTCGGCGAGGAGCAGTTTCTCGATCGGGCCAGGCCAAGCTCGGCCGTCAACGGCCAGTTGCAAATCGCGACCTACGCCAAGGTACCGGAGGAAGCGCCTGCGCATCCGGCTGCGACACCTGCGCCTGCGGCGAAAAAGCCCGCCAAGAAGCGCTGAGCGGACGCGCCGCGGCGCCCGACGGAACCCTTTGAAGTCCCGATCGTTTTGTGACTTGTCTCACAGCGCAACAGCGCGGTTTCGCGCGACAATCGCGCCGGTTTGTGCACCGCCCTATCAGGTGCTATAGGCTTTTTTCGCCCTTCCCGACCCCATGCTGCACGAGACCGAGATGGCCAGTTATTTTCAACGCCAGCTGGCCGACTACGTCGAATATCATCGCGATCCCTGGAACTGCGCGATGCACGTGGTCGGCATTCTCCTGCTCTTCACCGGCGCCGTGCTGCCGCTGACGCTGGTGCATTTCCCGCTGTTCGGGATCGAGGTGAGCCTGGCCGTGATTCTTGCCCTGCCGGTGCTGGTCTACTGGCTGATGCTGGACGCCGGGATCGGGCTCGGCATCCTCGCCTCGATGATCGTGCTGCTTTCGGTCGCAACCGCGATCGGCAATCAGGTCTCGATCGTCATGATGTGGTCGATTTTTGCGGTGCTGATCGGACTTGGCGTCGCTTCGCAGATCGTCGGCCACAAGGTTTTCGAGGAGCGGCAGCCGTCGATGGTCGACCACCCCACGCATTTTCTGCTTGGACCGATGTTTGTCATGGCAAAATTATTCATTGCATTGGGCTTCCGTCGCGACCTTGCCGCGATTCTGGCGCCTGTTCCGACCAATTCCCTTTCAACCCGATAGCTCTAGACGCGAAACAGCAAACCTTCTGCATGGCTCTCGTACTGGTTACCGGTGGCAGCGGCTTCATCGGACATCATCTCGTAGAAGCGCTCCGCGCCCGTGGGCAGCGGGTGCGTGTGCTCGATGTCCGTGCGCCGGCCACGCCGTATGCCGACGTTGAATATGCCCATGGCTCGGTGCTGGACGGCGCCGCGGTCGATGCCGCGATCGCGGGTGTCGATCAGGTCTATCACCTCGCCGGCCTGCCCGGCATGTGGGTCGCCGACAAGCAAGCCTTTCACGACGTCAATTGCCGCGGCACCGAGATCGTGCTCGCGGCCGCGATGAAGCGCGGCATCTCGCGCTTCCTGCACTGCTCGACAGAATCGATCCTGTTCCCCTATTCCGACCTCAACGGTGTTCCCGCCGAAGAGGCGCTCCAGCCGGCCGATGCGATGCCGGGCGCTTACACGCGGTCGAAATCGCTGGCCGAGCATTGCGCCGCGAAGGCCGCGGCTGAAGGTTTTCCGCTGGTGATCGGCACACCGACGATGCCGATCGGTGCGGCCGATCATAATCTGACGCCGCCGACCGCGATGCTGTGGTACTTCCTGCAGAAGAAGGTGCAGCCGCATCTCGACTTCCCGGTCAATCTCGTCGACGTCCGCGACGTTGCCATGGGCCTCGTGCTGACCATGGAACGCGGGCGTAACGGCCAGCGCTACATCCTCGGCGGCGACTGCGTCAGGCTCGGCCAGATTCTGCGGATGATGTCCGCGATGAGCGGCCGCCGGCAATTCCCGGTCGTCGTTCCCGGCAAGATGGCCGAGTTGTCGGGCATCATGCTCGAATATCTATCCGATCACGTCACGCGCAGGCCGCCCAACGGCACCGCCGAGGGCGTGCGCATCGCGCTCGCCGCGAGCGACCTCTCGATCGGCAAGGCGCGCACCGAACTCGGCTACGCGCCGCGCCCGATCGAGCCGGTCCTGCGCGAAACCATCACCCATCTTCTCGCCCGCGGCGGCGCGCTTGCCTCCGGCGCCATCGAGCATCACGCGCTCTCCTCGCGCGCCAGCTGAGCTGCCGCCCAACCCAAAGAACCTTTCCGCATGTCCTTCGATTTCAGCAAGCTTCTCTCTGTCGCCTGGGGTGGTTGGACCACGACCTGGCCGACGCAACTGCTCGCCCTGATCTGGCTCGCCTGGCTCGCAAGCTGGGTCGGCGCCTCGTTCTGGCAGGGCCGCACCCAGAAGCAGGTGATGACGCTGGAGTCCGGCCGCTATCGCATCCCGATCCTGGTCGGCGGCATCCTGTTCACGCCCTGGACCGCCGAGGTGCTCGGCGAGAAGCCGCTCTGGGTGTTCAGCAATACAGCCGTCTATGTCGTGGCGCTGATCGTGCTGGCCGGCATCTCCTTCACCTGGTGGGGTCGGCTGCATCTCGGACAGTTCTGGTCCAACACCATCACTCACAAGCAAGACCACCGCGTCATCGACACGGGTCCGTACGGCATCGTGCGTCATCCGATCTACACCGGCCTGATCCTCGGCATGCTGGTGACCGGCATCGCGGTCGGCACCGTGACTGCGATGCTCGGCGCGATCCTGATCTCGCTCGGGATGTGGCAGAAGGGCCGGATGGAAGAAGTGTTCCTGTCCAAGGAGCTCGGCGAAGACGCCTACGGCGCCTATTGCCGCCGCGTGCCGATGATCATTCCGTTCCTGTCGCCGCGCTGAGGGCGCGGGGAACGCGCCCCACATTCGATGTCGTCCCGGCGGAGGCCGGGACCCATAACCACAGGCTGCGGTTTGGCGAAGACTCGTCGCTTCGGTACTTCTGCCATCTGCAAACGATGGATTCCGCGGTATGGGTCCCGGCCCCCGTGCGCAGTTGCGCACTAGGCCGGGACGACAGCCAGAGGAACTGCCCTCCCTCCAGCCCGTTAGCCCTCGATACCTGCCACACACCGCAGAGCATCGAGCCATGTCCGACGCCTACGATTATTTCCGCGAGCACGCGATCGCCGCCGTCCGCAAGGCGCGGGCGCTGCCGCCCGGGCGGCCGAAGCAGAAGCAGCGCACGGTCGCGCGAGTCTATCATCTCCTCTCCAGAGAGGCGGCGCTGGCGCCGAACATCCACCAGCTGGATGACTTTCGCGCAGCGCGCCGGGCGGAGCGGCAGATCGGCCGCTGATCTCCGGGCCTAGCCTGTCGGCATTCGTCCCATGCAAATTCGAACGGCTGCCATTCCACGGGAATAGAGCCCCGCGGCCCGTCGCACAGGTTGACGTCGGCCCCGTCAGCCCGTTGGATGCGCGCGCAAACAGGGGCCTCTCATGACTTTTTCCAGCATCTTTGCGCAGTTCGTTGCGCTTCTCGGCGGCATCGCGCTGCAATGGCGAAAGCTGTCGGGCACCGTGCCTGCGCCGGCCTGGGGCCAATCGCCCGCGATTCCCGAAGCAAAGCCGCAGGGCGCCATCCCGACACTGAAGATGCCGACGGCGCGGGGCTGGAGCGAAGGACAGAAGCCGACGGTCGCACCCGGGCTCAAGGTCAATGCGTTCGCGACCGGCCTCGACCATCCGCGCTGGATCGAGGTACTGCCCAATGGCGACGTGCTGATCGCGGAGGCAACGCAGATCGCGGGGGCCCCGAGGTCGGTGTTTCATTACGCGATGCAGGCGACGATGCGGCGCGCAGCCGCGCTCGGCGTCAGCGCCAACCGCGTCACGCTTCTGCGCGACAAGGATGGCGATGGCGTCGCGGAGTATCGCGGCGCGTTCATGGAAAATCTCAGCCAGCCGTTCGGCATGGCGCTGGTCGGCGACACCTTCTATGTCGGCAACACCGACGGTGTGATGGCCTTCCCGTACGTGGCGAATGCCGATTGCATCACCGCGCCGGGCAAGCGCCTCACCAATTTCAAGCCGAGCGGCCACTGGACCCGCAGCCTGCTCGCAAGCCCCGACGGCAAAAAGCTCTATGCCGGCGTCGGCTCGCTCAGCAACATCGCCGAGATGGGCATGGAGGTCGAGGAAGGCCGCGCCGCGGTCTACGAGCTCGACCTCGTCGCCGGCACGCACCGCATCTTCGGCGCCGGCCTGCGCAACCCGGTCGGTCTCGCCTGGGAGCCGAACACCAACGTGCTCTGGACGGTCGTCAACGAGCGCGACGGCCTCGGCGACGAAACGCCGCCGGACTATCTGACCTCGGTGCGCGATGGCGGCTTCTACGGCTGGCCCTATTGCTACTGGGGCAAGACCGTGGACGACCGCGTGCCGCAGGATCCGGCGATGGTCGCCAAGGCGCTCACGCCGGACTATGCGCTCGGCGGCCATACCGCCTCGCTCGGTCTGTGCTGGATGCCCGCGGGCACGCTGCCGGGCTTCCCGGACGGCATGGCGATCGGCCAGCACGGCTCGTGGAATCGCAGCAAGCTGTCCGGCTACAAACTGGTGTTCATCCCGTTCGAGAACGGCAAGCCCTCGGGTCCGGGTCGCGACATCCTGTCGGGTTTCCTGGCGCCGGACGAAAAGGAATCCTACGGCCGTCCGGTCGGCGTCGCGATCGGTCCCGACAAGAAGTCGCTGTTGATGGCCGACGACGTCGGCAACGTGATCTGGCGCGTGACGGGCGCGTAACGGTCACGTTCCAATACTGAGCGTGGCGCGCTGCTTGCGGAGCAGAGCGATCACGGAGAGCGCCGTGATCAATCCGGTCTTGGGATTTTCGGACGGGATATTCTCGATCGACATCGAGAAGCGCGCGGAATCCGCCTCGAC
The DNA here is from genome assembly GCF_055811835.1 of Bradyrhizobium sp. WSM4874. Classification (NCBI taxonomy): domain Bacteria; kingdom Pseudomonadati; phylum Pseudomonadota; class Alphaproteobacteria; order Hyphomicrobiales; family Nitrobacteraceae; genus Bradyrhizobium; species Bradyrhizobium sp. WSM4874. Next base: position 125,268 of record NZ_JBVVPR010000010.1, read on the forward strand.
CTCGATGCGATGAACATTGCGCGTCACGGTCGGGTCGGCCCAGATCTGCACCTGGGTGCGATCCGGCCCGACGCCCGCGAGCGACAGCGCGACCGCGACGTTGAGATTGGCCGGAAAGCCTTTCGCAGCCTCCCGCGCGGTGCCTTCGAACAGCTTGAGCGGCTCGCGCAGATTGTCGATATCGATGTTGTTCTGGACGATGAACGGCGCGCCCTTCAAGCCGTCGATCGGCTTGCGCGTGACCATCTTCACCGAGTGAATTGTGCCGATCGCGGCGGCGTTGACGGCGTCGAGCCCGATCAGCGCGCCGGTCGGCACGAGGATGCGGCCGCCATTGGCGCGGGCGAGATCGACAAGATCGAAATTGTCGAGCAGCCCGCCGACGCTGACGACGACCGCGGCCTTGCCGCGTTTCACCGCGGGCTCGACGATCGCGCGCAGTTGGCTGCTCGGCGCGCATTCGACCACGATGTCGGCGGCGTCGCCGAGCTGGTCGAGCGGCAGTACGGATGGCGGACGACGCAGGCTGGCGAGCAATTTCTGATGCTTTGCGGGATCGCGCACCGCCACGGCAGAGAGCGTCAATCCCTCGATGCCCTGATCGAGCGCCGTGGCGATTTTGGTGCCGATCGAGCCGAGCCCCGCGATGGCAACCCGCAATTGGTTCGAAGCTCTCGGTTCAATCATCGCATCACTCCTCTCGCCCAGCCGATGTCATAGCGCCTCAGGCGTCGCGCGCATAGCTGCGCAGACGCGTCTCGAGCACGGACAGCATTGCGTCACGGGCCGGATCACGCGAGCCGCGCAGCCATGCGGCAGCGAGCGGCAGCCGGCCGACGGGCCCGATCTGCCTGGGCCGCAGCGGCACGAAGCGCACGCCTGATGCCGCCATCCGCGTGGACCAGCGCGGCACGATCGCGACCCCGAGCCTGGTTGCGACGAGATTGATGATGGTCTGCTTCTCGTCGGCGACCTGCACGATACGCGGCGTGAGGCCCGCCTGCTCGAAAAGTCTCATCGTGAGGTCGTGGCTGTGCGGCCGCGAGCGGCGGTCCGGCACCAGCATCGCCTCCTCGGCGATCTCCGCCAGCGTGATCGACATGCGTTTGGCCAGCGCGTGGCGCTGCGGGAAGGCCACGATGGCTGTCTCCTGCAGCAGATCGCGGAAGTCGAGCCGCTTGTCCCGCTGAGCCGGTGGACGCACGAAGGCAAGATCGAGCGCGCCGGTCAGTATCTTTGGCAGCAGCCGGACGGTCTTCTCCTCCAGAAGCTGCACCGCGATCTCAGGATGCATTGCGCGGAAGTCGCGTAGCAAGGCCGGCAACATTCCCGCCGCAGCACTGTCGATGGCGCCGACCCGGAGTTTTCGAGCAGCCCCCGCGCGCGAGCGATTGCGCAGATTGCTCTCGACCGCCTCGACGCGGGCGAGGATGGCACGGGCATCGCGCAGCAGCGTCGCGCCATCTTCCGTCAGCGATACCGCACGCGTCGTCCGCGCGAACAGCCGCGTGTCCAGATCCTGCTCCAGCAGCTTGATCTGGCGGCCGAGTGCGGAGGGCAGCATCTGGAGATGCTGCGCCGCGCGGCCGAAATGCAACTGCTCGGCAGCCGCCACGAAGCATCGCAACTGATGCAATTCCATTCGCGGTCCTCTGATCCTGTAACGGGATTATATCATTTTTTTGTATAAACCACCGCCTATTGAGTGCCTCCCCCGCTGCCGCCTAAGCTCGCTAGCGTCACGCAGTCCCACCGACATCTGGACGGAGCATCCTCATGCGCACCCACTCGATTGCAGCGATCCCCGCCGACGGCATCGGCCCCGAGGTGATCTCCGCCGGCATTCGCGTGCTGGAGGCGCTGGCCAAACGCAGCGGCGACCTTGCCTTCAACATCAAGACGTTCGACTGGGGCTCGGACTACTACAAGAAGCACGGCGTCATGATGCCAGCCGACGGCCTTGCTGAGCTCAAGAAATTCGACGCGATCTATTTCGGCGCGGTCGGTGCGCCCGACGTGCCCGACCACATCACCCTGTGGGGCCTGCGGCTGCCGATCTGCCAGGGCTTTGACCAATACGCCAATGTGCGGCCGACCAAGATCTTGCCGGGCGTCGCCTCGCCGCTGCGCAATGTCGGCGTCGGCGACCTCGACTGGGTGATCGTGCGCGAGAATTCCGAGGGCGAGTATGCCGGCATGGGTGGCCGCGCCCACAGGGGTCTCCCGGAAGAGGTCGGCACCGAGGTCGCAGTGTTCACCCGCGTTGGCGTCACGCGGATCATGCGCTATGCATTCGAGCTCGCGCAGTCGCGCCCGCGCAAGTTCCTGACCGTGGTGACCAAGTCGAACGCGCAGCGCCATGGCATGGTGATGTGGGACGAGATCGCCGCCGAGGTCGCGGCCGAATTCCCCGATGTGACCTGGGACAAGATGCTGGTCGACGCCATGACGGTGCGCATGACGCTGCATCCGAAGAGCCTCGACACCATTGTCGCGACCAATTTGCACGCCGACATCCTCTCCGACCTCGCGGGCGCGCTGGCGGGAAGCCTCGGCGTCGCGCCGACCGCCAATATCGATCCGCAGCGCCGCTTCCCCTCGATGTTCGAGCCGATCCACGGCTCGGCCTTCGACATCACCGGCAAGGGCATTGCGAACCCCGTCGCGACGTTCTGGACCGGCGCACAGATGCTGGAGCATCTCGGCGAGAAAGACGCGGCGGTGCGGTTGATGGCGGCGGTGGAGCGCGTCTGCGCAGCCGGCGTGCTGACGCCCGATGTCGGCGGCACGGCGACGACGAAGGACGTGACGGATGCCGTGATCGAGGCGATCCACGGATCGAACGTCTAGTCGAGGTGCGTCTCCTCCCTCCCCCGCTCTGCGGGAGAGGGTTGGCGCGGGAAGCGCCAGGGATTCCAAAAAATTTTGGACCCCTCTTGAAACCAAAACAGGCTTTTTTTATTTTTCCGCTGCCGCCGAGAGGTGGCGTTCCCGACGCCTGGTGGGTCGGGAAGCTGAGACGGGCACCGGTCGTGTCCGGTGTCGTTCGTATCCATTTTGCTCCTTGGAGGATCTGGCTATGCGCACTTACGACTTCTCCCCCTTGTGGCGTTCGACCGTTGGCTTCGACCGCCTTTTCGACCTCGTTGAAACGGCACAGCGTGCCGGCGAGGACAACTATCCCCCCTACAACATCGAGCGCGTCGGCGAGGATCGCTACCAGATTTCGCTGGCGATTGCGGGCTTTGCACCCAACGAGGTCACGGTGACTGCCGAGCAGAACGCGGTGACCGTCGAGGGAAACAAGCCGGACCGAACCGAACGCGAATATCTCTACCGGGGCATTTCCGCGCGGCCGTTCAAGCGGCAGTTTAACCTGGCCGATTATGTTCAGGTGCACAGCGCCTCGTTCGAGAACGGTCTGCTCAAGATCGAACTGGTCCGGGAAATCCCTGAAGCCATGAAGCCGCGGCGAATTGCCATCAATGCCGCGCCGTCCGGCAACGTGCATCAACTCGAAGGCAAAGCCGCCTGAATTCGGTCTGTCGGAGACCTGCGTGATCCCGTCCGAACGTCGGGCGGGATCGACCATGGCCTTCGACCGCGTACCCGAATGCAAGTCAGAGGTTTAGAGAAAGGAGGAGGACCTCTCATGCTCGATCATGTCGACAACATCATCGATCTGAACGCAATACTGCACCCTGGCTCTGTCTATGATCATCCCCGCGACGTCCTAGCCGACCTAACTCTGTCGATCGGCGAGAAGCGCGCGATCCTCGCGTCCTGGGCTTCGGACGCAGCCAGTGTCGCCTCGAGTCCGACATTGCGGGAGCTGCCCGGCTCGGGCAAGGCCGTCACGATCGACGAAATTCTGGAAGCGCTCGCGAGCCTCGACCACCATCCGAAGGGACCTCCGGGCGGCAAGCCGGTCCGCACGCGATCCGTCGAGCGAACCGGCCTCGCAGCCTAGGCAAACACAGCTCAACGGGGATTGCGATGATGGTCGATGAAGAGCTGGCCTTGTTGCGCGGCCACCGCAGCAACATCAGCCGCTATCAGCGGTTGCTCAAGACCGAGCTGACCGAATTCGAACGGCGGTTCATCGAGAGACGTGTGTCGGAGGAGCGCTCGGCGATCGAGAAGCTCGCCGTCTCCGCCTTTCCGCTCACCTTTCAGGCTCCGAACCGGGCGATGGGAAACGCAACCACGCGCCTGACGCCAAGCAGCCACGGGTGATCGACATGCCCGAACAGCTCCCGACCTTCGAAGTGTTCCTGAAGAAATGCGGTCGAAGGACATGGCGGTGGCGTGTCTGCACGACGGAAGGACGCCTGGTCATGCACGGCTACGAAAATGGCCGACCTGCCGCTAAATATGCGGCTGAAAGGGCGTTGTTTCTGATGCTTCTCGCCGCGCCCTATCGCCCGGCGGGCCAGGCTTCCGCCACGGCTCGCTCCTCATTGGCGGCACCCGCATCAGGATGGGTGCCGCGGCACAAGATGCGTGAATGACAGCTGCCGCGAGGGATGGTGCCTGGCAGCAGCCAAGCTCCATCCCGGCCATCTCCGTTGCCGGCCGCTTACCGCCGTGCGGGCGGTGGGGTTGCCATGGCGGCTGTCGGCTCCGGCGGTGTCAGGTGGCGCGGGACGATGATGGACTGGCCGGGGGTGAGCGTTGCGTTCTCCGGCAGCGAATTGCTCTGCGCCAGCGACCACAGCGGCACGCGATTGGCTGCCGCGATGCTCTCCATGGTATCGCCGCGGCGCACCTGTAGCCGCACGCCACTGTCCCACAATTCGACGAGCGTATTCGCCGGCACGAGATAGCGCAGCGGCACGGCATCGACCTGCGTCTGGGGCGGGATGCGCGGCAGCTGCGTGACCATGTCGACGATCTGACGGTGGATGTCGTCGGACTTCTCGATGTTGATGTGGCTGACCCGCGCGTTCTCCTTCAGGTCGTAGCTCGCATAGTGACCGCGATAGCCTGGCACCGCGACCACGTTGCCGCCGCCGAGCACGCTGTCGGAGAGGTAGATGTTGATGAAGCGCTCGACATTGAGCGGCACGTCGCCGGTCGCATGCGCGGGATCGATGGTGATGACGAGGCTGATCGGAACGTTCTCCTTGGCCGCCATCTCGGAGATGACGATCGAGCACAGCCCGCCCATCGAATGCCCGATCAGCACGATCGGCGCCGGCGTTTCCTTGTAGCTGGAGATGGCGCGGTCGCCGATCCATCGGCAGATGGTGAATTCATAGACGTTGGCCGAAAAGCCGGCCTGCGTCAGCTTCTCTTCGAGCCGGTCCATACCGGTGGAGAAGAACGGCCCCATGGCGCCACGGAACAGGTAGATTTTCGGCGGCGGCAATGGCTCGAACGGTGGGGGCGGTGGCGCTGCGGGTGCGGCCGCCGTGGGCTTCGTCTTGGCAGGTGAGGCAACGGCCGTCCCCGTGCCCAAGGCGAGCAGCGCAACGGCTGCCAGCGCGAGGAGTCGCCTCAAATCGATCATCAGTCCAGCAGTCCCACTCCGGGAGGCTGCAGCCTCCCCCAAAGGCGCTTAGTGACGGCCGATTGGGTGGAATTTGGGGCACGGAACCGGGGCTCGATCCGGGCTCATTCCAGCATCTTGAGGCCCAATCACTGCATGCTCTTGAGCCTGCTGCGGTGCGCGGCCTGTTTCGCACGGTTGCCGCAGACCGCCATGATGCACCATCGCCGCGCGCGCCTGCGCGTGTGGTCGGCGAACAGCATGGTGCAGTTGTGCCCCTCGCATGCCTTGACGTTCGAAAAGTCCTCGTCGCAAACGAACTTCGCCATGGCTTCGCCAACCGGCAGCAATAGCGCTTCCGGCGATCGCCAGCGCCGCTTCATTCGCAGTCCCAAAGCGCCGCCATCGTCATGCCCGGGCTCGATCCGGCTGAACGCTTCGTCGCGCTCCAGCAGGCTGTTCAATGGACCGAGCTCGCGCAATGCATCTGCCGTGAGCGGCCGGCCTGCATGCTTGCGCACGAACCCCCTGAACCATTCGCGCAAGGCGCGCGCTTCATCCGCGACCTTGTCCAGCTCGTCGGGCGTGGCGCGCGCCGTCAGCGTGTGCAGATCATCTGTCGGCACCAGCTTCGCCTGCGCCAGCCAGTCGATCAGGCCATCGCCATCGTCGATCCAGTCCATTGGCGTATCGACCGGCGTCGCCACCGAATTGAGGAAGTCTAGGCCGAGCGAGTCGGCGATGAACATGGCAGGCGGGCGGTCCATGAGCGGTCCTTGGCCGGTCGGGAGAACATGGACGTAGATAACCAGTTAAAACGCCATTGACAAGTTACGATAGCTGCAGGTAACCTCTTAAACAGCTTTTATGAGGTTACGTCCAATGGAGAATGTCATGGCTTCAATCACTTACAGCAGCGCGGATGTCGACGGATTCAAGGTGGCCTATCGCGAGGCCGGCACTGTCGGCGCGCCAAAACTCCTGCTGCTGCACGGCTTCCCGAGCGCAGGCCACATGTTTCGTGACCTCATTCCGTTGCTTGCGGACAGGTTCCATATCGTAGCGCCCGACCTTCCGGGCTTCGGCCAATCCGACATGCCTTCGCGCGAAAGCTTCCGTTACACGTTCGACAATTTCGCACGCGTGATCGAACGCTTCACCGAAGTGATCGGCTTCGACCGGTTCGCGGTCTACGTCTTCGACTACGGCGCGCCGACAGGTTTCCGGCTTGCGCTCAGTCACCCCGAGCGGATCACGGCGATCATCTCGCAGAACGGCAACGCCTATGTGGATGGCCTGAGTGAGGGCTGGACACCGATCAGGGCCTATTGGCAGGATCCGTCGCCCGCCAATCGCGATGCGCTGCGCGCCTTCCTCACGCCGGAAGCGACGCGCTGGCAGTACACGCATGGGGTCCCCGATCCGACGACCGTGTCACCGGACGGGCAAAATCTCGACAATTTCTACCTTGCGCGCCCGGGCGCGGACGACGTGCAGCTCGATCTTATGGGCGACTACAAGAGCAACGTCGCGCTCTATCCCGCCTTCCAGGAGTATTTCCGCAAGCACAAGCCGCCGTTCCTCGCGGTCTGGGGCAAGAACGATCCATTCTTCATTCCGCCCGGCGCCAAGGCATTCAAGCGCGACAATCCGAACGCCCAGGTGCAGTTCTTTGACACCGGTCATTTCGCGCTGGAGACGCACGCGAAGGAGATCGCGGATTCCATTCGCGCCTTCCTGACGTAGCGGGGGGCTGTCCGCCGCGACGTTTACGCCGCCAGGCTCTGCTGATCGCGGAATGCGCTGATGGCCATGTGGACGAGATGCAGCTTGCCTTTGACCGCCGGCGATATGTCGAACGGGTATGCGTCGCTCATCCCGAGCGAGCGGTTGAGTTCGTTGATGCTACGAGCAAGCGGCATCCACAGGGCCAGGAGCGCCTCGAAGTCGCTCTCGAGATAGGGATCTGTCAGGGTCTGGCGGGCGCGCTCGTCCAGCGACAACGGCAAACCTGCCAGCGAGTCGAGCGTCGACACGATATGCAGGAAATGCGCGAACGTTTCCGCCCAATCTTCCCAGGGATGGGACGTGGCGTATTCGCTGATGAAGCCGCTTCGGTCGTATGAACGATCGGCGCGGCTGTAATAGGTGTTGATCGCGGCCTGGTAGTCCTGCGCCTGGTCACCGAAGATCAGCTTGAACGGAGCCTGGAATGTCGTGCCGTCAACGAGCAGGTCCCAATAGAAGTGACCGATCTCGTGCCGGAAATGCCCGAGCAACGTGCGGTACGGCTCCCGGAATGCGACACGGCGAGATTCTCGCTCGACATCGTCGGCCTCCGCAAGGTTGAGCGTGATCAGGCCCGAGAGATGCCCGGTCAGGATCGGTCTGACCTCGTCCGAGAGAATGTCGAACGCCAATTGTTCGCCGGTGCGCGATGCGAGAGGAAGCCTGAGGCGACCGAGATCATAGAGAAGGCGGCGCTTGGCTTCCTCCATGCGGCGCCAGAGCATGATGTTTCTGGTGCTGCCGAGGTTTGGAATCGTGCGCGTGAGGCGGCACGAGCCGCAATACCAGTCCGCGCCCTCGACACACCAGTTGCAGCCGATGATCTCGCGATTCCGGCAAGCTTGATGGGATGCAAGTTTCGTCATCTCGATGCGCGAGGAATCGAACGCCAGCTCGGTGCTGCAATTCGCGCACGCGACGTGCTCGAACGAGACAGGATGGCGGCATGACGGGCACTGAAAAAACTTCACGTGGACTGGCCCCAGACAGACGGCACACCGGAAAACCGGCCTGTCAATTCGAGGAACTCTTAACTCTTGCGACCGTCGCTGTTGCCGGCGAGCAGCGCACGCTGCGTTCGGAGCGCGTGCTGCCTCAACAGGCCGGCTCGCGTCGCGCTCAACTGGCTCGATTGCGGCTGCGGCTTTTTCTCAAGGACATTTTCGGAAACAGGTCGACCGGCCCACGCCCGCTCGGGCTGAACCGCCATGGGGCCGACGTTTCGTTTTCTTGTCATGGTGTGACAACACCAGATCGGGTGCCGAGTTCCCTTCCTCCGACCGGCAGGTGCTCAAGCGTTGTCTTGTGCAGAAGTCTGGCTGGCGCAGATACGACAATGCCGCCGTCGGCATGACGGCGGCATTGTCAATTCAGCGCCTTGCGGCGAAGGGCTTAATTCCGGGGAGCCGTTGCCGCCGCCGAACGCGCCGGCCTGGGCGCGCCGGGTTCGGCAACCGGAGCCGGTGCGCGCGAGCGCATGATTGCGGCGTCGATCTCGGCAATCACGCGGCGCTGGATCGCCTCGTTCTTGTCGATCGAGATGTGGCCGACGCCGGAGCCGCGGACGTCGACATTGTCGAGCTTGCCGCGAAACCCGTCCGCGCGCTTCACCGGCTCGCCGGGGCCGTCGCCGATATAGATGTTGATGTAGCGTTCAGCGCCGGTCGACAGCTTGGTCTTGAACACGGAGTCGAGCCCGACCGCGAGTTTCACGGGAACGCCAAGACGGTTGAGCTTGGCGATCATGTCCGGCAGCGCGGTCGCGCCGGAGGAGTGCCCGACTAGCACGATGGTCTTGAGCCGGCCGGCCTTGTAGGCGGCAGCCGCCTCGTCCGCGAGCGAGGACCAGGACACGAAATTCGCGACGGTCACCGGGATGCCCTGCGCCTGGAGGCGGGCGCCGATCGTGTCGAGCCCGAGCGAGAAGATGTTGAGCACGCCGCGGAGCAGGTAGACATGCGTGGTCGCGACCGCAGCCTGGCTCGGCGCCGCCTTGGCGGCGGTCGGGCTGATGGCAACAGCTGACAGCAGAAGCAGGCCCATCGCCCACGCACGGAGGGCGGACAACTGGCTGGCGCCGGCGGTATGACGGCCGTTCGGTCTCATCGATCTTTTCCCTGGGAGTATGCTTCGATCGGAATCGTAGCCATGGCCTGCTCGCAGACGCAACAAAGAGCCGCGTGAACGACGATCTTAGCGGCGAGCCGTGACCATCGCGCAACACTTGCCCGAAACCTGCCACCGAAGGGTCCGTTTTGAGGCCATTTTTCTCCCGCTGATTGCAGCCGCGCAAGGGCCTTCCTATCTCAGGGCTCCGCTGACCCGCCCCTCCCGGCTGGTTCCAGCCTCCCTCCCCAGCCTTTGCCCCTCAGACTTGCGGCCATCATGTCCTCCATCATTTCCGTCGCCAATTTGTCGAAGACCTATGGGTCCGGCTTCAAGGCGCTCAAGAACGTCAATCTCGACATCAAGCGCGGCGAAATCTTCGCGTTGCTCGGCCCCAACGGCGCCGGCAAGACCACGCTGATCTCGATCATCTGCGGCATCGCCAATCCGAGCGAAGGCAAGGTCCTCGTCGGCGGCGAGAACATCCAGACCTCCTATCGCAAGGCGCGCTCGCTGATCGGGCTGGTGCCGCAGGAATTGCACACCGATGCCTTCGAGAGCGTGTGGGCGACCGTGAGCTTCTCCCGCGGGCTGTTCGGCAAGCCGAAGAACCCCGATCATATCGAGAAGGTGCTGAAGGACCTCTCGCTGTGGGACAAGAAGGACAGCAAGATCATCACGCTCTCCGGCGGCATGAAGCGCCGCGTGATGATCGCCAAAGCGCTGTCGCACGAGCCGCAGATCCTGTTCCTGGACGAGCCGACCGCCGGCGTCGATGTCGAGTTGCGCAAGGGCATGTGGGAGGTGGTGCGCACGCTTCAGCAATCCGGTGTCACCATCATCCTGACCACGCATTACATCGAGGAAGCCGAGGAGATGGCCGACCGCATCGGCGTCATCAACAAGGGCGAGATCGTGCTGGTCGAGGACAAGGCCACCTTGATGCAGAAGCTGGGCAAGAAGCGGCTGACGCTGCATCTGCAAGGCAAGCTCGATGCGCTGCCGGAGAGTCTTGGCCATTACGAGCTCGACCTCTGTGACGGCGGCGCGACGCTGGTCTACGACTACGACACCAAGGGCGAGCGCACCGGCATCACCAGCCTGCTCGGCGACCTTCGCACCGCCGGCATCCGTTTCAACGATCTCGACACGACGCAATCGTCGCTCGAGGACATCTTCGTCGATCTCGTGAGGGCGTCATGAACTACCGGGCTGTCCGCGCCATCTACCTGTTCGAAATGGCGCGCACTTGGCGCACGCTGCTGCAAAGCATCGTCTCGCCGGTGGTCTCGACCTCGTTGTATTTCGTGGTGTTCGGCGCCGCGATCGGCTCGCGCATCAGCCAGGTCGAGGGCGTCAGCTATGGCACCTTCATCGTGCCGGGCCTGATCATGCTCTCGGTGCTGACGCAGAGCATCGCAAACGCCTCGTTCGGCATCTACTTCCCGAAATTCACCGGCACGATCTACGAGATCCTGTCGGCGCCGATCTCCTATTTCGAAATCGTGCTCGGCTATGTCGGCGCGGCCGCGACCAAATCGATCATCCTCGGCCTGATCATCCTCGCCACGGCCGGCCTGTTCGTGCCGCTGCACATCCATCATCCGGTCTGGATGCTGGCCTTCCTGGTGCTGACGGCGGTAACGTTCAGCCTGTTCGGCTTTATCATCGGCATCTGGGCCGACGGGTTCGAAAAGCTGCAGATGATCCCGATGCTGGTGGTGACGCCGCTGACCTTCCTCGGCGGCAGCTTCTATTCCATCGACATGCTGCCGCCCGCCTGGCGCACGGTGGCGCTGCTCAATCCGGTCGTCTATCTGATCTCCGGCTTCCGCTGGAGCTTCTACGAGATCGCGGACGTCAGCATGGCCGTCAGCATCGGCATGACCACGGCGTTCCTGGTGATCTGTCTGGTCGCGATCTGGTGGATTTTCCGCACGGGGTATCGGTTGAAGAACTGATCCTGGCCGTCATTCCGGGGGCACTGGTGCGCCCCGGAATCGCCGAAGGGTTACCGATAACAGTGGAAGCGGTTGTACCCGTCGTAATAGCCGCGGCAGCGACGGTGGCCGCGATGGGGAATGCCGAACACCCCCTCGACCGCGCCGACGGCACCGCCGACACCGGCGCCGACCGCGCCACCCACCACGCCGCCCACGGGGCCGGCGATCCGGTTGCCTTCATAAGAACCCTCCTGGGCGCCCCGAACGATGCCTTGGGCATGGCCAGGCTGTGGGATGCAGGACAGCGCGGCCAGAACGGCGGCGCCAGCGAAGAGCAGGCGGAAAGGCAGACCAGCCGGCCGTGAAGCGGCGGCGGCACAAACTCTGTTCATCTTCATTCCCAAAGGTAAAACCAGCGGCGGAGGTCGCCAGCCAAGGCAGGTCAATCGCAACGCCGATGCAGCCAAATGGTTGCGCCAATGTGACCAATTGTCGGCGTTGTGAACGCATCTCCCGCTCGCGAAAATGTCAGCACCGCCGCTGGCTTTGCGGCACAAAGCGGCCTTGCTTACGCCGGGCGTCCCGTTAACGATGGGCTGGCAGGCCGCTGGAACGAAAGCCGGATTGCAGGCATAGTGCACGCCGGGGAACGGAGAGCCGCGGCGCCTAGTGTGAACAGGCCGGAGGCCAGAAGTCAGATGCGTTCGTTTTTTATTGCTTTCACCTCCCTGATGCTTTTGAGCGCGGGCACCGCGCAGGCCAAGGTCGAGATCACCGTCGACAAGGACAATCAGCAGATGACCGTCGCCGTCGACGGCGTCGCGCGCTACCACTGGCCGGTGTCGACAGGCATCCCCTCGCGGGAGACGCCGAACGGCGCGTTCCGCACCTTCCGCATGGAAGAGGATCACTACTCCAAGGAATTCGACGACGCGCCGATGCCGCACGCGATCTTCTTTACCAAGGTCGGGCACGCCATCCATGGCACCGACTCGGTCGGCCGGCTCGGCACCCCCGCCTCGCATGGCTGCGTGCGACTGTCGCGCCAGAATGCCACGACGCTCTACGCGCTGGTGCAGCAGCAGGGCGTGCTCAACACCACGGTAACGCTGACCGGCTCGGCGCAGGTGGCGCTGGCGCGCAATCCGCGTGGCCGCAACCCCACCGCAGTGGCCCGCGCGCCGCAGCCCGCCGAAGAGCAATACGCCACATCAGGCGATCCCGTGAACCTGGCGCCTCAGGCCGCGCCTGCCCGCCGCTACATGCCGCAGGACGACAACTACATCTATCCAGCCGACGGCAGCGACACCGGCGCGCGCTACCCCGCCCCGCGCGGGAGCCGCCCGATCTATGACGCGCAGGTCTATCAGCAGCAGCCGCAGCAATATTACAATCAGGGCAACGGCACCTACTATCAGCCGCAGCCCCGGCAGGTTTACCAGCCGCGTGGCTATTACTACCAGAACTGACCCTATCTGGGACGCGGCGTTGCCGCGCCAGCGAATCAGAAAGCCGCTGCGGCGACGGGCGCTTGCCGCAGTGGAGCGCAGGAAATAGCGCCAGCCGGTACACGGATTGGGCACCGGCCGACGCAAGGAAGCAACAGTCCACAACCTTCAACGCAGCGGCGTTCCGACCAAATTGACAACCAGGGGGGCGCCCGTATTGTCGTTCCCATTGTTTCTGGGGCATGACATGACACGCGAGCAGATTTCGGATTTCTGCGTTACCGCCCTGGCAAATATCCTGCGCATTTCGAAGGACCGCGTCGACATCGGCACGAAGTTCAGCCGCCTCGGGCTCGATTCGGCGATGCTGGTCTACCTGATGATGGAGCTCGAGGAGAAGCTCGACCTCGAACTATCGACCGACGACTTCTACGACCATCCGACCGTTGAGGCGCTGTCGCGATTTCTCGCCGACAAGCGCGCAATCCGCCCCGCCGCCTGAGGGCGGCTGAAGCCGGCGCAACCCATGGAAACCTTCCGCTCGCTCGTGGCACTGCTGGCCCGGCGTGCAGAGGAGCAGGCCGACGACCGCGCCTATGTCTTCGTCTCTGATCGCGGGGCGGAGGAAGCTGTCCTCACCTTCCGCCAACTGCATCACTCCGCATCCGCGCTCGCGTCGCGACTGACTGCGGCTGCGCGTCCGGGCGACCGCGCCATCCTGGTGTTTCCGCCCGGCATCGAATTCATGGTGGCGTTCTTCGGCTGTCTGATGGCCGGCATCATCGCCGTGCCGATGATGATGCCGCGGCGAAACAGCGCGCGCGACGCCAGCGCCACGATACTCGCCAATTGCACGCCGACGCTGGCACTCACCAATTCGGCCATCGCGCTCCGTGGGGATCTGCGGGCACGCTTCACGCAGGAGAACATTCGATGGATCGAGGTCGATCTCGCCGCGGCCGACGGCGAGACGATCGAACTACCCGAGCCGGCGCGGGACGACATCGCCTTCCTGCAATACACCTCCGGCTCGACGTCCGCGCCCAAGGGCGTGATGGTGAGCCACGCCAATCTGCTTGCCAATCTCGAGATGATCCGGCTCGGGCTCGGCAACACCCGGCAATCGACTTACGTCAATTGGGTGCCGCTCTATCACGACATGGGGCTGATCCTGAACGCGCTGCAGGCGCTCTATGTCGGGGCGACCTGCGTGTTGATGGCGCCGAACGCGTTCATGCAGCGGCCGCTCGGCTGGCTGCGCGCGATCTCGCATTATCGCGCGGAAGTGGCGTGCAGCCCGAATTTCGGCTTCGACCTCTGCGTCAGCCGCTATCGCGCCGACCAGATGGAAGGCATCGATCTGTCCTCGCTCAGGATCGCGCTGAACGGCGCAGAGCCGGTGCATGCGGAAACCATCGAACGGTTCGCCCAGACATTTGCGCCGCACGGCTTCGACCCGCGCGCGATCTATCCCGCCTACGGAATGGCGGAAGCGACGCTCCTGATTTCCGGCGGACGCCGCGGCGGCGGTCATGTCACACGCAGCCTGAGCCGCACGGCGCTTCAGGCGCACGCGGCGGAAGCGCCTTCCAGCGCCGAAGACACGCAGATCGTCGTCGGCTGCGGGCGCGCGCTCACCGGCGAACAGATCGCGATCGTGGACAATCGGACGCGCCTGCCCGCGGGCCGCGTCGGCGAGATATGGGTGAACGGGGCCAATGTCGCACGCGCCTATTGGCGCAACGACGAGGCGACGCGCGAGGGGCTCAATGCGCAGCTTGCCGGCGAAGACGGGGCGTGGCTGCGCACCGGCGACCTCGGCTTCATCGACGTCACAGGCGAATTGTTCGTCACGGGACGGATCAAGGACCTCATCGTCGTCCGCGGCATCAACCATTATCCCCAGGACGTCGAGCGCACGGTGCAGTCCCTCGACCAAGCTTTGCGCGAAAACTGCGGCGCGGCGTTCTCGGTGCCGGACGAGACCGGCGACGAGGCGCTCGTCATCGTCCAGGAAATCGAGCGCACCGCGCGCCACTCGATCGACACCGAAGCGATCAAGGGCCGGATTCGCGAGGCCGTCACCGACAACCACGAACTCTCCGCGCGCCACATCGCGCTGATCCGGCCCGGCACCCTGCCGAAGACCACCAGCGGCAAGATCCAGCGCAAGCTGGCGCGCAAGCTCTGGCTCGATGGCGGTTTCGACCAGCTCGGCTGAGACGATTCAGAAGTCGATCTTCGCGCTCTCCCCATCGCGCAGGCTCGCGGCGATCCCCTGCTCGATCTTGCGCGCGAGGATTGGGCGATAGTGGATGAAGTCGGCAAAATTGGCGCGGTCGCGCGTGAGATCGTTGTCAACGCGATAGTTGATGAAATTGCTGCGCGGCCGGCCCGCGACCACTTTCTTCAGCGCGGCGTCGCAGGCGCTGCGCTCCAGGGCCGCTTCCGTGCCGGGCTTCGGCACGGTGGTCGCGAAGGTCGGCGGCACGATGATGACGACGGGCACATCGGCCGGCAATGCCCTGACAATATCTGCCAGCGCAGCGATCTCGGGGAATGTCGCCCGCATCTCGGCGGACAAGGACGGCGCCGGATCCCTGGGCCAGCCGACTTCCTTGAATTGGCCCGGCGGCCAGATGTCCTCGTAGCTGACAAAGCCGTCAGGATTCATCCGTGGTCGCCGGCCAAGGCCGATACTGATGCGTTGAAAGGCGTGCTCGATTGCCTGCCAGGTGATCAGCCGTGCGGCGTAGGTGACGACGCTTCTGTCATAGAGCCAGTCGGGAAACGGGACGCCGCCCTCCTCCTTGGACCGAGCATGCGCGCACCAGCCGGGGTCCGTCACGATCACCAGTGCGCCGACCTCCCGGTGATTCCGGAGGAAGAAGTCCAGCACCGCGAGTTCCTGGCGGGGAAACGCACCGGTCATGTAGAGCTGCACGAAGCGCAGGCCGGTTGCGCGCGACAATTCCGTCGGCTCGACCATCTGCGCCGTCGAATTACCCAGGATGGCGGCATTGAAATCCGGATTCCGCGCGCGGCTCGCGGCCGTGATCTGGGTCAGACGATTATCGACACCGTCGATGCCAAGCAGGCCGAGCTTGCCGCTGTCATAGGGATCGACCGCCACCATCAATGCGAGCACCAGCAGCGCAGCCCCGATCAGCGTGCCCAGACACGCGAGCAAGCTCCGGCCCCAGCCGGGGTCGGTCTCAGAACTTGAAGTAGACGAACTCATGGAGATCCCGACCACCCATGTGAAGCAGCAATGCGAACAGCCCAAGACCGAGCAGACCTGCGAGCCACGGATTGGGACGGCGCGTGAGCACCGCCACGATGTCCTGGCTCGCCGGCAGCAGGAAGGCGAACAGCGGCGCTGCGATCAGCGGCCACAAATGCTTTCCGCGCTCGAGCGGCAGCGGCGAAACCAATCCGGCGAAGACATGCCATGCCGCCTCCACCGATCCCGCGCGAAAAATCACGCCGGTCGCGAGCACGAACAACACGGTGAGCGCCCAGCCGAGCCATGACGGGAAATTCGGGCCATAGCGACGCCACAGCGTGGAGGCGACCAGCGCAAGCCCGTGCAGCACGCCCCACAGTACGAAGGTCCAGCTCGCGCCGTGCCAGAGGCCGCACAGCGCCATCGTGATCATCATCGCGCCGAAAAACTGCACGGGCAGCCAGCTCCGCGGCAAAAGACGCAGATTGACCAGCGGATAGAACACGTAGTCGCGCAGGAACAGCATCAATGTGATGTGCCAGCGCTGCCAGAAATCCTGGATATTGGTCGAGCGCAGCGGCGCATTGAAATTGTACGGCAGCTGCACGCCGAACAGCAGACCGAGGCCGATCGCGATGTCGGAATAGCCGGAGAAATCGAACAGGATCTGGAAAGAGAAGCAGAAGGCGAGCCACGCATCGCCGCTGGGCAACGGCCCATTCGCTGCCTGCGCGTAGATGGGATCGAGCAGATGCGCGAGGCCGTCGGCGATCACGATTTTCTCGAACAGGCCGATCGCAATGAAGCAGGTCGCGACGCAGAACTGGCGCTGCCAGCCCGGAACATAGACCTGCCTGCCGAACTGATGCATCACCTCCGACCAGCGCGCCAGGGGGCCGGCGATCGCCTGCGGGAAGAAGACGATGTAGAGCGCGTAGCGGTCGAGCGCATAGAGCGGCGCCCTGCCGCGCTTCAGATCGACCAGGTACATGATGTGGTGGAAGGTGAAGAAGGAGATGCCGAGCGGCAGACCAATGTCGAGCACCGGCAGCGTCGTACCGAGGACGAGGCCGAGATTGGCGAGAAGGAAGTTGGCGTATTTGAACAGCGCCAGCAGCGCGAGATCGAGCACGATTACCAGCGTCAGCACCGCCGGCCACTTCACGCGCCCATAGGCGACCGAGGCGAGCCAGTTGATCGCAATCGAGCCGATCAGGAGCAGGATGAATGACGGGCTGCCCCAGGCGTAGAAGGCGAGCGACAGCGCGACCTGAACGCCGATGCGCCACTGCGGATGAGGATCGGTCAGGCGATAGATCAGCAGCGCCGCGGGCAGGAACACCAGGAGAAAGGGATAGTCGTTGAACAGCATCGGTTCAAAGCCGCGCCATCGCCGGCGTGAGCCGGCGGATGATGCTCAGCCCGTTTCGAGGTCGGGCGCGGCGTCGCCCGGCTGCCGCAGCATGCGTCGCGCAATCTTCTCCTCGCTGGGCACCTTGACGTCCCAGGCCAGTCCGAGCGCTTCCAGAGCCCGGATGAAGATGAAGCCGGGATCGAACTCGAACCAGCGCAGGCCGAACGCCGCGGAATAGGGAAAGGCGTGGTGGTTGTTGTGCCAGCCCTCGCCCCAGGCAAGCCAGGCCATCACGCCGAGATTGCGGCTGTTGTCGTCGCGGGTGACGAAGGGCTGCGCGCCAAAGCTGTGCATCACGGAGTTGATGGCCGACATGGTCTGTTCGACCACGAACATGCGCACCACGCCGCCCCACAGTAAGCCGGTCAGTGCGCCCCACAGGCTCATGGTGGCGAGGCCGCCGATCGCGGCCGGCAGCACCAGGCCGAGACCGACCCAAGTGTAATAGTAGCTGTTGACGGCAACGAGCCTGCGATCCGCCATCAGATCCGGGACATAGTGCGCAACGTTGGGATAATCGTGCTCGATCATCCAGGTCAAATGCGCGTGCAGGAAGCCGCGCAGGCGGCCGAATGCGCCCTCGCCGTGCAGCCGCGGCGAATGCAGATCGCCGTCGTGATCGGACAATTCGTGGTGCCGGCGGTGCATTGCCGCCCAGGACAGCATGGGACCGCGGCCGGCCATCGATCCCATCACGACCAGGATCGCACTCATCGCCGTGGAAGTCGCGAAGGCGCGGTGGGTGAAGAGCCGGTGATAACCGACGGTAAGGCCGATGCCGGTGACCAGCCAGAAGCCAACGAACAGGCCAAGCTCCATCGCGCCGATCGGGCGATAGAGCAGAAGGGCCAGTGCCAGCAGCGTGCCGAGGAAGGGCAAAACGTCGAAGATGATGAAATGCCGCCGCTGCATCCGGCGAAAATGCCGGCTGCGGATAATTCGATGATCGCGTTGCTGCTGCACGGGCGGATTTCCAGGGCGCCGACTATGAGTACATACCCCTGCGGCGGCCGCAACCCAAGCCACCGCCCAAGCTTTCAACAGCCACGAAAGCCTATACTATGGGCCGGACACGCCCAAATGCGTTGAAATATCACCCTTTCCGCTTGCCCCTCGAGCCGCCATGCCGTCACGTGCTGCGACGATCTTGACCGTACTGTCACTTCTCATTGCGGGACCGGCCATGGGATTCGATTCGGGATCTGATTCGGCCTTCGACATCGAGGCCCATCGCGGCGGGCGGGCACTGCTGCCGGAAAACACGCTTCCGGCCTTCGCCAACGCGCTGTCGATGGGCGTGGACACGCTGGAGCTCGACGTCGGCATCACCGCCGACGGCGAAGTCGTCGTCTCGCATGAGCGCGGGCTCAATCCTGATCTCGCGCGGGATGCGAGCGGCGCCTACATCGCGCCTCCCGGCACGCCGTTCGTGAAACTGCGGCTCGCCGACGTCAGGACCTATGACGTCGGCGAGATCCGGCCAGACAGCCCTTACGCGAAACAATTCCCCGACCAGCGCGCCATGCCCGGGACCCGCATTCCGACCCTGAGCGAGCTGTTCGCGCTGGTGCGCAAATCCGGCAACACGCGCGTGCGCTTCAACATCGAGACCAAGATCGATCCCAACCATCCGAACGAGACGCTCGATCCGCAAGCTTTCGTTACCAGGCTGCTCGGCGTGGTCGAAGCCGCAAAATTCTCCGACCGCGTCATGATCCAGTCGTTCGACTGGCGAACCCTGCTGCTGGTCCAGCAGCGGGCACCGAAGATGCCGACGGTGTACCTGACGCTCCAGCGCGGCTCGGGCCAGACGGTGGCGCTGGACAAGGCGACCAATTGGACGGCGGGATTCAGCCCGGCCGACCATGGCGGGTCGCTTCCCCGAACCATCAAGGCTGCGGGCGGCGCGGTCTGGTCGCCCTATTTCGGCGATGTGACCGCGGCACTGATCGCCGAGGCCCATGCGCTCGGGCTGCGTGTCGTGGTCTGGACGGTCAACAAACCCGAAGACATGGCGCGCATGATCGAGATCGGCGTCGACGGCATCATCTCCGACAGGCCCGATTTGCTGCGACAGGTCGCGGGGGAGAAGGGAATTGCGTTGCCGGCGGGGACAGCGGTGGAGCCTTAAGACCAGGGCTCGTGTCCCGGACGCGGTGCAGCGTGCAACGCTGCTCCGCAGAGCCGGGGACCCAGAAGTTGCGATGGGCCCCGGCTCTGCTGCGCATCACTTCGTGCTGCGCAGCGTCGGGGGCACGAGACCATGAGTGGCGCGAAGCCTACTCCCCGTCCCGCAAGCGCCGGTACAGCGCGCCCAAAATGTTGGAGTAATCGTCGGTCCAGACCCGCACCCTGTCGTCGGCTTCGGTCTGCTCCCATGATTTCGACGATGCGAGCCTGCCGACGTCGGCATCCTCGCGGGCGGAGATGACGACGTCGGTCGAGAAGATGTAGTCGCCATCGCGCCCCGAATCCTCGTTGTAGACCCAGCTCTTGAGATCGTTGGCATCGGCGATGCCGACCACGACAGTCTCGAGATCGAGGTGGCGGTTGGAGACGTGCATCACCACGGCACCGTGCGGAGCGAGCTTGTCCTTGTAGATCTTCATCGCCTCTTCGGTGGCAAGATGGATCGGGATCGCATCCGACGAATAGGCGTCGACGATGATGAGATCATAGGCGCCGTCCGGCTCCTTCGCGAAGGTGAGGCGGGCATCGCCGATCACCGGCTTCAGGCCCGGCATGCAGCTCGAAATGTAGCGGAAATTCTTCGGATCGCTTGCCGCGTCGACCATCGACTGGTCGATCTCGAAGAAGGTCCAGCTTTCGCCGGGCTCGGCAGCGCAGGCGAGCGTGCCCGATCCGACGCCGATTGCGGCAACCTTCAGCGGCGCGCCCTTGCGCTCGCGGATCGCGGTGACGGCCTGACCGATGCCGCCATCCCTGTGATAGTAGGTGATCGGCTCGGGCCGGCCGGTGACGGGCGTGCCGTCATTGTTGAGGAAACGCTCGGCGCCGTGGATCGTGGTGCCGTGCATCAGCACGTGGAAATAGCCGCCGGGCGTCACCACGATCTTGTGCACGCCGAAGAAGCTGCGCACCGTGGTGACGCGGCCTTCGTCCGCCGGATAAACCCGGATCAACGCCAGCGCGAGCACGACGGTGGCGAAAATCTTCCAGCGGTCGGCGTTGACCGCCAGTGCCAGCAGCGCGGCGAGGACGCCGACGCCGCCAGCCGCCCAGACCCGGTGATCCTCGAACCAGGTCGACAGCCCGCCCGTCATGATGGACGGCGCAACGAGCACCACGGCGAGCGCGGCAAGCGCCAGCCAGTACCATTTGACGATGCCCGCCAGCCGCTCGTTCGCGGGCGGACGGCACAGCGCGGCAAGCGCAACCAGGATCGGGTATTCGGCGATCCAGGAGAATGTGAACGGCGCGACGAGCCCTGCGAACAGGCCGCCGACCATGCCGCCGAACGACAGCGCGACATAGAAACCGGTGAGATATTTGGCGGCAGGCCGGGTCCGCGCCAATTCGCCGTGGCAGGCCATGGCGATGACGAAGAAGCACAATTGATGGCCACCGAGCGTCAGCAGCAGGTTCTGCTCGCCGCCGAACGCCAGCAGGAAGACGACGCCCGCAATCGCGACCGGCTGGAGCATCAGCATCCATTTGTGCGGCAGCAGCGGCCGCGACTGGAACACCACCACCCAGGTCAAGAGGTACAGCGACAGCGGCAGCACCCACAGCAGCGGCGCGGCCGCAACGTCGGTCGAGATGTGCGCGGTGACGGCGATGAGCAGGCCGGACGGCACCCCGGCGAGGAATATCCAGCGCAGCCGCGTCATGAAACCGGGCGCCGGCGCGTTGATATCCTCGGTGCGCGCATCGACCATGGCCAGCTTCGGCGAGCGCAACAGCAGCACGCCACATGCCGCGATCAGGAGGATCAGAATGCCGTAACCGCCGGTCCAGAGCCGGTTCTGCGTGTGCAGCGTGAACATCGGCTCCAGCAGGAACGGATAGGACAGCAGGGCGAGAAAGCTGCCGACGTTGGAGGACGCATAGAGGAAATAGGGATCATGTCCGGCAGGATGCCCGGTGCGGACGAACCAGGCCTGCAGCAACGGATTGTTGGCGGCGAGCGCGAAAAACGGCAGCCCGATCGAGATCACGAACAGGCCGAGCAGCCAGATCGCGTAGCCCGAGCCGGGCGGCTCGCCATAGGCCGAGGCGATGCCGAGCGGCAACGTGACGAAGGCTGCGATCAGCAGCAGGAGATGCACCACCACCGGAACGATGCGGTTCCTCACCTGCATCAACACATGCGCATAGGCGTAGCCCGCCAGCAGCAGCGACTGGAAGAACACCATCGCCACCGACCACACCGCCGGCGAGCCGCCGAGCCGCGGCAGGACCATCTTCGTGAACAGCGGCTGCACCGAGAACAGCAACAGCGCGCTGACGAAGATCGCGGCGGTGTAGACCGTCAGCAGCAGCCGGTTGCGCGACGAGGACGGCTGCTCCGTGGCGGCGGGTTGCACGATCGAATCCATGGAAGCTCCGGCATAATCCCGGCGGGCGCCGGGCGCGCGCAATGGAGCACAAGGCGCCTGAACGAGCAATAAAGGGTCTCGTGATGTTGCAGCGGGGAATGCTTGATATAAGACGGTCGTTCCGGGGCGATGCGACGGGACCGCGAAGCGCGGCCCGGAGCATCGAACCCGGAACCTCCACATTCTCCGGTGCGGAGCCCGCACCACAGTTCGCGCTTCGCGCACGCCGGAATGACACCACCAGGGACGCATGATCGAAACCGACGTCGTCATCATCGGCGCTGGCCATAACGGCCTCACCTGCGCGGCCTATCTCGCGATGGCCGGCTTGCGCGTGCGCGTGGTCGAGCGCCGCAAGGTGGTCGGCGGGGCCGCGGTCACAGAGGAGTTTCATCCCGGCTTCCGCAATTCGGTCGCGGCCTACACCGTGAGCCTGCTCAATCCGCAGGTGATCCGGGACCTCAAGCTGGCCGAGCAGGGCCTGCGGATCGTCGAACGGCGCGCGCAGAATTTTCTGCCCGCGCCCGACGGCAGCTATCTCCTCACCGGCCAGGGGCGGACGCAGGCGTCCGTCGCACGGCTGAGCGCGCATGATGCAAACGCGCTCGATGGGTTTTCGCGCGAGCTCGAAGAGATCGCCGACGTGCTCCGGCAGTTCGTGCTGCGCGCGCCGCCAAACCTGCTCGACGGTTTCGGCACGGCCTCGATCCGCGAAGCCGTGAACGCGTTCCAGAGCGCCAACATCCTTCGTGGGCTATCGCTGGAGCAGAACCGCAGCCTGCTCGATCTCTTCACCCGCTCGGCCGGCGAGATGCTGGATGAACGTTTCGAGCATGATCTGGTCAAGGCGCTGTTCGGCTTCGATGCCATCGTCGGCAATTATGCCAGCCCTTACGCCGCGGGCTCGGCCTATGTGATGCTGCATCACGCCTTCGGCGAGGTGAACGGCAAGAAGGGCGTCTGGGGGCACGCCATCGGCGGCATGGGCGCGATCACGCAAGCCATGGCGCGCGCCGCACGCGACCGCGGCGTTGTGATCGACACCGATGCGGGCGTGCGCGAGGTCATCGTCGAGCGCGACCGCGCGGTCGGCGTGGCGCTGGAGGACGGCACAACCATCCGCGCGAAATATGTCGCGGCCAACGTCAATCCGAAGCTGCTCTATACGCGGCTGGTCGCCGCCGATGCGCTGCCGGCCGACTTCCTCGCCCGCATCCGGCACTGGAAGAACGGCTCCGGCACCTTCCGCATGAACGTGGCGCTGGACCGCCTGCCCTCCTTCACGGCGCTGCCGGGCGACGGCGATCATCTCACCTCCGGCATCATCCTGGCCCCTGATCTCGGCTACATGGACCGCGCTTTTCTCGATGCCCGCGCGCACGGCTGGAGTCGAGAGCCGGTCGTGGAAATGCTGATCCCCTCGACGCTCGACGATACCCTCGCGCCCGCAGGACAACATGTCGCGAGCCTGTTCTGCCAGCATGTCGCGCCGGAGCTTCCCGATGGAAAGTCGTGGGACGACCATCGCGACGAGGTCGCCGACCTCATGATCGCGACGGTGGACAAATACGCGCCGGGTTTTGCGGCAAGCGTGCTCGGCCGCCAGATCCTGTCACCGCTCGATCTCGAACGGCAATTCGGCCTGCTCGGCGGCGACATCTTCCACGGCGCGCTGACGCTGAACCAGCTGTTCTCGGCGCGGCCGATGCTGGGCCACGCCGATTATCGCGGACCCGTGAGGGGCCTCTATCACTGCGGCTCCGGCGCCCACCCCGGCGGCGGCGTCACCGGCGCCCCCGGCCACAACGCCGCGCAGGCGATCCTGAGAGATCACAGGTCGCTGTTCGGAAGGCGTGGATAAGCCCGGGGATAAGCTGTGGACAGGTTGTTGGCAGAGCTGTGGAAGAGCTGTGGGTTACGCTCGTCCATGCCTGGTACAAGTTGGTGGAAAATCCGGGGATGAGCGGCGGGACAATCTGTGGCCAATGTCCGGACAAGCGAGCGGATAGCCTGTGGGCATTCTGTGAAAGCCCCCCAAAAACGACGTCGCCCGCCAGGGGGCAATTCCCCCCGGCGGGCGCTGGTCGAAAGCAGTCGTATGGAGAAATGGCCCCGCCGGAAAAGGGAGGCGGAAATTACTTCAAGGAGGTGCTAATCGAGGTGAACTTCTCGTTCATCGTGGTGCCCAGGCCGTTCACCACGGTGATGATCGCCAGCGCGATACCTGCTGCGATCAGGCCGTATTCGATTGCGGTTGCACCTGAATCGTCGGTCCAGAACTTCAAAATCATGCGCTTCAAGTCTCGCCTCCTATTCCATTTCGAGCTGTGTGGTTTGCCCAACATCCGCAAATTTACGTCCTACAACCTGCGGTCGGGTTAATCTCAAGAATGCAAGTTATGCGAAAAATTGGGAACAAAAGTTCCAAAAATTGAACCGGACGGAACCCTGAGAATGCAGCCCTCCACCCATCGCGCCAGTTTTTCGATCGGCAGCGAGATCGCCGCCAGGCGCATTGTCGACGTCCTCACCGAAATGTTCTTCGAGGACGATGCGGCGGTCGCCGCCTTCGAGCAGCCTAACGGACAGTGGGACGTCGCGCTGCATTTCGCGAACGCGCCGGACCGGGCGTGGCTTCGCGAACTTGTTGCAACCTCAGCAGGAAATGAGATCGCGGACACGCTGGCCTTCGACACCGTCGAAGCCAGGGACTGGGTCAAATCAAGCCTGGAAGATCTCATCCCGGTGCCGGCCGGGCGCTTCGTCGTCCACGGCAGCCATGACCGCGACCGCGTGCCGCCAAACAAGCTCGCCATCGAGATCGAGGCCGCTCTCGCCTTCGGCACCGGCCATCACGGCACCACACGCGGCTGTTTACTCCTGCTTGACCATGTCCTGAAAAGCACCCGGCCCGGCCGCGTGCTCGACCTCGGCACCGGGACCGGCGTGCTCGGGATAGCGGCGGCGAAGGCGCTGCATCACGCGGTGCTGGCCTCCGACATCGACCCGGCCTCGGTCAAGGTGGCAGCCGAGAACGCCTTGTTGAACGAGGTCGGTCACCATGTGCGAGTGATCCGCGCCACCGGCTTCGCTGCGGCTGATTTCGGCAGATGCGGCCCGTTCGACCTGGTGCTGGCCAACATCCTTGCCAATCCGTTACGGCAATTGGCGGGCCCGTTGACGCGGCACCTCGCCCCTGGCGGGCGCGTCATCCTCTCCGGCCTGTTGACGCCCCAGGTCCCCGCCGTGATCGCCGCCTACCGCGCGCGCTGCCTCGTGCCTCTGAAGCACCTGCGGATCGAAGGGTGGAGCAGCCTGCTGCTGCGGAAGATGGGGTGAGTACGGGTGCTGCAGTAGATGCCGCTACTTTGCGGCCTTCTCGTCCCGGCGCATCGCGCGCTCGGCCTGCGAGGCGCGCCTCGCACGGCGTTCGGCGAAACGGTCGATCATCTGGCTGATGAGGCCGCGCGGTTTCTTCGGTGTTGTCGCCGCAGCCGGAACGCGGCGCACCGGCGGCGTAATCTTCTCAAACGTGAACGCTGGCATCGAGTGTCCCCTCGTCGTTGAGATGAACAACTTGCTCGAATTTCCCTGTTATCCGGACGAAGCGCAACTGCCGCATCCTGTACTCCATTCAATTCGAATGGAACTTGTTCAAGCACAGTCCATGCCAGATGCGACCTCAAATGCGTCTACATTGCGGACTGATCCGCATGATCCTAAAGTGATCCACCATGTTCGAAGCGCACTTCCAGACATTCGAGGAGCCCGAGGCCGGCGTCGCACTGATCGCCCGGCTGGCCGCGCTCCGTGAAGAACTCGCCCGCCGCAAGCTGACCGGTTTCGTGATTCCACGCGCCGATCAGCAGCAGAATGAGTATGTGCCGCCGTCGGAAGAGCGTCTGGCCTGGCTAACCGGTTTTACCGGCTCGGCGGGGCTAGCGGTGGTGCTGACGCACGAGGCTGCGGTCTTCGTCGATGGACGCTACACGATCCAGGCGGCCAAGCAGGTCGATTCAAGGGCCTGGGCCGTGGAATCTCTGATCGATCCCCCGCCGGAAAGCTGGATATCGGCACACCTGAAGGCCGGCGACCGCCTCGGATTTGATCCGTGGTTGCACACTTTTTCGGCAGCCGAGCGTTTGGCCGCCGCCTGCACCAAGGCCGGTGCCGAGTTGGTCGCGGTCGACAGCAATCCGGTCGATGCGATCTGGCAGGACCGGCCACAGCCGCCGATTGCGCCGGTCACGGTGCACGGGATGCAACATGCCGGCGTGACTGAAGCCGAGAAGCTGACGCAGATCAGGAGCGAGATCGGCAAGCTCGGGGTCGATGCCTTGGTGCTGTCGGACAGCCATGCCGTGGCCTGGACCTTCAACATCCGCGGCGCCGACGTCGCGCATACGCCGCTGCCGCTGTCATATGCGCTGGTGCCGAAGGACGGCCGCCCCACCATCTTCATCGATCACCGCAAGCTCTCAAATCTGACTCGCGACCATCTCGAGCAGTCCGCCGACGTGCGCGAGCCCGATGCGATGGCGCCGACGCTGATGGCGCTCGCCAAGAGCGGTGGATCGATTGCGCTCGACAATGCGACCGCGGCCGACGCCCTCAGCCGGCTGATCACGGGTGCCGGCGGCAAGCCGGTGCGCGGCAGCGATCCGATCGCGCTGCTCAAGGCGGTCAAGAACACGACCGAGATCAAGGGCACGCAAACGGCGCACCGGCGCGACGCCGTGGCGCTGGCACGCTTCCTCGCCTTCATCGACCGCGAGGCGGCAAGCGGCAAGCTCACCGAGATCGACGCGGTCGAGGCACTGGAGACGTTCCGCCGCGACACCGGCGCGCTCAAGGACGTGTCGTTCCCGACCATATCGGGCACCGGCCCGAATGGCGCGATCGTGCACTACCGCGTCACCCGCAAGAGCAACCGGCGGATCGTGCCCGGCGATCTGCTGCTGATCGATTCAGGTGCACAATATGAAGACGGCACCACCGACGTCACCCGCACCATGGCCGTGGGCGAGCCGACCGACGAGATGCGCGACCGCTTCACGCGTGTGCTGCGCGGCCACATCGCGATCGCGCGGGCGGTCTTTCCCGACGGCGCCACCGGCGCGCAGCTCGACACACTCGCACGGCAATATCTCTGGGCCGCCGGCGTCGATTTCGAGCATGGCACCGGCCACGGCGTCGGCAGCTATCTCTCGGTGCACGAAGGACCGGCGCGGATATCGAAGCTCGGCACCACGCCGCTGAAGCGCGGCATGATCCTGTCCAACGAGCCCGGCTACTACAAGACCGACGGTTTCGGCATCCGCATCGAGAACCTCGAACTGGTGGTCGAAGCCGACATCAAGGGCGCGGAAAAATCGATGAACGCGTTCGAGACGCTGACCCTGGCGCCGATCGACCGCCGGCTGATCGATGTCGGCATGCTCAGCAATGACGAGCTCGACTGGCTCAACGCCTACCACGCGCGCGTCAGGGCCGAGGTGCGGCCGGCGCTGGACGCGACGACAAAGGCCTGGCTCGACCAGGCCACGGCGGAGTTGAAGGCGTAAGTTCGCCGTTCACGGGCTCGACGCATAGCACCACGCGATTTGCGCAAGGCTGCTTCTCCACCACAGCTGTCATGCTCCGCGAAAGCGGGGCATCCAGTACGCCGCGGCCTCTCCGTATAGAATTGCAGCCTCTGGAATACTGGATTCCCCGCCTTCGCGGGGAATGACACCTGTCACGGGGCACGCAAACCGCGCCCAATTCATCATCATTTCACCGCCATCGTAACCGTCCCGGAATCCGTATAGCCGCATTCCGAAACGCCGATATGCGTCATGTGCCAGCACGCTACAGTCCGGTTCGAATTTCTACCAGACGGACACGCATGCACGGCATGATGAGCAAACCGCCGGAAACGGCGAAGAACCTCGCGACCCCGCGCGTGGTGTTGCTGCTGCTCGTCGTCATGACCGGGATCGCGCCGATCTCGCTTTACATGCTGGTTCCGGCGCTGCCGGTGCTGGCGACGACATTTGGCAGCGACATCTCGGTCGCGCAGATGACGGTGTCGCTGTACATGGTCGGCATCGCGCTGTCGCAACTCATCATGGGCCCGCTATCGGACCGTTTCGGGCGACGCCCGGTGCTGCTCGGAGGACTGGCGCTGATGGTCGTCGCCAGCGTCGCCTGCATCTTCGCGGAAACGCTGCCGCAGCTGATCGCCGCGCGCTTCTTCCAGGCATTGGGCGGCGCCGCCGGCATGGTGGTGAGCCGCGCCATCATCCGCGACATCTACGAGCGCGACCGCGTCGCCTCGATGATCAGCCTCGTCGTCGCGGCGCTGATGATCGGGCAGATGGTCTCCCCGCTCACCGGCGGCCTGATCGAGACCGCATTCGGCTGGCGCGCGATCTTCTACGCCATCACCGTCGCCGCGATCATCGTCGCCGTCGGCATCGCGATCGCGCTGCCCGAGACCCGCCGAGACCGCGCCGCCGGCAGCGGCTTTTGCGGCGACGTCGGCATCCTGATCCGCAACCGCGCCTTCGTCGGCTACGTGATGTGCCAGGTGCTGGCCTCGCAGATCATCTTCACCTTCGCCGGCGGCGGACCCTATATCGTGGTGACGCAGATGGGCAGGACCAGCGCCGAATACGGCGCGTGGTTCGCGACGACGGGTTTTGCGTATCTCGTCGGCAATCTGCTTTGTGTGCGCTTTGCGCCCAGGCACTCGCTGGAGAAGTTGATCTGGTTCGGCCTCGCGCTCCAGCTTTGCGGCAGCCTGTTGAACCTGCTCTGGAGCTTCGCCGGCTGGAACGAGGCACCCGCCTGGCTGTTCGGCACGCAGATGATCGTGATGGTCGGCAATGCCTTCGTAATGGCGAACTCGGCCGCCGGCGCGATCAGCATCCGTCCCGAGGCCGCCGGCACGGCGTCAGGTGCGATGGGCTTCCTCCAGCAAGGCATCGGCGCGCTGATGTCGCAATTCGGCGCCTATCTCGGCGGCCATTCCGCGACCACGCTGCCGCTTACCGCCGCGGTGCTGGCGATCTCCCTGCTCTGCGCCTGCACGATGATCTTCGTCGTCCCCCGCCGCGAGATCATGGTGAGCGAGACGCTGATCGGGCAGGCGGAAGAGGAAGAGAGCGGGATGATGTAAGGGATGGCGATCGCCACGACCTCGGTGTCATCCCCCGCGAAAGCGGGGGATCCAGTACGCCGCGGCTTTTCCGTATCCTCGCACTGTCTCTGGAATACTGGATTCCCCGCCTTCGCGGGGAATGACAGCGGAGCGAGACGCGCCAGCGCGCCCTCCTCACTCCCCGATCAGCGCCAGCCACTCGTCCTCGGTCAGCACCTTGACGCCATGCTTGTTGGCTTCCGCGAGCTTCGAACCCGCGCCGGGGCCGGCGACGACGAGATCGGTTTTCTTGGACACCGATCCGGACACTTTTGCGCCTAACCGCTCAGCGGTGGCCTTGGCCTCGTCACGCGTCATCTTCTCCAGCGAGCCCGTGAACACCACGGTCTTGCCGGCGACGGCGGAATTGCTCTTCGGCTTCTCGGCGTCGATGATCTCGACCTCCTTGGTCAGCCGCTCGACGATGCCGCGATTGTGACTCTCGCCGAAATAATCGGCGATGCTCTTGATCACGGTCTCGCCGATCTGGTCGAGCGCATCCATCTCGGCCATCGCCTCCTCGTCGCCCCTGGCGACCTTGAGGCTGGCGTCGTGGAAGGCGTCCCAGGAGCCATAGCCGCGTGCCAGTGCCAGCCCCGTGGTCTCGCCGATATGGCGCATGCCGAGCGCGTAGATAAAGCGCTCCAGTGCAATCTTGCGACGGCTCTCGATCGCGCTGAACAAATTGCGCACCGACGTTGCGCCGTAACCCTCGATGTCCTCGAGCTTGAGTTTCGAATTGCGCTTTTCCAGCGTGAAGATGTCCGCTGGCTCCTTCACAAAACCCTCGTCGAAGAAATACTGGAGCTGCTTCTCGCCAAGGCCGTCGATGTCGAAGGCGCGCCGCGACACGAACAGCTTCAGATGTTCGATCTTCTGATAGGGGCAGGCGAACTCGCCGGTGCAGCGGGCGCGTGAGCCCTCCTCTCCCGCCGCCGTTTCCTCGCGCGTGACATCGGTGTGCAGCGGGCACGGGCACTTCTTCGGAAACTGGAATTCCTTGGCAGCCTTCGGCCGCTTATCGAGGACGACGTCGACCACCTGCGGGATGACGTCGCCGGCGCGCTGGATCACGACGGTGTCGCCGATCCTGATGTCGCGGCCCTCGCGCAGCACCTCGCCCTTGTTGCCGATGCCCTTGATGTAGTCCTCGTTGTGCAGCGTGACGTTCTGCACGATCACGCCGCCAACGCCGACCGGCTCGAGCTTGCCCACCGGCGTGAACGAGCCGGTGCGGCCGACCTGGATCTCGATGTCGCGCAACACCGTCATGGCGCGTTCGGCGGGGAATTTGTGGGCGATGCCCCAGCGCGGCGTGCGCGAGACGAAGCCGAGCCGTTCCTGCCAGTCGATGCGGTCGACCTTGTAGACGACGCCGTCGATGTCGTAGTCGAGCTTTGCGCGCTGCTCCTCGATCGAACGATGAAACGCCAGCAGTTCCTCGACGGAGTGACAGAGTTGGGTCAGTGGATTGGTCTTGAAGCCGCAGCGCTCGAACCAGCCGATCATGCCGCTCTGCGTACCCTCGGGCATCGCGCTCATCTCGCCCCAGGCATAGGCGAAGAAGCCGAGGGGGCGCGAGGCGGTGATGGTCGGATCCTTCTGCCGGAGCGAGCCCGCGGCCGAGTTGCGCGGATTGGCGAAGATGGTGCTGCCTTCCGCCTTCTGCCGCTCGTTGAGCGCGAGGAAGGCCTTCTTGGTCATGTAGACCTCGCCGCGCACCTCGCAGATATCGGGGACGTTGCGTCCCCTAAGCTTTTGCGGCACGTCTTCGAGCGTGCGGATGTTGGCGGTGACGTCCTCGCCTTCAGCGCCGTCGCCGCGCGTCGCGGCGGTGACGAGCTCGCCACCCTCATAGCGCAGCGACATCGAGAGGCCGTCGATCTTCGGCTCGGCGGAGAAATCGATCCTGTCGTCCTCGAGCTTCAAGAAGCGCACGATGCGGCCGACGAAGTCGCGCAAATCCTCTTCCGCAAAGGCGTTGTCGAGCGACAGCATGGGGACCGAATGCCGCACCTTCTTGAAGCGGCCCGATGGCGCAGCGCCGACTTTCTGCGACGGCGAGTCCGCGCTGACGAATTCCGGAAAGCGCTTCTCGATCGCGTTAAAGCGCTGGCGCAGCGCGTCATACTCGGCATCCGTGACGGTGGGCGCGTCCTCCTGATAGTAGCGTTCGTTATGCCCTTCGATTTCGAGCGCGAGCCGCATGTGCTCGACCTTGGCCTGCGCCTTGGTGAGGTCGGCGACGTCGCGAAGCGGTGTTGCTTTGGATTTTACTGCTCTGGCCATGGTGCTTGAATACGACGGAGCGGACGGGAGGGTAAAGGCAGGTTGAAGTCTCGCGCCCCGGACTCAGCGCAGCGCTTCTTTAGCGGTGCGCTGCAGAGCCGGGGCCCATCGGGGGCGACATTCTGGGGTCCCGGCTCGCGCTACGCGCGTCCGGGACACGAAATCAAGCCGTCGCTGCCTTGAGCAGCCGGTCCGCGGCAGCCCTGGCCTCGGCGGTGATCTCGGCGCCGGCGAGCATCCGCGCGATCTCCTCGCGGCGGTGGTCGGCGGCGAGCGCATTGACACGAGTGGCGACGCGCTTGCCCTTGTCCAGGGCGTCCTTGGAGATCAGCAAATGCTGGTCGGCACGGGCGGCGACCTGCGGGGCGTGGGTGACGGCCATCACCTGGACCTTGCCGGCGAGCCGCGCCAGCCGTCCGCCGATGGCGTCCGCGACCGCGCCGCCGACGCCGGTGTCGATCTCGTCGAAGACCAGGGTTGGCGCCGAGCCGCGGTCGGACAGCACGACCTTCAGCGCCAGCAGGAAACGCGACAGCTCGCCGCCGGAGGCGACCTTCATCATCGGCCCCGGCTTGGTGCCCGGGTTGGTCTGCACCCAGAACTCGACGCGGTCGAACCCTTGCGGACCCGGCGTGGCCTCGTCGGTCTGGACCTGGGTCATGAACTTGGCGCGTTCGAGTTTGAGCGGCGCGAGCTCGGCATTGACCGCCTTGTTGAGCTTCTCCGCCGATTTCTGCCGCGCCATCGACAGCTTCTTGGCGGCCGCGGCATAGCGCACATCGGCCTCGATCGCGGCCTGCTCCAGCTTCTTCAGCCGTGAGGCGCCGGCATCGATCAGGACGACATCGGCGGCGTATCTGGCAGCAAGCGCGGCGAGCCCATCGACCGGTGTGGAATATTTGCGCGAGGCGGCGCGCAACGCGAACAGTCGCTCCTCGATGCGTTCGAGCTCTGAGGGGTCGAAATCGGTCGCGGCAAGCGCCGCCTGCAGATGCTGGTCGGCTTCCTCCAGCGCGTTGATCGCGGTGTCGATCGCCCTCACCGCGGGCTCGACCAGCGCCGGCGAGTTGACGCCGCGGCGCTCGAGCCGGCGCACGGCGGCCGACAGCGAGGCGACCGGCGAATGGTGACCGCCGACCGCCTCCTGCGCCTCGCGCAGGTCGGAGGCGATCTTCTCGCCCTGCATCATGGTGGTTCGACGGGACGCCAGCGAGGTCTCCTCGCCGTCCTTGGGAGCGAGCTGCTTCAATTCGTCCGAGGCGTGGCGGAGGTAATCCGCTTCGCGCGCAGCGCGCTCCATGCCGGCGCGATGCTCCTCCAGCGCGGTGTTGGCGGTGCGGCGGGCGTCCCAGAGCGCTTCGACCGCCGAGACATCCTTTTCGAGACCGGCGAAGGCGTCGAGCAGGCGGCGGTGGGTGGCGGCATCGACCAGCGCACGCTCGTCGTGCTGGCCGTGGATCTCGACCAGGGCAGCACCGACCGCCTTCAGCGTCTGCACGCTGATCGCCTGGTCGTTGATGAAGGCGCGGGTGCGGCCGTCGGCGAGCTGGACCCGGCGGAGAATCATCTCGCCAGTATCCTCCAGCCCGTTCTCCGCGAGGATTTTGGCCGCGGGATGGTTTTTTGGGATGTCGAATACGGCAGTGACCTGCCCCTGCTCCGCGCCGTGGCGCACGAGGCCGGCATCGCCGCGGCCGCCGAGCGCCAGTGCAAAGGCATCGAGCAGGATGGATTTGCCCGCACCGGTCTCGCCGGTCAAAACCGCGAGGCCCGTTGCGAATTCGATATCGAGCCGTTCGATCAGGACGATGTCACGGATCGACAGACGCGCCAGCATGGAACTCTATTTCCTAGCCGAGACCCATTTTCTTGAAGGTCTTGCTAATCCAGGACCCCTGATTCTCGCTCGGTTCGAGACCGCCTGATTTTACAAGATTATAGGCGTCCTTGTACCAGCGACTGTCAGGAAAATTGTGCCCGAGCACGGCGGCGGCCGTCTGGGCCTCGCCGACGATGCCGATGGCCATATAGGCCTCGGTCAGGCGGTACAGCGCCTCCTCGACATGGCGGGTGGTCTGATACTGCGTCACCACGGCCTTGTAGCGGTTGATCGCCGCCGTGTAGTCGCGCTTCTGCGCGTAATAGCGGCCGACGTTCATTTCCTTGCCGGCGAGCTGGTCGCGCGCACCTTCGATCTTGGCCTTGGCCGAGGTCGCATATTCGGACGTCGGATATTTGCGCACCACCTCTTCCAGCGAGGCGATCGCCTTCTCGGTGCGGGTCTGGTCGCGGCTGATGTCCGGAATCTGGTCGTAATGCGAGGCGGCAATCAGATATTGCGCGTAGGCCGCATCCGGGCTGCCGGGATGCAGCGTGACGTAGCGGGTGGCCGCGCCGATGCAATTGTCATAATCGCCGCCCTGGTACGACGCGTAGGCCGACATCAGCAACGATTTGCGGGCCCAGTCGGAATAAGGATGCTGGCGGTCGACCTCTTCGAACTTCTTGTTCGCCGCCTTCATGTCCTTCTTCTCGTTCATGAGGTACAGGCCCTCATTGTAGATCTTGTCGGCGGGCTCCTCGACGAAGGTGTCGTCCTTGGCGGTGAACTTGTCCCAAAGCGCACCGGTGCCGCAGCCCGCCAGCGGCAGCGCGAGCACGAAGAGGGCGACAGCCTGAATCAGCCCACGGGTTCGAGACGAGACTTCTCGAGACAGGACTTGAAGATATCCGCGCGTCATACGCTGTGCCGACATGAGTATTGCCCTGACGCCCTGTGGTGCGGTGTCCGCCAGCCCATGAACCCCGTCCTGGGCGCGAAATATAGCCGTGGTGCCTGCCATGCAGCCACGCCGGTGTAACCGAAAAACGATCTTCAACCAACCGGATAGGCAGGCATTCCGCCCGGATTAAGGCGAACGCGCCGCAATCCTAGCCGATCATCGTTACCAGGAGTTTCCCGGGGAAAGCCGCCGCCAAACGCCTATTGCAACGGGTCTCTTCAGGACCCGTCTCTCTCTTAGGAAACGCCCGCTTCAGGAAACGTCTGTCTTCAGGAAACGTCTGGCCCGTAGACCGCGGCGATCCGGCCACCGACGATGCCACGACCGGTTTCGGCCACCGGACGCGTGGTGCGGCGGGCTGCCTCGCCCTCGACCACCCGCCAGGCGGTGCGGTCGGCGAGCAGCGCGGTCAGGACGGCGTGGTTGAGCTTGTGGCCGCCACGTACCGAGCGGTAGGCGCCGAGCAACGGCAGACCGGCCAGCGCGAGGTCGCCGATCACATCCAGCACCTTGTGGCGGGCGCATTCGTCGGCGTAGCGCAGGCCTTCGGTGTTGAGCAGCCGCTCCTCGTCGAACACGACGGTGTTGTCGAACGAGGCGCCGAGCGCATAGCCGGCGCTCCAGAGCCGCGCAACGTCGCACATCAGACCGAAAGTCCGGGCCCGGCCGACTTCGCGGCGGAAACGCTCCGGGTTGAGGTCGAAGGCGTAGCTCTGCTGGCCGATGACAGGATTGGTGAAGTCGATCTCGACCTCGGCGCGGAACCCGTCGGCATAGGGCCTGATCTCACCGAAGGAGTCGCCGATCTTGACCGAGATCGGCTTCAAAACCTGGATGAAGCGGCGCTGTGCCGGCTGGGTTACGATGCCGGCCTGGTCGATCGCCGCAACGAAGGCTGCGGCGCTGCCGTCCATGATCGGCACTTCCGGCCCGTCGATCTCGATGATGGCGTTGTCGACGCCCATGCCCCGCAGCGCAGCAAGCACATGCTCGGCGGTGGAAACCAGCGGACCGTTGCGATCGCCGAGGACGGTGGCGAAATCGGTCGCGATCACCTGCTCGGCGGTGGCCTGAACTTCGCGGTCGCTTCCCTCAAGCCCGGTACGGACAAAAACAAAGCCCGCGTCGACAGGCGCGGGTCCAAGCGTAAGCGTGACGGGAAGACCGGAATGAACGCCGACGCCTGCCACACTGGCTTGCGCACGAAGCGTTGTTTGCCGGCTAAATTTCATCAGGAACCGCCCCACTACGACCATCGCGACTTATACTGAACCCGACTGAGCGGCCTAGACCGCTCGTTCCGAATCCGTATCCCCAAGTCACGGCAAACCATAGTCACTGCCTCAAACAGCGCCAACTCACGCTTTTTTACCGATTGTTACCCCAAACCCGCCGTATTCGCGCCAAGGCTTAACCAAATTGGACCGGAGTTCGGAGCCGTTTTCGGCAGTTTTACTGAACCATCGAATACGTAATTAATGATTTAAAATCAGTTGCTTGGCCACGCAATCCGGATATGCACGGGGCAAAAGAAAAGGTCCCGGCAAGCTTCCCGCCGGGACCTTTTTTCGTCTGCCTTATTGTAACAATCCTCAGGTCGCCTGCCGCCGCAGGAAGGCCGGGATATCAAGATGGTCGTCTCCCTGTGGCGCCGGGGCAACAGGCGCGGGACGGCCATGCATGTCCAGGCCCTGCGGCGCGGGACGACGGGCATACTCGGACACCGGCTCGGCGGACGCGATTTGCTGCGCCACGGTCTTCTGGGGGCGGCGATCGGGCAGCGGCGGCATCGCGGGACCGGCGGTGCGGGCCGCGATCGGCGCCTCGCTCTCCTCGTCACGACGGCCGAGGCCGACATTGGCGAGGCGCTGGAGCAGCGACAGCCGGGTCTTCTGCGGAGTCTCCTCCTCGACCTCGCCGCGGGCCTGGCGAAGCTCGGCCTGGGCGGGCATCGGAAGTTCCTCGATCCGCGGCATCCGCGGTGTGCGGACCGGCGCACGCTCGGCCTGCGGCGGGATGAAGGTTTCCGGCGTCATCGGCTCATGCATGGCCATCGGCGCCTGCTCGGGCTCCGGGAACAGCGTGGGCTTCTGCGCGATCGGACGCACGGTGACGTCGCCATAGGTCTGCATCGGCGCGGGAGCCTGCGGGACGTCCGCAACGGCGGCGGCGATGGCGGCGAGCGCAGCGCGCTCGACGTTCGGACGCGGAGCCGTGGGAGCGGCGGCAAACTGGCCCGATCCGGAGGCCGGGGTCTGCGCTTCGAACTTCTGGGCGCGCTCGGCCATGCGCTGATTGTCGGCGCGCAACCGTGCGGTCAGATCGGCAAGACGGCTCTCGGCAGCCGCGGCCGGAGCAGCGGGAGCCTGCTGCGCCTGCGGAGCAGGATTCGCCACGGGAGCGCTGGTGGCCTGGCTGTTGCGCGCGATCGCGGCCTGTTCGATGCCGGTGGCGACGACCGAGACACGGATCAGGCCGTCGAGGGCTTCGTCGAAGGTGGCGCCGACGATGATGTTGGCGTCCTGGTCGACTTCCTCGCGGATGCGGGTCGCAGCTTCGTCGACCTCGAACAGGGTGAGATCCTTGCCGCCGGTGATGGAGATCAGGAGGCCCTTGGCGCCCTTCATCGAGCTATCGTCGATCAGCGGGTTGGCGATCGCGGCTTCGGCGGCGGTCAGCGCGCGCTTGTCGCCGGAGGCTTCGCCCGTGCCCATCATCGCCTTGCCCATCTCGCGCATGACGGCGCGGACGTCGGCGAAGTCGAGATTGATCAGGCCTTCCTTGACCATCAGGTCGGTGATGCAGGCAACGCCGGAATAGAGCACCTGGTCGGCCATCGCGAAGGCGTCGGCGAAGGTGGTCTTTTCGTTGGCGACCCGGAACAGGTTCTGGTTCGGGATGATCAGCAGGGTGTCGACGACCTTGTGCAGCTCGTTGATGCCTGCTTCCGCGGTGCGCATGCGGCGGCCGCCCTCGAAGTGGAACGGCTTGGTCACGACGCCGACGGTGAGGATGCCCATCTCGCGCGCGATCTTGGCGATCACGGGAGCCGCACCGGTGCCGGTGCCGCCGCCCATGCCGGCGGTGACGAACACCATGTTGGCGCCCGAGAGATGATCGCGCAGTTCGTCCATCACCTCTTCGGCCGCGGCGGCGCCGACGACCGGCTGCGAACCTGCGCCCAACCCTTGCGTGGCGGCCGTGCCCATCTGGACGATGCGCTGCGCCTTCGACATCGTCAGCGCCTGCGCGTCGGTGTTGGCGACCACGAAGTCGACGCCCTGCAGGCCCGCCGTGATCATGTTGTTGACGGCGTTACCACCGGCGCCGCCGACGCCGAACACGGTGATGCGGGGCTTCAGTTCGTGAATATCAGGAACATTGATGCTGATGGTCATGTTTGCCTCTCGATCACGCGCGCGTGGGTTCGCCCCGGCCGGCGGCCGCGGGAGTTGGTGAAAATCGAATATTGCGGGAAGGAGTCATCAGAAGCCCTCGCGTAGCCATCGTCCGACCTTTCCGAAATACCCGCCGGTCCCCGTCCTGACCTGCTGCCGCGTATGCCGCGGTTCGACATGTTCGTGGTGAACATATTGCGGGTAGACGAGCAGTCCGGCCGGCACCGCGAAGGCGGCGTTCTTCGCCTCGTTGGGCAGCCGGCCGAAACCGAGCGGACGTCCGACCCGCACGGGCCGGCCGAGAATCTGCGTTCCGAGCTCAACGAGACCGGTGAGCTGCGAGGCCCCGCCCGAGAGCACGACGCGGCCGTTGGGCTCTGAGGCGAAGGGCGAATCCTTCAGCTTGTCCCGAACCATTTCGAAGACTTCCTCGGCACGATGCTTGACGATGTTGGCGATGGTAGCGCGAGAGACGATCTGCGGCAGATCCTGCTCGTCACCGGCTGTCGGTACAGACATCAGCTCACGCGAGTCCGATCCGCCGGTGATGACGGTCCCGTATAACGTCTTGATTCGCTCGGCATCGGCAATGGTCGCGGAGAGTCCGCGCGCCAGATCCATCGTGATGTGTTGCCCGCCGACCGCAAAACCCGCGGCATGCACGAAGCGGCCGCCCGAAAAGACCGCGATCGTGGTGGTGCCCGCGCCCATCTCGACCACGGCAGCGCCGAGATCGGCCTCGTCGTCGGTCAGCACCGACAGGCCTGCCACATAGGGGCTCGCCGCCATGGCTTCGACGTTGATGTGGCAGCGCTCGACCGCCAGCATCAGGTTCCGCGCCACCGTGGCGTCGCAGGTGACGACGTTCATGTCGATGCCGAACTGATGCGCGACCATGCCGCGGGGGTCGCGGATGCCCTTGACGCCGTCGAGCGTGTAGCCGACCGGGAGCGCGTGCAGCACGGTGCGGCCTTCGCCGGTGGCGTGGCGCATGCCGGTGGAGGTGACGCGGCTGACATCGGCCGGCGTCACGGCGCCGCCGCGGATGTCGGCCGCAGCTTCGACCAGCTGACCGGAGAGCCGGCCGCCGGAGACCGACAGCAGCACGGACTCGACCCGCACCTTGGCCATTTTCTCTGCAAGCCCGACGGCCTGTCGCACCGCCTGCTCGCATTCGCCGAGATCGATTACGGCGCCCGCTTTCATACCGCGCGACTGGATCTGGCTGTAGCCGATCAGCTCCACCGCATGGGTCCGGTCGCGCAGGGCTTCGCTCGGCGCCGATGGCTTCAGCCGCGCGATCATGCAGGCGATCTTGCTGGTGCCGATGTCGAGGCAGGCGACGAGGCCGCCGCGCTTGTGCGGGATCGGGCGTGTCTTCGGTGTCTGGGTGCGATCAAGACCGGTCATGCAGCGTCCCCGGCCTTTTTCTTCTTCTTGTCCTTG
The DNA here is from genome assembly GCF_055811835.1 of Bradyrhizobium sp. WSM4874. NCBI lineage: Bacteria > Pseudomonadati > Pseudomonadota > Alphaproteobacteria > Hyphomicrobiales > Nitrobacteraceae > Bradyrhizobium > Bradyrhizobium sp. WSM4874. The sequence continues at coordinate 164,342 of NZ_JBVVPR010000010.1, forward strand.
AACAAATCGTCGCGCGCCTTGGCGGCGTCCTCGGACAGCTGCACCACCAGCCGATTGGGCAGGCGCAGGTCGATGGCGACGATGTCGCGGGAGAACAGCCTGTCCTCCTTGTCGAGCCTGGACAGCATCGCAAGCGCGTTGCCGACGTCCTGCTCGGGCAGCCGGATGTCGAGGCCGTCCTTGAGCCTCAGGTTCCAGCGCCGCTCACCGACGAAGATCGCGGCCTTGGTGATCGAATTGACCTGCGGATAGCGCGCCAGCAAAGCGAGGAAATCGCGGGCCTGGGTATCGGCGCCCTTGCCGACCACGAGCGGCAGCGACAGGAACCGGCGCGAGACATAGGGCTCGAGCACGGCGCCGTCATCGGCGATGACTGAGAGGCGGCCGGCCTCCTGCCACAGCGCGAACGCCTTGCGCTCGGTGAGCTCGATCATGAGCTGGCCCGGATAGAGCTTCAGCACGGTCGCATCCGCGATCCAGGGATTGGCCTTGAGCTTGTCGCGCACGGCGTCGGCGTCGAGGAAAAGCAGTGAGGATCGGCCGCTGACGCCGCCGATCGCGAGGATCTCGTCCTGGCTGAGCTGCTTGCGGCCGTTGATCACGACGGAGGTGATGCGGAAACCGGCGGAATTGGCCAGCGCGTTGCGGGTGTCGTTGACCGCCGTGATGAAATCCTGGAGATGGCCGCCCTTGACGATACCGAAGCCGCAGCTTCCGATCAGGAGCAGCACCGTCATGCTTATCCCTACGCGGCGCGGCAGATAGCGCTCGACCAGCGCGACCAGCCGCGGCGGCGGCTCGCGCTCGATGACGGCTTTGGCCCTGATCTTTTCCTTGGCTGCAGCACGCGCGCCGTGAACTCTTTCCTGGCGCTTGTCCTGCACCCACTCGCGCAGAAGCACGACCGCTCCGATAGCGGCCGCCTTCAGGTCAGCTTGGGGCCTCAGCGATCTGAAAAGCGACCGAGTGAGGCTTCCTGCTCCATCCATTGCACGAGCTCGTCAACAGTTTGCCCGCGACATCGCGCGGGTCCTGGCGAACATGACGTCTCGGACTTGCCGGGCCGGGTGCTGGTCTTCAGCAGAAGAAAACCTCTCCCCTTCAGAGCGTTCGCTGGAGGTGACAACACCCGCAACGGTCCACGCGCCGGCAGCCAAAGCGTCATATGCGCCGCCAGCGTTAACCTTCGGACGTCCTGGTAAACAAAAGGTAAAGTTCGTTAACGACGTGAGCTTTTTGCCCAGGCCTGTGAGGCATTTATGCCGCAATATCCGGCATTTTACCGGTTTTGGGTTCCAAAACCGGCCGTTTCGCCGATACGGCCGTTAACCAGTCCTAATTATTTTCGCACACCGGCCACGGCGAGCTCGATCAGGCCGCGCAGGAATTCGACGAACTCGATGCCCTCGGCCTTCAGCGCCTTGGGGTAGAGCGAGGACTTGGTCAAGCCGGGCAGCGTGTTGGTTTCGAGATAGACCAGCCCCTTGTCCGAGACGATGAAGTCCGAACGGGAATAGCCGGTGCACGACATCGCCCGGTGCGCCAGCATCGCCTGCTGCTTCAGCGCCGCGGTGATCTCCGCCGTGAAGCGGCCTGGACAGATCTCCTGAGTCGACTTCAAAAGATATTTTGCCGCGTAGTCGAAACTGCCCTCGCCCGGAATGATCTCGATCGGCGGCAGCGAGATGATCGAGCCATCCGGCCGCTCCAGCACGCCGCAGGTCGCCTCGACGCCGGCGATGTAGGGCTCGATGACATACTCTTCGTACTTCGCCGCATTGCGGACGGCGACGAGATCCTGCCTGGCGTTGACGAAGATCAGGCCGTAGCTCGAGCCATCCCTGGCGGGCTTTGCGATCAGCCGGCCGTATTCGGCGAAGGCCTCGTCGATTTGGTCCAGCGCAACGTTGGCCGGCGGCGACACGCCGCCAAGCGCAGCGAAATGCTTGGCTGCGATCTTGTCGAACGCGAGATGCGAGGAGGCCGAGCCCGATCCGGTGAAAGGCACGCCACGCGCCTCGCACATCACCTGCAATTCGCCGTTCTCGGCACGCCCGCCATGCAGGCCGAGCACCAGCACGCGGTTCTCCGCCCTGGCCTGGTCGAGCGCCTGCGCCAACGGAATGCCTGACGTGCCCGGCTTGAACTCATCCTCGAACGGGCGGGCATGTTCGAGCAGCTGTCTGGACTGCACGACATGCACCTTGTCCTCGACGTCCCACCACCAGAGATCGGCCTCGGGCAGCGCCTGATGCAGCGCCTGGGCTGAGGCGACCGAAACCAGACGTTCGCGGTTGGAGCCGCCGAAGAGGATGGTGATGCGCATGTTCTTTGGTCCGTCACCTGTCTGTGTTCGTCGTTCCGGGGCGATGCGAAGCATCAAACCCGGAATCTCGAGATTCCGGGCTCTCGCTTCGCGAGCCCCGGAATGACACTCACGCGGGAATTCCGATCCGCTTGATTTCCCAGTGTAGCTCAATTCCGGAATTCGTCTTCACCCGTTCACGCACGGTCTCGCCCAGCGTCTCGATGTCGTGCGCGGTGGCATTGCCCGTGTTGATCAGGAAATTGCAGTGCATCTCGGACACCTCGGCGCCGCCGACGCGCAAACCACGGCAGCCGGCGGCATCAACCAGCTTCCAGGCGGAATGGCCGGGCGGATTCTTGAAGGTCGAGCCGCCGGTCTTTTCGCGGATCGGCTGCGCGGTCTCGCGATGGGTCTGCACCTCCGCCATGCGCGCGCGGATCGCGTCGGCATCCCTGATCGCGCCGCGGAAACGCGCGGAGGTGAAGATGATAGAGGGATCGACGCCGCTGTTGCGGTACACGAACTTCATGTCGGCATTGGAGAAGACGTGCTTCGTGCCGTCGCGCCCGACGCCTCGCGCCTCGATCAACACGTCCTTGGTCTCGCCGCCATTGGCGCCTGCATTCATGCGCAGCGCGCCGCCGACCGTGCCGGGAATGCCGAAATAGAATTCGAGCCCGCCGATATTGGCTGACGCGGCGACTTCCGCCACGCGCTTGTCGAGCGCGGCCGCGCCCGCGGTGACGACATCGCCACTCGCGCTCGCCTCGCCGAAGGCGCGCGGCGCCAGACGGACCACCACGCCCGCAATGCCGCCGTCGCGCACGATCAGGTTGGAGCCGACGCCGACGACATAGACCGGAATGTCGCTTGCGAGATGCGCGAGGAAGTAGGCGAGATCGTCCTCGTCCGCCGGCGTGAACAGCACCTGCGCCGGACCGCCGACGCGAAACCAGGTGAGTTCGGCCAGCGACTGGTTCGCCAGCAGCCGGCCGCGAAGGTCGGGCATCGCGGCTTTGAGCGAGGGTGTGATGTCGGGGAAGCCCACTGCCCTATCCCAGCGCCTTCAATTCGCCCGGCAAGGCATACGCCCATTGCGTGATGTTGCCGGCGCCAAGGCACACGACGAGATCGCCCGACATCGCCACGCCCTTGACGATGCCGGCGAGATCGGACGCCGCCGGCAGCGGGATCACCTCGCGGTGGCCGTGGGCACGCAGGCCCGCGGCGAAATGGTCGCGGTCGATGCCCTCGATCGGCGTCTCGCCTGCGGCGTAGACCTCAGCGACGATCACCGCATCCGCGTCGTTGAAACAGGTGCAGAATTCCTCGAACAGCGACTGCAGGCGGGTGTAGCGATGCGGCTGCACCACGGCGACGACCTTGCCGTTGGTGGATTCACGCGCCGCCTTCAGCACCGCCGCGATCTCGACCGGATGATGGCCGTAATCGTCGATGACGGTAACGCCGTTCCACTCGCCGGTCTTGGTGAAGCGGCGCTTGACGCCGCCGAAGCCGGCGATCGCCTTGCGGATCGCCTCGTCCGACACGCCGAGCTCGCGCGCGACCGCAATCGCGGCGGTCGCATTCGAAGCATTGTGCCGTCCCGGCATCGGCAGCATCAGATCGGGAATCTCGTGCACGGCGCCCGTTTTGCGATCGCGGAACGCAACCTTGAATTTTGATCCGCCGCCCCCAGGGGTGAGGTCGACGAAGCGCACATCGGCCTGCGGATTCTCGCCATAGGTGATGATGCGCCGATCCTCGATCTTGCCGACGAGGGTTTGCACCACGGGGTGATCGATACACATCACGGCGAAGCCGTAGAACGGCAGGTTCTCGACGAAGTTTCGGAAGGCGTCCTGCACCGCCTCGAAGGTCTTGAAGTGATCGAGATGCTCGGGATCGACATTGGTGACGATCGCGACCTCGGTCGGCAGCTTCAGGAACGTGCCGTCGCTCTCGTCCGCTTCGACCACCATCCACTCGCCCGCACCAAGCCGCGCGTTGGAGCCGTAGGCATTGATGATGCCGCCGTTGATAACGGTGGGATCGAGGCCGCCGGCATCCAGCAGCGTCGCGACCATCGTGGTCGTGGTGGTCTTGCCGTGGGTGCCGGCGATGGCGACGCAGCTCTTCAGCCGCATCAGCTCGGCCAGCATCTCGGCGCGGCGCACCACCGGAATGCGCCGTTCGCGCGCCGCCGTCAGTTCCGGATTGTCACGCTTGATGGCGGTGGAGACCACGACGACCTCGGCGCCGTCGACGTTCTCCGCCTTGTGGCCGACCGAGACGCTCGCGCCGTTCTTGCGCAGACGGTCGAGATTGTAATTGTCGGAGGCGTCCGAGCCCTGCACGGTATAGCCGAGATTGAGCAGCACCTCGGCGATGCCGCTCATGCCGATCCCGCCGATCCCGACGAAGTGGATGGGTCCGATCTCGCGCGGCAGTCTCATGGCGTATCCCGCAGTTCCCTTCGTCATGCCCGGGCTTGTCCCGGGCATCCACGAATCCTAGCGTCTTTCTTGCAAGACGTGGATGGCCGGGACAAGCCCGGCCATGACGGTAAAACTATGGAAATTCCACGTTTGGCGTCAGATTCCCGCGATTCTGGCTACCAGATCGGCCAGCCGCTCCGCTGCGTCGAGCCGGCCGGCGCCACGGGCGGCCTGCGCCATGGCGGCAAGACGCGCGGGCTCGGCGGCGAAGGCGGAGATCTCGGCGGCGAGGCGATCGGAGGAAAACTCGGTCTGCGGAATTCGGATCGCACCGTCGACCTTGGCCAGCACGCCGGCATTGGCGAACTGGTCCTGGTCGATCGCGCCCGGCAGCGGCACCAGGATCGAGGGCCGCCCGATCGCGGCGAGTTCGGCCACGGTGCCGGCACCTGAGCGCGACACCACGAGATGGTTGGAGGCGAGCCGAGCCGGCAGATCGGTGAAAAACGGCGCGAGCTCGGCCTTGATCTTCAGTCTGTCGTAGACCGCGCGCACACGCGCCATGTCCTCGTCGCGCACCTGCTGGGTGAGCACAAGCCGGCTCCACAGTGCAGGCTCGAGGCGCTCGATCGCGCCCGGCACGATGTCGGCCATGATGCGCGCGCCCTGGCTGCCGCCGACGACGAGCAGGCGCAGCGGACCGTTCGCTTCAGGCGCAGCATATGGCACGCCAGCTGCGGCGAGAATCGCCGGACGCATCGGCGTGCCGACCGTCGTGGTCTTGCCTGATAGCGCCGGATCGCGATCGAGCACGCCGGGCAATGACGTCGCAATGGCGCGGACGCGGCTCGACAGAAACCGGTTGGCTCGGCCGAGCACGGCATTGGCGTCATGGATGATGCCGGGCACGCCGGCGAATTTTGCGGCGACCAGCGGCGGCAGCGTCGGATAGCCACCGAAGCCGACGACGGCGACCGGCTTCAGTCGCTTGATCAGGCTGTAGGCGGACAGCGTGCCGGCCGCCAGCGTCAGGCCGGCATAGGCGAGTTGCAGCGGATTGCGTCCACGCGCAGTCTCGCTCGAGACGACGTCGATCATGTCCTTGGTGAACAGCCCGCTGTAGCGCAGCGCGCGCTCGTCGGTGACGAGGCGGACGCGGAATCCGCGCCGGATCAGCTCGACGCCGAGCGCCTCGGCCGGAAACAAATGGCCGCCGGTGCCGCCCGCGGCGAGAAGAATCAGGGGGGAGGTGTCCATGGCGACGAGTTTTACAGTGTCTTGCCCGTCATTGCGAGCGAAGCGAAGCAATCCAGACTGCCTCCGCGGAGGGATTCTGGATTGCTTCGCTTCGCTCGCAATGACGAAAAACTACGCGTAGCTGCGCATCGCCTCGGCGTGGCCGCTCGCCTCGACTTCGGTGCGCGGGCGCAGCCGCGTCAGCGCCAGCATCATGCCGACGCCATAGGCCAGCGACACGATCGAGGAGCCGCCATAGGAGATGAAGGGCAGCGTCATGCCCTTGGCGGGGATGAGCTGGAGATTGACCGACATGTTGATCGCGGCCTGCACGCCGAACAGGATCGCAAGACCCGAAGCAGCGAAGCGCGAGAACATGTCTTCGTTGGCGTAGGCGCGCGACAGCGTGCGGATGACGACGAAGGCAAACAGTGCCAGCATCGCGAGGCACAGGATGATGCCGAACTCTTCGGCGGCAACCGCGAACACGAAGTCGGTGTGGCTGTCCGGCAGGCTGCGCTTGGCGATCCCCTCGCCCGGTCCGAGCCCGAACCAGCCGCCGTTGTAGAAAGCCTCCATGGCTGTATCCACCTGGAAGGTGTCGCCCGAGGCCGGATTCATGAAGCGCTTGATACGGCCGGCGACGTGGGGAACAAAAAGGTAGGCGCTGAACAGCCCGGCGGCGCCGAGGCCGGCGAGCCCGAACACCCAGATCATCCGCATGCCCGCGATGAAGAACAGCGAGCCCCACACCATCAGGATCAGCATGGTCTGGCCGAAGTCGGGCTCCATCACCAGCAGCGAGACCAGCATCAAGAGCAGCGCCAGCGCCATCGAGGTCGCCGGCATCTCCGGCCGCCTGGTCGATTCCGCGAAGAGCCAGGCGGCAATGACGACGAACGACGGCTTTGCGATTTCCGAGGCCTGGATGTTGACGCCGATCAGCGTGATCCAGCGCCGCGAGCCCTTCACCTCGGGGCCGATCGCGAGCGTCAGCACGATCAGAACGATGCTGGCCGCGAAGATGATCAGCGCCGAGCGACGAATCGCCCGCGGCGACAGGAAGGACACCCCGAGCAGCACCAGGCCGGACGGCGCCAGGAACATCACGTGGCGGCTGAAGAAATGGAAGGGATCGAGCCCGATGCGGGTCGCAACCGGCGGGCTCGCCGCCAGCGACAGGATCACGCCCGTCAGCATCAGCGCCAGGATGGCCCCCATCAGCGGCTTGTCGACGGTCCACCACCACTCGGAAAAGGGGGTGCGTTCTTCACGGGAGAGCATGGCGGCCGCTTTCGGACAGAGGTCGGTCCATTGGTCGCCGAGGTTGGTTACCGGGGGGTTAAGAAATCGCGGATGATCTTAGCCGTCGCCGCAAAACACACTGTCATGCCCCGGCTCGACCGGGGCATCCAGTACGCCGCAGCCCCTCGGCTCAAGCGCCGCCTCTGGAATACTGGGTCGCCCGGTCAAGCCGGGCGACGACAGCGGAGCAAGAACCAGCAGCGTCCCTACACCACCGGCTTCACGCCAGGCAGCGCCTGCACCAGCTCGCGGAACCTGGTGCCGCGGATCTCGAAGTTGCGGTACTGGTCGAAGGACGCGCAGGCGGGTGACAGCAGCACGACCGCGTCGGTGATCCCCGAGGCTTCCGCATCGCGTGCGGCTTGCTCGACGGCGATGTCGAGGGTCTGGCTGATCTCGTGCGGCACTTGCGTGCCCAGCGTCCCCGAAAACTCCTGCGCGGCCTCGCCGATCAGATAGGCCTTGCGGATGCGCGGGAAGTAGCCGGTGAGGCCCGTGATGCCGCCGGCCTTCGGCTTGCCGCCGGCGATCCAGAAGATGTCCGAAAATGACGACAGCGCATGCGCGGTGGCGTCCGCATTGGTGCCCTTGGAGTCGTTGACGAACAGCACGTTGCCGCGGCGGCCGACCTGCTCCATGCGGTGCGCGAGGCCGGGAAAGCTGCGCAGGCCGTTCTGCAAGACATCGAGGCCGATCCCCATCGCGAGCGCGGCGGCGGCCGCGCACGCCGCGTTCTGCGCATTGTGCTGGCCGCGCAGCGAGCCGATGCCGCCGAGTTTTGCGATTTCGCTGCGCGCGCCACCCGCGGTGCGCACGATGGTGCCATGCTCGACATGGATGCCGGAGGCCAGCGGATTCCTGACCGAGATGCGCACCACATTCTTGCCGGCGCGATCGAGCCGGTCGGCGATATCGCGGCAAAAACCGTCATCGACCCCGACGATCGCCGTGCCACCCGGCTGCACACCGGCAACCAGGCGCTCCTTCACCGCGGCGTAGTGCGCGATGGTGCCATGGCGATCGATGTGGTCCTCGCTGACATTGAGCAGAATACCGACGGAGGGATCGAGCGAGGGCGTGAGGTCGATCTGGTAGGACGACATCTCGATGACGTGGACGCGACCCATGCCCGGCGGCTCCAGCGACAGGATCGCGGTGCCGATATTGCCGCCCATCTGGGTGTCGTAGCCGGCAACTTTGGTCAGATGCGCGATCAACGCCGTCGTGGTCGATTTGCCATTGGTGCCGGTGATGGCGACGAACGGCGCATCCGGCGCGTGCCGGCGCCGTTCGCGGCAGAACAGCTCGATATCGCCGATCACCTCGATAGCGGCCTCGCGCGCCTTCAGCACGCTCCAATGCGGCACCGGATGGGTCAGCGGCACGCCGGGCGCGAGCACCAGCGCGGCGAAATTCGCCCATGAGACGTTGCGCAAATCAGCCGTGATGAAGCCCGCTTGCGCGGCCTTGGCGACGTTGTCGACATTGTCATCGGCGGCGATCACCTCGGCGCCGCCCGCCTTCAACGCGTGACAGGAGGCGAGCCCCGAGCCGCCGAGGCCGAACACCGCGACCGTCTTGCCGGCAAAGGACGTGACGGGGATCATCGAGCGCTCACCGCAGCTTCAGCGTCGACAGGCCGGCGAGCGCCAGCATCACAGAAATGATCCAGAACCGGATCACGATCTGCGGCTCGGTCCAGCCGAGCTGCTCGAAATGGTGATGGATCGGCGCCATCCGGAAGATGCGTTTTCCCGTCATCTTGAACGACACCACCTGAACGATGACGGAGACCGCCTCCAGCACGAACAGGCCGCCGATCACCGCGAGCACGATCTCGTGCTTCACCGCGACCGCGATCGCACCCAGCATGCCGCCGAGCGCGAGCGAGCCGGTGTCGCCCATGAAGATGGAGGCCGGCGGCGCGTTGAACCAGAGGAAGCCGAGACCCGCGCCCAGCAGCGCGCCGCAGAGCACCGCAAGCTCGCCGGTGCCGGCGACATATTTGATCTGGAGGTAATCGGCGAACACCGCGTTGCCGGCGAGATAGGCGATCATCGCAAAGCTCGCGGTCGCGATCATCACGGGCACGATGGCAAGGCCGTCGAGACCGTCGGTGAGGTTCACCGCATTGCCGGCGCCGACGATGACGAAGGCGCCGAAGATGACGAAGAACCAGCCGAAATGCAGCACGGTGTCCTTCAAGAAAGGAATCGTCAGCGCGGTCGACGCGGGATCGCGGTTCAGCCGCACCAGCGCGTAGCAGGCAACCAGCGCGATCGCCGCCTCGATCAGCAGGCGAAGCTTGCTGCCGAACCCGGTCGTGGTCTGCTTGGTCACCTTGAGATAATCGTCATAGAAGCCGACGAAGCCGAAGCCGAGCGTCACCGCCAGCACGATCCAGACGTAAGGATTGAGCGGATTGGCCCACAGCACCGTGCCGACCGTGAGGCCGGACAGGATCATCAGCCCGCCCATGGTGGGCGTGCCTTTCTTGGCGAGATGCGATTGCGGACCATCGGCCCGGATCGGCTGCCCCTTGCCTTGCCGGATGCGCAGATGGTCGATGATCCAGGGTCCGAACAGGAACACGAACAGCGCGCCGGTCACGACGGCGCCGCCGGTGCGGAAGGTGATGTAGCGGAAGACGTTCAGGAAGGTGCGAACGGCACCGAAGCCCGGAAATGTGTTGGAGAGCTCGATCAACCAGTAAAACATTCACACGGTCCTATGGCGCCTTTGCACGCGCCTTGATCTTGGCCTTGTCAACCTGCCTCACGCGCATTCGCTGGCCTTCATCATGGGGTCGGGCGACCTCTAAAGAAAACGAACGGCTTCGCGCCGGAAAGGGTGGGATTCGGGAACAGCGCCTTCCAAGCAGTTTACGCCCTTGCCTGCAAGGCGGCCACTAGGCCCGGTACAAACTTGTTGACCCAGAACATCTTCTTGCTGCCCTTGACAACCACGACATCGCCTGCCCTCAGCAGATTTGCGACCTCGCCCGGCTTCAGCGTGACGGGGTCGCTGTGCCAGCCGAGACCCTTGCCGGCTGGAAGCATCTCGAAAAGGTGACGCATCAGGGGCCCGACGCAATAGACCCCGTCAATGCCGTCGAGATGCCTGGCGAGGTCGGTGTGGTAGGCCGGCGCGCCGTCGCCCAGCTCCAGCATGTCTCCGAGCACCGCAATGCGGCGGCCGCCGGTCGTGTTGCGCGCCTGCAGGCTTTGCAGCGCGGCAGCCACGCTGGCCGGATTGCCGTTGAAGCTGTCGTCGATCACGGTGATGCCGCCGACGGCCTGCTCCACGCCACGGCCGGTCATGATGCCGACCCGGTCGAGCTTGATTGCAAGCGTCGCCGCATCGAGGTTCGCCGCACGGATCGATGCGAGCGCCGCGAGCGCATTCTGGACGCGGTGCGGCGCGCCCGGCGTCAGGCTGAACGCGATCTCTTTCTTGCCGAGCGCGGCCACGACCTGCCAGCTGTCGCCATGCGGCGCGTGCGCGACCTCGTGCACCTCGGCTTTGTCGCCGAAGCGTATGACCTTGCCCTTCCAGTCCGGCGCCTTGATCCCGGCGGGCAGCACCAGCACGCCTTCCGGGGGCAGGCCGAGCGCAATCGACACCTTCTCGCGGCGGATGGCTTCAAACGAACCGAGCTTCTCCAGATGCACCGGCTGGACGTTGACGACGAGCGCGACTGTCGGCCGCGTCAGTTCGCTGAGCCGCGCGATTTCGCCGGCCTGGTTCATGCCCATCTCGACGACCCAGAGACTGGCATCGGGCCGCGCATTGCACAGCGTCAGCGGCACGCCCCAGAAATTGTTGAAACTCGACGGGCTGGCATAGGCGTTGGGATAGGCGGCAAGGAATTCCTTGGTGCTGGTTTTGCCCGCGCTGCCGGTGAGCCCGATCACCGGCCCGTTGAAACGCGCGCGCGCGGCACGCGCGAGGCCCCAGAGGCCGTCGATCAGCGTGTCCTTGACGACGATCTGGGGAATGCGGAGGCCGTCGATCTCGTGCGGCACGATCATCGCGACCGCGCCGGAAGCTTCGGCCTTCTCCGCGAACTCCCAGCCGTCGCGCGCGCTGGCGAAGGCCGAGATGAAGCCGCCGCTCGGCGTGCCGCTCAGCGCCACGAACAGGCTGCCCGGTTTCACCAGCCGGCTGTCCTGGGTGACGAAGTCGATCGGCGTGTCCGGGAACGATCCGGCGGCGCGCAGCGCGCGCGCCACTTCGGCCACCGTCCATATTGGCGCGCTCATGAAATCCTCGACGCTAGTGCGGCGGCGACCGCCTCGTGATCACTGAAGGGCAAAACCTCTCCGCCGACGATCTGCCCGGTCTCGTGGCCCTTACCGGCGATGAGCAGCGCATCGCCATCTTCCAATTCCGCGATCGCAGTACGGATCGCCGCAGCGCGGTCGCCGATTTCGCGGGCGCCCTTCGCAGTGGCCAGGATTTCGGCGCGGATGGATTCCGGTTTCTCGCTGCGAGGATTGTCGTCGGTGACGATGATTCCGTCGGCGTTGCCGGCCGCGATCTCGCCCATAATCGGACGCTTGCCGGCATCGCGGTCGCCACCGGCACCGAACACGACGACCAGCCTGCGCCTGGCGTAGGGACGCAGCGCCTGCAGCGCCTTCGCCAGCGCGTCGGGCTTGTGCGCGTAATCGACGAAGATCGGCGCACCATTGCGTTCGCCGACGCGCTCCAACCGGCCCTTGGCGCCTTCGAGACGTTCGAGGCTCGCGAACACGTCTGCGGCGTCGCTGCCGGTGCCGATCGCAAGACCGGCCGACACCAGCGCATTCTCGATCTGGAATTCGCCGACCAGCGGCAGCCGGATCGCATATTGCTTGCCGCGATGTTCGAGCGCGAGCACTTGCGAAAACCCTTCGACCTCCGCACCCGCCAGACGAATGCCCTCACCCGCCCCGTCGCCGTTGCGACCGACCGCCATCACGCGCAAGCCGCGCGAATTCGCAGCACTGATTGCCTCCGCCGAGCAATCATGATCGGCGGAGATCACGGCCGCGCCTCCCGGCGGCACAAGTTCTCGGAACAGCCTGAGCTTGGCCGCGAGATAATGCGCGACGGTCGGATGGTAATCCATGTGGTCGCGCGAGAGATTGGTGAAGCCGCCGGCGGACACGCGCACGCCGTCGAGGCGATACTGATCGAGTCCGTGCGAGGAGGCCTCGAAGGCGAGATGCGTGACGCCCTCGCGCGCGATCTCGTCGAGTTGCCGGTGCAGCGCGATCGGATCGGGCGTCGTCAGCGAGCCGTAGACGGTACGCTTCGGCGAGACCAGGCCGATGGTTCCGATGCTGGCGGAAGCGTGCCCGAGCCTCTCCCAGATCTGCCGGGTGAATGCGGCGACCGAGGTCTTGCCGCTGGTGCCGGTCACCGCCGCAATGGTCGCGGGTTGCACGGGGTAGAATCTTGCCGCGGCGAGCGCCAGCGCGCGGCGCGGATTGGCGACTGTGATGAACGGCACCTTGCAGCCATCAGGCGCATGGTCGCCGACGACCGCCAACGCGCCTGCGGCAATCGCGGCATCGATGAAGCGCGCACCGTCGGTCTTGCTGCCCGCAAATGCGAAGAAGAGATCACCCGGCTTGACCGCGCGGCTGTCGAGGGCAACGCCGGTCACGTCGAGCGCCGCGACCGCGGGCTCGATTGCGGCATCATTACCCTGAACGTCCTGATCGAGGAGGTCGCGCAGCTTCATGGTCTTCCAGTCGACATGCCGGACCGGATCGCCGAATCTCCAGGGAAATCCCGACTCAGCAGCGGCAACGGCCCACCCGGTTGATTACTGGGTTGTCCTGGATGCTGCAAGAATAAGGCGCTCGGACGGCGGCAGGTCGAACCGCGGTTCGACGCCCAGAAGCGGGGCGATCCGCTCGATCACCTTGCCGCCGGTCGGCACCGCGTTCCAGCCCGAGGTGATGAAACCCTTCGTTTCGGGAATCGCCTGGGGCTCGTCCAGCATGATCAGGATCTGATATTTCGGATCATCGCACGGCATGATCGCGGTGAAGGAGTTGAGCACCCGCTTCTTGGCATAGCGGCCGTTGATGACCTTCTCGGACGTGCCGGTCTTGCCGCCGACGTAGTAACCCTTGACGTCAGCGGTCTTGGCGGTGCCGATTTCGGCATTGAGCCGCATCAGGAACCGCATCTTGTCGCTGGTCTCGGTCCTGATGACGCGCTTGGCCATCGCCGCCGCTTCGGACTCGCTGCGCTTCATGAAGGTCGGCGGAATCAGATAGCCGCCGTTCACCAGCGCATTGATGCCCATCACCGCCTGCAGCGGCGCCACCGACATGCCCTGGCCGAACGCGATGGTCACCGTGTTCAGCTCGCCCCAGCGGCGCGGTATCAGCGGAGCCGCGCTTTCCGGCAGTTCGGTGCGCAGCCGCGTCAACTGGCCCATCTTGGCGAGGAAGGCCTTGTGAGCCTCGACGCCCTGACCGAGCGCGATCCGCGCGGCGCCGATATTGGACGAGAACGTGAACACTTCCTTGGTGTTGATGAAGCGTCCGAGCGGATGGCTGTCGTGGATGGTGAACTTGCCGTAGTGCAGGTTTCCGCGTGCATCCCACGACGTGTTCAGATTGATCTTGCCGGAATCGAGCGCCATCGCCAGCGTAAACGCCTTGAAGGTCGAGCCCATCTCGTAGACGCCGGTGGTCAGGCGATTGATGCGGTCGGGGTCGTGCGCTTCCCTCGGATTGTTCGGGTCGAAATCCGGAAGCGAGACCATCGCCACGATCTCGCCGGTCTTGACGTTGGAGACGATCCCGGAGGCGGCCTTGGTGTGATATTTCTCCTTGGCCTTCAGCAGCTCGTCACGCAGTGCGTGCTCGACGCGTAGATCGACCGAGAGCTCGATCGGCTTTTGCAGCCGGTCGGTAGCAAAGCCCGCGCGGTGGAGATCGGCCAGCCCTTGATTGTCGAGCCACTTCTCCATGCCGGCGATGCCCTGGTTGTCGATGTTGACGAGACCGATGAGGTGGGCGACCTCGTTGCCGGTCGGATAGACGCGCTTGTTCTCGCGCAGGAAGCCGATGCCGGGAATGCCGAGCTTGTGGATATCCTGCTGCTGCTTCGCCGTGATCTCACGCTTGAGCCAGACGAAGCCCTTGCGCGTCTTCAGGCGCTCGCGCACCTCAGCCTCGTCGAGGTCGGGCACGGTGGCGGTCAGAAGCTCGATCGCCTCATCCTTGTCGATGATGCGGCGCGGCTCGCCGAACAGACTCGACGCCTTGACGTCGGTCGCGAGGATCGCGCCGTTGCGATCGACGATGTCGGGTCGCGCGGTCGCGACCACCTCCTGCGACGCGGCGCGGCGCGCGCCGTGGGCGTCGGCGCCGATCGCGAACATCACGAGGCGACCGCCGATCAGAGCGTAGACCGCGCCGAAGGCGAGCATCGCCAGACCGACGCGCGCCCGCGCCTTGGCCGCGCGATCGACATTGCGCCCGTAAAGCAGGCTGCGGATCAGCCGCTGCCGCCAAGGCTCGGTCCGCTTTTCTGCAGGCTTGGCCGGGGTCACGGCACTCATGGCTTGTCCTCGGGCTGAGGCACGGAGCCCGTCACATTATCGGGATCGCTCGCGGCTTCGATGGTATTGAGCATGGCGCCGATCGGATCCGGCTCGCCCGGCCTGAACATCCGCGGCGGACGCTCGGGCAAATTCTTCAGTGAATCATACTGCGTGCCATTGACCGGCTTGAGCTGCAGATGCCGGTCGGACAGGCCTTGCAGGCGCAGGGGCGCATCGAGCTTGGCCCATTCGGAGCGCAGCGCCGCGATCGCATCGCGCTGCTCGCGGATCTCCGCATGCAGCCGCAGAACCTTTTCGGTGCGCGCCGTGGAGTCCATCTTGATCCGGTAGACATGGGCCGCCGCGAAGATCAGCGCACCGATGACGAGGAGGTGGATGAAGCGCATGCGCTAGCCACCTCTCATGACGTCGGAGAGTTTTGGCCAAGACGATTGCTCGCGATCGTCATGCGCAGGCGCCGAGGTGCGCTCGGCAGCGCGGAGTTTTGCCGACCGCGCGCGCGGGTTATGCGCGACTTCGTCCTCGCCTGCGATCACCGGCCGCCGCGTCAGAAGCTGGAAGCTCGGCACCGCCTGCGACACTTCCGGCAGATGGCGTGAGCCGCCACCCGTCTTGGACCGATCGGCGAGGAAATTCTTGACGATGCGGTCTTCCAGCGAATGGAATGAGACGACCACGAGGCGACCGCCGGGCTTGAGCACACGCTCGGCAGCGATGAGTGCGTTCTGGAGTTCCTCGAGCTCTTCGTTGACGAGGATGCGCAGGGCCTGGAACGTTCGCGTCGCCGGGTGAATATCGCCCGGCTTGGAACGGACCACCCTGCCGACGAGCTCGGCGAGCGCGCGTGTGGTCGTGAACGGCGTCTCCTGGCGGTCCGCGACGATGGCGCGGGCGATCCGGCGCGACTGCCGCTCTTCGCCGAGGAGATAGATGATGTCGGCGAGATCGCCTTCCGATGCGCGCGCCACGACATCGGCCGCAGTCGGGCCTGCCTGCCCCATCCGCATATCGAGCGGACCATCGAGGCGGAACGAGAAGCCGCGGCCGGCCTGGTCGAGCTGCATCGAGGATACCCCGACATCCATCACGACGCCGTCGACGCCATCGACGCCTTGAGCCGCGCAGACTTCGGCGAGGTTGGAGAAGCGATCTTCAACGAGGGTCAGCCTGCCCGCGGAGCGTTCGACCAACTCGGCGCCGCCTGCGATCGCAGTGCGGTCGCGATCAATGGCAATCACCCGGGTTCCCGGCATGTCGAGGATCGCGCGGCTGTAGCCGCCGGCACCAAAGGTCGCGTCGATATAAAGGCCGCCTTCGCGTGGCGCGAGGTGGTCGATGGCCTCACGGCCAAGAACGGGGATGTGCGGAGCCGAGCTCATGCGCCAGGCCTGCCGATCGCCTCGCCGGACTCCCAAGTGAGATCGGGGACGAACAAGCTCATAACGCCTCGAATGATTCCGCGTCGCGGCGGTTCCACGACCCAACCCCCGTCCAACATAGTTACCGAGCCCGGTCGTCCCGGGCCACCAACCCAGTATTCCCCTTGGAATTTGTCGGGCAGCCATGGGATTTCGAGCCAAAATACGCTTTGGCCGCCTCCGGACGCGGGTCGGCTCTTCATCTCTCAGTAACGGCCCTTAGCGTTAAGAAAGCGTTGATCGGCTCGCGACAAGTCGAAAAGCTGACGCGGCGGTGATGCTTCATCCACACACATGCGCCAAAATGCATCCGTTAACCCCGTCGCCGGATTGCGCGCGATCGAGGGTAAAGGAATAGTAAAGAGAAGGGCTTGGCCCACTCTCTGTCTGTCTCGAGCTGTTTATGTCGTCCGGTTCGTCCACGCCGTCTGGATCTGATTCGAAGCGTCAACGTGTTCTCCCGGTTCCCAAGGCCGCCGCGAACATGCGGACGTTCGAGCCGGATTCCTCGATCGTCTCCGACATCATCCCCTCACCGAACCATGGCGACCGCAACAAGGGCCGGCAGCCCGATATGATCGTGCTGCACTACACCGGCATGCCCGACGTCGAAGGTGCGCTCGCGCGGCTCTGCTCCGCGGGCACCGAGGTGTCGGCACATTATGTCGTGCTGGAAGACGGCCGCATCGTGCAATGCGTGCCGGAGGCCAGGCGTGCCTGGCACGCCGGCGTCTCGTCCTGGGCCGGCGAGGATGACATCAACTCCTGCTCGATCGGGATCGAGATCGTCAATCGCGGCCACGACTGGGGCTATCCGGAGTTTCCGCTGCGCCAGATCGCCGCCGTGATCGCGCTGTGCCGTGGCATCATGCTCCGCCGCAAGGTGCCCGCGCACCGGGTGCTCGGCCATTCCGACGTGGCGCCCGCGCGCAAGAAAGATCCCGGCGAAAAATTTCCGTGGCATTCGCTGGCCAATTCCGGCGTCGGCCACTGGGTCACGCCCGCGCCGGTCGTGCGCGGCGAGAGCCTGATGCTCGGCACCATCAGCGACGAGGTGCTGAGCCTGCAGCAGGCGCTCGCCAGATACGGCTACGGCGTTCCCCTCACCGGCAAATACGACGCCGCGACCATGGAAGTCGTCACCGCGTTCCAGCGCCATTTCCGCCCGGCGCGGCTGGATGGGGTCGCGGATCACTCGACGCTGTCGACCTTGCAGGCGCTGTTGGGGAGTCTCCCTCAGGAGACAACGACTATCGCGACGAAGTGACGGCGACTGCCACACCCCGTCATTGCGAGCGAAGCGAAGCAAGTGCTCCTCGCAATGACGGAGTATGTGGCGACTATTCCATCTCTCTCATCCTTCGCGCATAAAGCCGTCGCAGCGGCTCGAGCTGCGTCGCCTCCGTCGCCGCGCGATAAGCCTCGCGCGCCTCCTCATTCCGGCCGAGCCGCCGCAACAAATCCGCCCGTACTGCTGGCAACAGTTCGTAACCATGAAGCCCGCCACGCGCGGCGGTCGCATCCACGAGATCGAGCGCACGTGCGGGACCATCGACCATCGACACTGCCGCTGCGTGATTCAGCTCGATCACCGGCGACGGATTGATCCGCAGCAGCACTTCATAGAGCCCGGCGATCTGCGACCAGTCTGTCTGCTCATAGCTCGGCGCACGTGCATGCAGCGCGGCGATTGCGGCTTGTACTGCATAAGGCTGCGGCCGACCGGGCACGCGCAGTGCGTCGTCCACCAGACGCAGCCCCTCCTCGATCTGTGCACGGTGCCACCGCGAACGATCCTGCTCCTCCAGCAGCACGATGTCGCCGGCGGCGGTCTGGCGCCCTGCGCGGCGCGCATCGTGCAGCAGCATCAGCGCCAGCAGGCCCTTGATCCCCGCGCGATCGGGTAGCAGCCGGTCGAGCAAACGGCCAAGCCGGATCGCCTCGGCCGCAAGATCGGGTCGCATCAAATCCGCACCGGACGTCGCCACATAGCCTTCGGTGAAGACGAGATAGATCACGGCAAGGACACCGTCGAGCCGCGGCACCAGCGTGTCGCGCTCGGGGACCTCATAGGGAATGCCGGCGAGCCTTATCTTCTGCTTGGCGCGGACGAGACGCTGCCCCATCGCCTCTTCGCTGACCAGGAAGGCGCGCGCGACCTGCGCCGTGGAGAGCCCGCAGACGGTGCGCAGCGTCAGCGCGACCTGGACTTCGGGCGCGAACGCAGGATGGCAGCAGGTGAAGATCAGCCGCAGCATATCGTCGTCGAGCATTGCCGGCGGCTCGTTGGGCGCTTGCGCGTTCAGCTCGAGCTCGTGCACGAGCGCCTGCTCCTTGCCGCGGAAGACGGCCTGGCGCCTGATACGGTCGATGGCCTTGTGTTTGGCGACATTGACCAGCCACGCACGCGGATTGTCGGGGACCTCGCACGCCGGCCAGCGCTCCAGTGCCACCGCAAAGGCGTCCTGAAGCGCGTCCTCGGCGAGATCGAAATCGCCGACGAGGCGGATCAGCGTGGCCAGCGCCCGCCCCGCCTCGTCGCGGAAGATCTTGTCGATCTCGGACAGTGTCATGCCCCGATGCGCGGCTGCGCCATCACTTGTCGTAGACCCAGATCGGCCGCACCTCGATCGAGCCGATGCGCGCCGACGGAATCCGCGACGCGATCTCGATCGCAGCATCGAGATCCTTTGCCTCCACGAGGTAATAGCCGCCGAGCTGCTCGCGTGTTTCGGCAAACGGGCCGTCGGTCGTCAGCGTCTTGCCGTCGCGCACGCGGACCGTCGTCGCGGTCGTGGTCGGCTGCAGCCGGTCGCCGGCCTTGAAATTGCCGCTCTGGATGATGCCTTGCGTGAAGGTCTGATATTCCGCCGTCATCTGCTGGCCGGCAGCCGGACGCATATTCGCGTACTCGGCTTCGTTCTGGTAGATCATCAGCAAATACTGCATCGTCTAACTCCTGTTGCACGGCTGGATCGCCGACATCCAGTCGAACGGGGCACGCGCCCAACGACATCTTCAGGATAAATTATTTCGGGCGAACCGTGCATGGCGATATCGGCTTGCGGAACCGACACAAATGCTTCATGCGTAAGCCGTCAGTCGGCCGGACGGCCGCTCCGGCAAGTGCCGAAAGGCCGCCGGGGAGGAAAGTCCGGGCTCCCTTGACATACGGTGCCGGATAACGTCCGGCGGGGGCGACCCCAGGGAAAGTGCCACAGAGAACGAACCGCCCGCCTTCGCAGCGCAAGCTGCACAGGCAGGTAAGGGTGAAAAGGTGCGGTAAGAGCGCACCGCGGCTGCGGCAACGGAGCCGGCATGGTAAACCCCACCGGGAGCAAAACCGAATAGGGACGGCGTAGCGGGCTGTTCGCGAAAGCGATAACGCCGCGGGGCGATGTCAGGCCCGCCGTCCGGGTAGGTTGCTCGAGGCCATGTGCAAACATGGTCCCAGAGGAATGGCCGTCACGTATCGTTCGCGCAAGCGGACGGTGCCCTACAGAACCCGGCTTACAGGCCGGCTGATATCTTGCAACGAGGGGTTCGATGCTGACCGCATCGAGCCCCTCACCATTTGGGCGCTCACTATCCGGCGATCTCTTGCAACACGCCCATCAGCGCGTCCGGCGCTGTCACGTTCGGCGCGTGGCTGGCGTCGAGCTCGACACAACGCCAGCCATCCTCGCTCTTCGTGCGCTTGGCGAACTGTCCGAACACGTCGCCCGGCGGAATGCGCGTGCAATAGATGTAGCTGCGCGGCATCGCCGGCTCGCCATGTTCGAGCTTCAGCTTCGTCTCGAAACATTTGATCGGCATGTTGATCCGGCGCGCGTTGAGCCAGTCGAGATCGGCCTGCGGCGTGTCCGGCGGCGGCGGGTTCGGCGGGATGCGGTAGCCGTCGCCTGAGCTTGCTGCCTTGCGCATCGGCTCGCGCCCGCCCTCGTGGAGATCGAACAGCGATTGGCCGTCACGCGGCACGAAGGCGTCGAGATAGATCAATTGCGTCACCCGCTCGCGCGCGCGATCGGCGACGCCGGTGGCGACCATGCCGCCATAGCTGTGACCGAGCAGCACGATGTCCTCGAGGCCCTCGAACCTGATGACGTTGAGAATGTCCTGGATGTGCGTCTCGAGATCGATCGCGGGGCTGGCCAGATGGGCGCGCTCGCCGAGCCCGGTATAGGTCGGCGCAATGAAGCGATGGCCGGCCTGCGCCAGCAGCGGATGCATCTTCTTCCAGGCCCACCCGCCGGACCACGCACCGTGACAAAGCAGGAAGGTTTTTGAGCGTACGGCCATCAGCGTTTCCATCGTTCTTGTTTGTACGATGGAGTTTAGCGGCCGACCGCGCGATGTAAACGCTACGGCTCTTTAAGCCGCGCGCGTGTTCACCTTCACGAGGACGGGTGCACCCTGACCAGCTTCGCGCCGCAGCTTGCCCGCCTCAAAACCGTGCATGCCGATCTGCCATTGCAGCCCGACGATGGCACCCTTGGTCGGCTGCAGCAGCGCGAGCGAAGCGAACAAGGTCACGGGCAGCCACACCGCCAGTTGCAGCCAGACGGCCGGCGCATAGGCGGTTTCGACCGCGAGGATTGCAGGGACCACGAGATGGCCGACGACGACCATCACGAGATAGGCCGGAAAATCGTCGGCGCGCTGGTGAAACAGCTCCTCGCCGCAATGGTCGCAGGTATCAGCCACCTTCAGGAAACGGCCGAACGCATGCCCTTCGCCGCAGTTCGGGCATTTGCCCAAGAAACCGCGCCACATCGCCTTTGCCAGAGAGACTGAACCGGTCGCCATGACCCCACCTCTTCCTTTTCTACGATCCATACAATAATATCTTGCATCCATACATTCAAAGGATATGGACGTTAATTGCATGGATTGGACCCCTACAATCTCGGAGTTGAGCGGGCCACGCTATCAGCGCATCGTGGAGGCCATGGAGGCCGATATCGCCGCCGGCCGGCTGGTGCGCGGCCAGCAACTGCCGACGCAGCGGGCGCTGGCAAAAGCGCTCGGCATCGATCTCACCACGGTGACGCGCGCCTACACCGAGGCGCGGCGCCGCGGCATCATGGAAGCCCGGGTCGGCCAGGGCTCGTTCGTGTCGGAGACCAGCGCGCGCCGCGCGGTCGATCTGCCGCATCCCGTCGCGATCGACCTCTCGATGAACGTGCCGCCGCAGCCACTCGAAGCGCAGCTCGACGAGCGCATCATCGCCGGGATGGAAGCCATCCGCGCGCAATCGGGCCTGACGGTGCATCTCAACTATCAGCCGCCGGGCGGCAGCGCCCACGAGCGCGAGGTCGCAGCGCGATGGATGCGCACACGTGTGCCACATGCGCACGCCGACAGGCTCGTGATCTTTCCCGGCACGCAGACGATCCTGTTCAATCTGCTCGCCCACCTCGCCCGGCCCGGCGACATCGTGCTGACGGAGGCCTTCACCTTTCCCGGCATCAGGGCCGCCGCCGCGCGGCTCGGCGTCAAGCTCGTCGGCGTCGCCATGGACGACGGCGGCATCCTGCCCGACGCGCTGGCAAAGGCTTGCCGCACGCACAAGCCGAAAGCGGTCTATCTCATTCCGACGCTGCACAATCCCACCACCGCGACGCTTCTTCCCGACCGCCGCAGCGCCATCGCAAAGATCATCAACGATGCCGATACGGTTCTGATCGAGGACGACGCCTACGGGCTGCTCGATCGCTCCGCATCGCCGATCGCCAATCTCATTCCGGAACGGACATATCTCGCGACCACGCTGTCTAAATGCATCGCGCCCGCGCTACGCGTTGCCTATCTGGTGACGCCCGACGGCGGCTCCCAGCGGGAGATGCGCAATTATTTGCAAGCGACGGTGCAGATGCCGGCGCCGCTGATGGTCGCGCTGGTGACGCATTGGATCGAGACCGGCATCGCCGACCGCATCATCACCGCCATCAGGAGCGAGGCGATCGGTCGCCAGCAGCTCGCGCAACGGGCGCTCAAAGGCTTCGAGTTCCAGGCCAAGCCCGCCGCTCACCATCTGTGGCTGCGGCTGCCGGAGGGCCGTCTGGACGTCGCCGCGCATCTGCTGCGGAATGGACTTGCAGTGGTCGCCGGCGAGGCGTTCACCGTGGACGGAACGCCGCCACACGCGGCACGCGTCTCGCTTGGCGCGGCGCGCAACAGGGCGGAATTGACGGAAGCGCTACGCATCCTGGTCGGCGCGCTGCACAGGCCTGCCGACACCAGACAGATCGTCTAGAGCATGATCCGGAAAAGTGTGCAGCGGTTTTCCGAAAAGATCATGCTCCAAAAAATGCCTATCGATGCTGACGGCGATGCCGCGAGCGCACGACTGGCGCAACAGCCGATGGATAAGCCTGCGATGCGTAGGCATCGCTCGGCTGGCCGAGAGCCCTGCGCGCGGCGGGCGTGAGCTGGCCGCCATTCAGAACGTCGCGGTCCGGATGGGCAGCCTGATAGGCCGCAGGCTCGGAAAACTGGGCCTCCGCCATTGTCGGCATCAAGGCCGCCGCCGACACTAGCGCGGCCGCGACGGCAATCTTCGTGCGAGTCATCGTCCTTCTCCATATGCTCATTCGGGAGACTGGCCGATCGAACCGCATGATCGCGTCGAGCGGGCCCTACATTGAAGTACGAGCATCATGTAGGCCTGTCTTTCGCGAACGCCCGCCGCTGGGGATCACGCTTGCGTGCGGTTTTGAAATTGACCTGCACGGCCGCAGCTGTGCTATGCGAGCGATGGCGATCAACAGTTCGGGATCGTCCAAATAACAGGGACAATCTGTTGGAAATACTCACCTACGCGCTGCTGCTGCTCGGCGCACTCGCCGGGGGCTTCGTCTCGGGCCTTGCCGGATTCGGCACGGCGCTGATGGCACTCGGCATCTGGCTCTACGTGCTGCCGCCCTCGCTCGCGGTGCCCCTGGTGCTGATCTGCTCGGTGATCGCGCAGAGCTCGACGCTGCCGTCCATGTGGAAGAGTTTTGATCTCTCGCTGGTCTGGCCGTTCCTGATTGGAGGACTGATCGGCGTGCCCTTGGGCACCATGCTGGTCGCCTCTGCCGATCCAAAAGTGTTCAAGCTGAGCGTCGGCGTGCTGCTGCTGATCTTCTCGACGGCGCTGTACCTCAACAAGAAGCCGCTCGCCATCACGTTCGGCGGTCGCATCGCCGACGGTGCGATCGGCTTTGCCGGCGGCATTCTTGGCGGTCTCGCCGGATTGTCGGGGCCGCTTCCGATCCTGTGGGCGAACATTCGCGGCTGGAACAAGCACGAGCGGCGCGGCATCTTCCAGCTCTTCAATTTCACCGTGCTCGCCACCGCTTTGGTGTTGCAGACGGCCTCGGGCCTCGTCGCGTTCAAGGTGGTCTGGCTCGCGGTGGTTGCCTTTCCGGGCACCTTGATCGGCGCATGGGCCGGCGCGCGCGTCTATCACGCGCTGAGTGACAAGCATTTTGGCGATGTCGTGCTCGGTCTCTTGTTCCTGTCGGGCCTCGGCCTGGTCTGGAACAGTTTGGGCACGCACTAGCTCCGTCTTTTTTTCGCGGCAAGCGCCGTGCCGCCGGCAATTCCGACGCCAAGCACGCAGATAAGCGCTCGCTACGCGGGCGCGCGTGCAGGAGACGCCACGGGCTTGGGCACGGCCGGCTCGGGGGACTCCTCGTGCCGGAGCATGACAAGGCGCTTCCTGAATTCACGTCGTAGCAGCCACACGCTCAAGGCGGCCTGCAGCGTGGTCGTCGCGATCGACAGGTACCAGACATGCTCCATCCGGAAGCCCGGCCACGTCGAGAGCCAGATCGACGGCAGGGAATAGGTGAGGACCCGCGTTGCCGAGGTCCACAACACCGGCTTGGTGTTGCCAAGCCCCTGAAACAGGCTGGAGCAGGTGAAGATCAGCCCCTGCGCCACCATGTTGAGCGAGACGATGCGCAGAAAAAGCGACGCAACCGCCATCGTCTCCTGATCCTTCGAGAAGCCGGTTAGCAACAGACCAGGCGCGAGTTGCGCCGGGATCAAGAAAACGATCATCACGGCGGTCGCGATGAGCGCCGCCTTGACAAAGGTCTCTCTCACGCGCGCTCCGTTGCCGGCGCCGAAGTTCTGGCCGGCGATCGGCCCTGCAGCAAGGGCGATGGCGAGCGCCGGCATCTGCATCAGGCCGAGCAGACGCGTTCCGATGCCAAATCCGGCCTGTGCCGCCGAGCCGAAAACGCTCAGCACGTAATAGCCCACGGCCATGATGATGAAGACCATCGCGAACTCGCCGCCTGCGGGCAGGCCGACATTGAGAATCCTCTTCCACTGCTGAAGCTGCGGTCGCCATTGCGTGGGATCA
Organism: Bradyrhizobium sp. WSM4874; assembly: GCF_055811835.1. Taxonomy (NCBI): domain Bacteria; kingdom Pseudomonadati; phylum Pseudomonadota; class Alphaproteobacteria; order Hyphomicrobiales; family Nitrobacteraceae; genus Bradyrhizobium; species Bradyrhizobium sp. WSM4874. Next base: position 188,976 of record NZ_JBVVPR010000010.1, read on the forward strand.
AAGGCGACATAGCGTTCCAATTTCAGGAAATACACCAGCAGCATGAGCACACCGATGAAGACGGCAATCGAGCTTGCGAGGCCCGCTCCGGCAACACCGAGCGCGAGCCCGGTGCCCCAACCCGAGATCAGGACCGGCGCCAGCGCGATATTGATGGCCACTGCAAGCGCTTGAACCAGCATGCTCGGCCGCACGATGCCTGTCGCCCGCAACGCAGACGCCATGACCTGCGACGCAAACTGCAGCGCCAAAGCCGGCATGAACCAGAGCAGATAAACCGCGCCGGCTTCGACCGTGGCCTCATCGGCCGCGACCGCGCGCATATATGGACGCGACAATGCGAAGCCTGCGCCGAGGGTCAGGAGCCCGAACAGCACCGAGAGGACGACCGACTGGTTGAAGACGAGGTTCGCGTCGCCGCGATCCTTGCGCCCCACGGCGTGCGCCATCAGCGCCACCGTGCCGACGCCGAGCACCTGCATCAGCGCATTGACGAGAAAGCCGGCATTGCCGGCCGCGGCGACGCCCGCGATTGCCGCATCGCCCAGTCCCGACACGAAATACAGGTCGACCAGCTGGCAGATCATGATCGTGATCATGCCGACCACGATCGGTGGCGCCATGCTCAGGATGTGGCTCACGATGGAGCCGCGCGTCAGGTCCTTCATGTCGTTCCATCCTCTGGCGCGGGGGGGGGGGGGGGGGGGGGGGGGGGGGGGGGGGGGGGGGGCGGGGGCGCCCGCCCCCCCCCCCCCCCCCCCCCCACACAGCACCGCAACAACACCGCACACACACCCCCCCCACGCACCCCCCGCA
>NZ_JBVVPR010000010.1:189801-227433 GCF_055811835.1 Bradyrhizobium sp. WSM4874
CCCCAGCCGCGCGGCGGCGGCGCCCCGGCCCGCCGGCGCGCTCCGCCCCCCCGGGGCGCCCCCCCCCCCCCCGCGGGGGCCCCCCCCCCCCCGGCGCCCCGCCCCGCCCGGCCCCCCCCCCCCCCCCCCCCCCCCCCCCCGCGCCACTCATTCCGCTGCTGCGATCTGTCCGAGCTCCACCACCTGGCGCTCGAACAGGCCGCGATAGATGCCGCCGGGCTTGGCCGCGAGCTTGGCATGTGTGCCTTGCTCGACGATCTCGCCGTGGTCGAACACCAGGATGCGATCGAGGCTCCGTACCGTCGACAGCCGGTGCGCGATCACGATCGAGGTGCGGCCTCTCATCAGCCGCTCCATCGCCTGCTGGATCAGCGCCTCGGATTCCGAATCGAGGCTCGAGGTCGCTTCGTCCAGGATCAGCACCGGCGCATCGGCCAGGAAGGCGCGCGCCAGCGCCACGCGCTGCCGCTCGCCGCCGGAGAGCTTGACGCCACGCTCGCCGACCAGCGTGCCGTAGCCCTTAGGCAGGCGCACGATGAAGTCGTGCGCGTTGGCCAGCCGTGCCGCCTGCTCGATCGCCTCCAGGCTGGCGCCGGGCCGGCCATAGGCGATGTTCTCGGCGAGCGAGCGGTGGAACAGGATCGGATCCTGCTGCACGATCGCGATCTGGCTGCGCAGCGAATGCTGCGTGGCCTTGGCAATGTCCTGCCCATCGATCAGAACGCGGCCGCCGGTGACGTCGTAGAGCCGCTGCACCAGCTTGACGAAAGTGGTCTTGCCGGAGCCGGAGCGGCCGACGAGACCGACGCGTTCGCCGGCGCGGATCGTGACTGAGAGTCCGTCATAGAGCGGCGCGTGATGGCCGCCGTAAAGGAACGTGACATCATCGAACACGAGCTCGCCACGCTCGATCGCGATCGGCCGCGCGTTCGTCGCATCCGCAATCCCGATCGGCTCGTCATGAATCGCCACCAGTTCCTCCATGTCGTTGACCGAACGCTGCAGGTTGTTGATGTGCATTCCGACGTCGCGCAAATAGGCATGGATGACGTAATAGCTCGTCAGCACATAGGTGACGTCGCCGGGCGAGGCCCGCCCCGACACCCACAGCAGCACGGCACCGCCGATCACGGAGGCGCGCAGGGCCAGTAGCACCGAGAGCTGCGCCAAATTGGTGTAGTTGTAGCGGAGCCAGGTCCGCCGCACGCGCACGCGCCAGCGGTTGACGACACGGGCAAGCCGCGCGTCTTCGCGCACTTCCGCGCCGAAGGATTTCACTACCGCGTTGCAGGTCAGCGCGTCTGCCAGCGTGCCGCCGACCTTGGTGTCCCAGGCATTGGAGACGCGCGCGGCCGGCGCGATGTAGCGCGTCGAGAACAGCACCGTCATCGTGACATAGACCAGCGCGCCAAGCGCGATCACCGCGCCGAGCGAGGCCCAGTGCACGCCGAGCAGGATCATCGACCCGATCAGCACCAGCAGCGACGGCGCCACCGCCATCAAGATGGTGTCGTTCAACAGGTCGAGCGCCCACATGCCGCGGGTGACCTTGCGCACCGTGGATCCCGCGAAGGAGTTGGCGTGCCAGTCGGTCGAGAAGCGTTGCACGCGCATGAAGGCTTCCTGCGCGACCTCGGACATGATCGTCAGCGAGAACGGCACGATGGCCTGGAGGCCGGTCAGCCGCAGCACCATGGACGCCGCGCCCAGCGCCACGATACCGGCCAATGCCATCAGCGCCTCGTGGCGCGCGGCGGGATCGGAAGGGCCGCGCGTCAGGGCGTCGACCAGATGTCCGGAGAATACCGGCATGAACAGGTCGGCGATGGTCGCACCCAACAAGCCGCCGGCCACGACGAGGCTACGCCCCGGCTGCTTCAGCCAGTGCCGGAACACGAAGGGCAGCACCACGCGTATCGCCGCGGGCCGTTTTGACAGAGCGGTCATGGCATCGTCCGGCCGCTTATGACGCGGGCCGGCTCCATTGATGGACACAGACCGGCCGCGAGGGCCGAGACGGCGTCAGCTAAAGTTGGCTTTGATCTGGGAAGCGGAGCGATCGGGACTGAAAGCCCAATCGAAGCTGGCGGAAGAGGCCTCTAGGAGGCCGAGCACATACCGAGCCAGAACATCATCGAGCGCGGGCGCGCGATCTGCGAATGCGACGAAATCATGCAAATCCTCCCGGTTCAATGGAATGAGGTGCGCTTTATAGATGTGTCATTGGTGATTTGCAACGGGGCTCGCGCGAGATCACGCACGAGTGTTGCAAATTAGTGCGCGTCGCCGCGCGCTCCTCCGTCATGCCCCGGCTTGAGCGGGGCATCCAGTACGCCGCGGCTTCTATGGCAGGAGCGCGCTTTCCAACCAAGGCCTCTGGAATACTGGATCGCCCGCCTTCGCGGGCGATGACACCGGATGAGTGGCTGGCTTAGTGCGCGTCGCCGCTGGCGCCGAACGGCGAGGCCGGCCTCTTCAACAGTGTGACGAGCAGGGTGAGGCCGAGATAGAACAGCGTGAGGATGAAGAAAGCATCGCCGAAGCTCATCACCACGGCCTGGCGATGCACGAGCTGGCTGAGCTGCTTCATCGCCATCAGCGTGGAATCGCCAAGCCCCTGAAACTTCTGCATGAACATGGTCAGGGTTTCAGTCGCGGTCGCGTTGCCCCAGGTCACGCGCTCCTGCAGGCGCGTGATGTGCAGGTCGGTGCGGTCGTTGAGCACGGTGTTGATGACGGCGAGGCCGACGGCACCACCGAGATTGCGCATCAGGTTGAAGAGGCCCGAGGCGTTCTTCACCCGGTCGGGCGCAAGCGTGCCGAGCGCGATGTTGTTGGTCGGCACCATCGCGAACATCATGCCGACGCCGCGCAGGATCTGCGGAATCAGCAGCTCGTAAAAATCGTAGTCGCGCGTGATCCAGGTCATCTGGTAGGAGCCGAGCGCAAACACGACGAGCCCGAACGCGATCATGTAGCGCATGTCGTACTTCGCCATGAGACGGCCGACCACCGGCGCGACCAGGAACATGGTGATGCCCGAGACGAACATGGTCTCGCCGATCATCAGCGCGCTGTAGCCGCGCACTTCGGCGAGGTAGCGCGGATAGATGTAGGTCAGACCGTAGAGGCCAATGCCGATGCAGAACTGAAGGACGCAGCCGATCGCGAAATTGCGGTTGGAAAAGGTGCGTAAATTGACGATCGGCTCGGCCGCCGTGAAGACGCGCCAGAAGAAGGCGATCGCCGAGATGCCGCAGATCCAGGCGCAGATCGCGACCGAGGGGTCCTGCATCCATTCATATTGCGGGCCTTCCTCCAGCACGTATTCCAGCGTGCCGAGAAAGCCGGCCATGAACAGCAGCCCCCACCAGTCGAAACGATCGAGCAATTCGAAATGCGGCTCGTCGAAATCGACCAGCGCCAGCACGCCGATGGTGATCCCGATGCCGGGCACGATGTTGATGAAGAACAGCCAGTTCCAGGACATCAGGTCGGTGATGTAGCCGCCGACGGTCGGCCCGATGGTCGGGGCCAGCGTCGCGACGAGCCCGATGATGGGACCGACGATGTGGAATTTCGTGCGTGGGAAAACAGTATAGGCCGAAGCGAACACGGTCGGGATCATGCCGGCGCCAAGAAAACCTTGCAGCGCGCGCCAGAGGATCATCTCCTCGATGGTGGTCGCGAAGCCGCAGAGCAGGCTCGATGCGGTAAAGCCGGCCGCCGAGATCGCGAACAACAGCCGCGTGCCAAACGCGCGCGACAAAAATCCCGAGAGCGGAATCGCGATCACTTCGGCGATCAGATAGGCGGTCTGGACCCAGGAGACCTCGCTGGAGCTCGCCGACAGGCCGGCCTGGATTTCACTCAGGGACGCCGAGACGATCTGGATGTCCAGGATCGACATGAACATCCCGAACACCATGATGATGAAGGCAAACAGCCGCTTCGGCGCGATGCGCTCCGAAGCGGGGTCCGCCATCATGGCAGGTGAAGCGGTCGTGGCGTTCGCCATGATCTGTCCTCGCGGGCGCAGGCGCGCTACTGCGGATGGATCATGGTGGCGTCGTCGAGATCGACCTCGCTGTCGGCGTCGGCCGCGCCCTTGTTGGTATCGACGCTCGCGTAGACCGACATGCCGGCGCGGAGCAGGTTTTGCTTCGCGACCGACTTCGGCACGCGGATGCGGACCGGCACGCGCTGCACGATTTTGGTGAAGTTGCCGGTGGCGTTGTCGGGCGGCAGCAGCGTGAATACCGAGCCCGAGCCCGCCGCGATGCTGTCGACGACGCCGGAGAATTTGCGCATGCCATAGGCGTCGACCTTGATCGTCACCGGCTGGCCGGGGCGGATGCGCTTGAGCTGGGTCTCCTTGAAATTGGCGTCGATATAGACGTTGTCGAGCGGTACGACGTTGCCGAGCCGCTGGCCCACCGCGACGAAGTCGCCGGCACTGACGAGGCGGTTCGAGAACGTGCCGTCGACCGGCGCGCGCACCGCGGTGAAGGCGAGATCGCGCTCGGCTTTGGCCAGCGTGGTCTTGAGCTCGGCGAGCTGCGCCTGCGCTTCGGCCTGCTGCGCCTTGGCGACGTCGACATTGCTGAGCGCGACGTCGTAGGAGGCCTGCGCAGCCTTGACCGCGGCGGCGCCCTGGTCGCGCCCGGCTTCGGAACTCTCGAAGGTGGCGCGGGAGGCAAAACCCTTGTTGCTCAGCGCTTGCTGGCGCTCATAGTCGAGATCGGCGCGCTTGAGGCCGGCTTCGGCGGAGACGAGCTGCGCCTTGGCCTGTGCGACCTGGCTGTCGAGCGCCGCGACCTGGCGGCCGATGCGATCGATGGTAGCCTGCTGGGTCGCGATCCTGGTCGCGGCGGCGTCGACCGCGATCTTGTAGTCGCCGTCGTCGATGCGGAAGACGATGTCGCCGGCGCGCACCGTCGTGTTGTCGCCGGCGAGGATCGAGGAGACGTGGCCGGCAACGCGCGCGCCCAGCATGGTGTTGTTGGCGCGGACATAGGCATCGTCGGTCGCGACGTAGAAGCGGCCGACCAGCGTGTAATAGCCGGCATAGCTCGCGGCCGCGAGCGCCAGAAGCAGCCCTATACCCATCATCACGAATTTGCGCTTGCCGGACTTCGGCGCGCCGGCGGCGGCGGGCGCGTCTGGGGCTGCGGCCGGCTTGTCGGTCACGGGCTTCTCCGGCGCCTCGCTGGGAAGGCGCTTGGCTTCCTCGGCCACATGAGAGCGCAACTGCTCGGCGAGAGCTACAGACGTCTCGGTGGCAGCGTCACCACCCGCGGGCGTCGGCGTCTCCACGGCGTCCTTGCGAAGGACCCGCGCAGCCTGGTCTCTCAATACGGCCATGAAGGCCTCCCCAAAAAAAGCGCGATGAGGGACGTCCGCCGTGCGGCCGGGTCCCTCTCGCCTATCCCAAATATCATTGACCGAACCGTTCGGTCAATATAGATAATATTCCCGGGCAGAGCCTACTGGCCCGAATCCTTTATTTCGGTTTCATGGCCCTGGACCGATGCAAAAACTTTCCGAGACCCTGAACCAATGGTTGTAGCCGCTCGCGAACATCTGCACGTCATCCAGGAGGAGGACAGTTCCAAACGCCGCCAGATCTTGGACGGAGCCCGCAAGGTGTTCATGGATCTCGGGTTTGACGGTGCCAGCATGGGCGAGATCGCCCGCGCGGCGCAGGTCTCCAAGGGCACACTTTACGTCTACTTCGCCGACAAATGCGCGCTGTTCGAAGCCATCCTCGAGCAGGAGGCGCTCCAGCACGGGCAGGTCGCGTTCAATTTCGATCCCGCGCGCGATGCCGAGACCACGCTGAAGGATTTCGGCCAAGCTTACATCCATCTGCTGTGCCGGCCCGGCGGCGGGTCCGCAATCCGCACTGTGATGGCGATCGCCGAGCGCATGCCCGACGTCGGCCGCCGCTATTATGCGCGGGTGCTGGACAAGACCATCAACCGCCTCTCCGACTATCTCAAAGCCCATGTCGCCTCCGGCGATCTCGCGATCGACGATTGCGACCTCGCGGCGTCGCAGTTCATGGAACTGTGCAAGGCCTCGCTGTTCCTGCCCTTCGTCTTCCAGGCCGCGCCCGCACCATCGGAAGAACGCATGAGCGAAGTCGTCGACAGCGCGACGCGGATGTTCCTGGCGGCGTACTGGGCGAAGTAGCCGCACGCGTTGCAGGCCGTTCCGTCGGTCCTATATTGGGGCTCATGTCCCGTGATCTCCGCCCGCCCGTCGATATCCTCCATTACGAGATTGTCCAGGAACAGGCCTCCGCGCTCGGACGGATGGGCCGCACGCTCGAACAGGCGCTGGCGCGCTTGCGCGAGTTCGACGCCGCCCATGCCCTCCCCGAGGTGCCGGCCTCGCTGCAACCGGCCAGGCGCAAGCTGGTGATGGAAGCCGGCCACGCGCTCTGGATGTTCGTGGTGCAGCGTGAGGCGACCGGCCTGCGCGACAGCCGCCACATCATGCGGACCTACAACGTCCCGTCCGAGGTGCAACTGTGCATGGGGCTGGTCCCGGCACCGTCGAAGTCGACCCGAAAATGATTTTCGACGGCGCCCGGCGCTAGAGCTCCTCGCGAGCGGGCACCCACGACCGAAAAACGCCATCCACGCCGAATGACCGCTTGGGCACCGCTCCTGATGACGGCAATACGTCTCGATCGCTGAGGTAGCAACAGCTACGCCAAACCTTCATCGGGAATATTGAGAACAGCGCCGCATGCTTTGCAATGCACGGCATCGCTCTCATGCCGCTGCAGTCCGCAAGTTGGGCAAGGAAATCTGACCTTGTTCGGACTCAACAATGCGCGCGCAAGATTGAAGAACAGGGTTACTCCGAAAATCATGATCACGACGGTTATCAAACGACCCATTGTGCCTGGCAGGGTAATATCGCCAAAGCCGGTCGTCGTCAGCGCGGTAACAGTGAAATACAGGGCGTCAGCATAGTTCCGAATCTGATCGTTGCGAAACTTCTGAGACTCGTAAACTATCCCCGTCATGACAAATATGAAAACCGCAAGGTTGGTGACGGCAAAGATGACCTCCTCGTTGCGACGGAAGAATGACGAATCCATGCGCAACCTAGCGAGCATCTGGTAGTCACGAAGCAGTCCCAACGTCCGCAAAATCCGCAGAAAGCCGCCCGCCTCGCCAGCGAGGGGCGCCAGGAATGAAACGATGGCGACTATGTCAGCCCATGTCGAGAGGCGGGCAAACTTTCGAAGCGGGTGCCGGTCGGCGAGTAGCCGTGCTGAAAAATCGGCCAATATCATTGCGCCGAATAGCAGGTCGAACGTTTCGATGATCTCACTGGGGTGCAGGAACGACGTTCCGATAATGAACAGTATGGTCACAACATCAAACGCGAGCAACGCATAACGGAAACCAACGGCGCTAGGCGTTGTACCTTCGTAGAGGCGACGGACGCGGCTTCTCAGGGAGGTGTGGTTCACAGCCGCCATATGCTCGCACTTTGCACAGATGATTGCAGCTGGGACGCCCCTTGCGCGCGCTACGAGATCTAAGTCAGTGCGACAAGTTCGAGCTAGTTGACGCTTCCGTGACAGTCCGAAGCACCAGCGTCAGGTGGCTGTTACCGGGACGGACTGTCATCGGCACAATCTCGATGCTATCGGGTCCCGGCTCGCCTGCTTTCCTCCACTGAAATGCCGCGCCGGGTCTGACGTATACATTCACTCTTTTTGTTTCTCTTCTGCGCTTCTTCCATCGGAGCTTTTAGAGCGTTCTTCGAAGCGATCAGCGCCCTTCGCTAAATCGTGTCCCGTCTTGCTCTCGTTTTTCGCTTCTTCCTTAGCAGTCGCTTCGCGCAAGCCTTCAGCGGCCCGTTCCCCAGCTTTTGATGATTTTCGTTCGTCATCCATGTGAAACACCTTCCCTGATAAACGACAGGCTTCTCCGGGAATTCAACCGGATCGCTTGGAGATTGTTCCAGTTCGGTGGAAGCTAGTGCGTTTACTGGCCCGAAGCTGATTCAGACAAACAGCACGTGCGCTCCGGTCACAAGCCCCCATCATGCTCAAGGCGGGAGACTTCGGTTTTGCGTCGGTAAGCTGACCTTGATGGGCACGACCTAGTCGGTCACCTGCTTCCGTAACGCCGCGAGATCGTTGACGACCATCTTGGTCGGGCCAGTCCAGATGATGCCGTCGTCCTGAAGGCGGCTGAGGATCAGGCTGATCGACTGGCGCGTCGCGCCGATCATGCGCGCGAGATTGGCCTGCGTGATGCGGCCGAGCGAGATCGGGCCGTTCTCGTCCTGGGCCGCGTTCTCGCACAGCTTGACCAGCAGCAGCACCAGCCGTTCCGCCGCCTTCTGTCCCGCCAGCGTCTGCGCCAGCATCGAATAGGTCTCACCCTTGAAGCCGAGACACTCGATCAGCGCGACTGCGAATGACGGCGACAGCGCGATCAACCGGCGGACCGCATCCTGGTCAAGATGCAGTGCTTCGACCCGCCCGAGCGCGCGGGCCGACCAGCTGTGGCGGTGATCGCCTAGGATATAGGGCGCGCCGACGAAGTCGCCTGCCTCCCAGGTCGACAGCATCAGTTCGCGCCCTTGCGTGCCGGCATGGGTGCTTTCCACGATCCCATTCAGGATGATGTGGACGCCGTTTGCGGGCTCGCCCTCCCGCAGCAGATATTCGCGATTCTGGTAGGTCGCGAGCCTGCCGGTTCGCATCACCAGATCCAGATCGGGCTTGTCCAACGCCTTCAGCACATAACGTCCGGTCCCGGGCCGTGGCAGTTCGGCGCGCGGCTCAGCTGGATCGGCCACCTCATGCGCATCGCTGCGCCCCACGATCGGTCTCCCTTCGAGTGACGGCTCGAAGGCTAGGAGGTCTCCGCTCGGATTGCAACGCGGCGCAGATGGTCGGGCTCGGCCGAAGCCTCCATGAAAGCGCAAGCCAGATCGGTGAGCAGGCGCTCCCGGCCGGCCGGCGCCAGGAACGTGACGCCATAGGGCACGCCGGCTGCGGTGACGGTGTTTGGAACGGCGATGGCGGCCAGGCCGAGCGGGTTGGCGTAGTTCGTGTAATAGCCATTGTTGAAGTTGGCCGTCAGCGGATCGCGCGCGACGTCGTCGATGCTCAGCACGGTGCCGACCGTCGGCACGACCAGCGCGTCGTGAACTTGCCAGAAATCGCGAAGCGACCGCTGGACCTCCTTCACCTTGTAGAGCGCACGATAGGCGTCGGCCGCCGTGAACTTCCGGCTGCCGATGACGAGGTCGCGCACGATCTTCACGCCCGCCTCCGGGTTGGCGTCGAGGAACGCGCCGACCGAGACGTCCCGCTCGGCGAGGAAAGGTCCGAAAAACATCAAATCGTTGACCGAAATGAAGGGCGCGAAATCGACCGATGCGACCGACAGATCGAGCTGCCGCAGCTTGCGAAGCCCATCGCCGAACAGCGCCTCCGTCTCCGCATTGCCGAAGAACCTGAGCTGTTCCGGACGCGGCGTCGCGATGTTGAGCGGCCGCGCTGGAGATGCCTGCTCCGTCCATCCCGCGAAAGCTTCCGGCGAAAAACAGTCGTCGGCATCGCGCCGCGCCAACACGCGATAGACGTCGTGGCCATCGCGGGGATCGCGCGTGTAGAGCGAGATCGTATCAAAACTTCGGCACGCGTAGACCATGCCGCGCTGACTGAAGGCGCCGGGCGCCGGCTTGAAGCCGGTCACGCCACAATAGGACGCCGGCACCCTGCCCGATCCGCCGGTATCGGTGCCGAACGCAAAGGACGAGGTGCCTGTCGCGACAGATACCGCTGCGCCTGAGCTCGAGCCGCCGGGGATGTAGTCCGGGTTGTGCGGGTTGCGGGCAATGCCATAGGGCGAGCGCACGCCGACGAGGCCGGTCGCGAACTGATCCATATTGGTCTTGCCGAGATAGATCGCGCCGGCGGCGATGGCGTCGGCGACAACCGGGCTCGTGTCTTTCGCGGTGTAGGCGAATTCCGGGCAGGCCGAGGTGGTCTGCTCGCCGGCCACATCGATACAATCCTTGACCGAGAACACGAGGCCGTAGAGCGGCAGCTTGCCGATCTCGCCAATGCGGGCATCGAGCGCGCAGGCCTTTGCCATGACGCCTTCGGGATTTGCCGTCGAGATCCAGACGCCGCTCTGGTCGGCATTCTCAAGGCGCGACAACACATGCGCGGCGACATCGGACGGCTTGAGCTCACCGCTGCGATAGGCGGCACGGAGATGGCGAGGTGCGAGATTCATGTCGGTCACGTGCTCGCAGGAATTGGCAATGCGCCGGCGAGACAGGCTCGCCGGCGCCGATCCTAGCGGCCGATCACCTTTTCCAGATAGGCGGGCTGGATGAAGGCTTCGAAGTCGGCGCGCGGCAGCAGCTTCGGCAGGCGCTCCTGCTTCACCAGGAAGTCGGCGGTCGAGATCAGCGTGTCGACGAACTTGCCCTTTTTCGCGGACGTGCCGAGATACTCCTCCGTGAGCTGCTTGCTGCAGGAGATCATCCCGGTGCCCTTCATCATTCGCTGCGCGTCCTCGATGGGCAGCGAAAGCTCTTCCGCGATGATCTCCGCGGTCTTCTCCGGGTTCTTCAGCCAAAAATCGATGCCTTCGCATTCGGCCTTGATGAACTTGTCGACGTAGGACGGATACTTCTCCGCAAACGCGTTCATGACGACGCCGATGTCCCAGGTCGGGTAGCCGCGCTTGGCCATCTCGCCCGAGGTGACGAGAATCTTGCCGCCGTTCTTGACGGTCTTGCCGAGATTCGGCTCCCAGAACCAGGCCGCGTCGATGTCGCCGCGAAGCCAGGCCGCCGCGATGTCCGACGGCGCGAGGTCCAGAATCTTCATCGAGGCGGGATCGACACCCTCGTCCTTGAGCGCCTGGAGCAGGAGGTAGTGTGTCGTGGAGCCGAACGGCGCCGCCACCGTCTTGCCCTTGAGGTCCTTGAGCGAGGTGATGTTCTTGTCGGTGCGAACCACCAACGACTCGACGTAGTCGAGCATGTTGATCACCAGGATGCCCTTGATCGGCAGGGCGCGCGTCGCGCCGATCGCGGTCGGCGGATTCCCGAGGCCGCCAAAGTCGACGTCGTTGCCGGCGATCGCGCGCAGCATGTCCCCGCCCCCGCCGATCTTGATGTATTTGATGTCGACGCCCGGCATCTCCTTGGCGAGCAGGCCAAGATGCTTGGTGACAAGCTGCGCATTCACGAGGTTCAGATAGCCGACGGTCACCTTCGCCGGCTTGTCCTCGGCGCGTCCTGCGCCCGTGAGCGCCAACGTGGCAACTGCGAGCGTCGCAATCAGTCTCTTCATCATGGAGGTCTCCCCTACGATCAGAATTGGATTCAGGCCCACGGCATCAACAGTTTCGCGATGCCGCGCATCATGAGGTCGAGCACGACGCCGGTGAGACCGAGCACGATCAGCCCCATGATCACGACGTCGGACAGCAGGAATTTTGCGGCGTCCCAGATCATCCAGCCGATACCGGCGGAGGCCGCGACGATTTCGGCGGCGACGAGAACGGTATAGGTAAATCCGAGCGAGATGCGCATGCCGGCGAGAATCAGCGGTCCCGCCGCCGGCAAATAGACGTGAAACAGCAGATGGCGCCGGGTCGCGCCGAGCGACTGTGCGGCGCGCACGTAAACGGGATCCACGCTGGTGACGGCCTGGATCGTCGAGATGACGATGCCCGGCAAGCCGGCAAGAAACAGCAAAGACAGCTTCGAGCTCTCACCGATGCCGAGCCACATCACCAGCAGCGTATAAAGGCCGAGCGGCGGCAGTGGCCGGTAGAACTCGATCAAGGGATTGAGCAGCGCGCGAGCGTTGCGCGACACGCCCATGAGGACACCGAGCGGGATGCCGATCAGGCAGGCCAGCGTGAAGGCCGTGAGGATACGATAGAGGCTTGCGCCGAGATGCTGAACCAGCGTCGCGCCCTGATATCCCTTCGTCATCGTCTTGACGAACGCGGCCCAGACCGCCTGCGGCTTCGGCAGGAACAGCTCGTTGGCCCAGCCCATCTCCGTGACGATGGCCCAGCCAGCCAGCAGCACGGCGACGGTCAACGTCGAGAGCAGCACCGATCGCGAGACCTTCGGAAGCCCCAGCCGCAGGCTGCCGCGTCGGGTGCGATCCGGCGAGATTGGAATCGTCATGTGGGTCGCCTCGACGCTCATGTCCGCACTCCCAGGATCTGCATGATGGTCAGCGCGTAGATCCGCGTCGCCATCACCGACTTGGTGATCGAGATGTTCTCGTTGTCGACGGCCCAGCCGTCTTCTCCGGGACCGAACGTCACCGCATTGATTCCGGCTTCGCGGAAGCGGATCGTGTCGTTGAAGGCATTCTTGCGGTTGACCCCGGGCTCGCGGCCCATCAGACGCCGGTAAACCGCGCGCAAGGAGCGGCAGGGCTCCTCCTCGACCGGCACCGGTTCGGTCGCGTTGACGAACAGCGAGCCCGGCACCTGGCGCACCTCGACTTTGACGTCGTTCACGCCCGCAAAAGTGTCCCGTCCGAGACGCTCGATGTCCGCAATCACGCTCGACAGCGTCATGCCGGGCACGACGCCGACCACGGCGAGCGTGATGGTGCAGGCATCCGGCGAGAACTGCATCTCGCCAGGTAGGCCGGACCGAATGCGCACCACGGCGCAGCAGGGCGGCGTATGTCCCATGAACTTGCTGGGGACATGCGTGAACGCCATGTCCTTCAGTTTCGGCAACAGCTTTGCCGCTTCCATGATGGCGTTGACGCTGATGTCGGGTCGCCAGATGTGCGACTTGATCCCGTGAACGGTGAGCTCGATCAGGCAGTGGCCGGAATTGGCCACCGACAGGTTCATGCCCCAGTCCTTGTTGACGTCACCCCAGGCGGTCGGCTCGGCGGTGATCTCGTAGTCGGCGGTGAGGCCGACCTTGTTCAGCATGTAGATGGAGCCTTCGGTGCCGTTCCGCTCCTCATCGACGGTGTAGCAGCACATCAAGGTGCCATCGAACTTCACACCCGCTTCGGTCAGGGCCTGCACCGCGAGCAACGATGCCGCGAGGTTTCCGCGCGTGTCGGACGTGCCGCGCGCATAGAGCAGATCGCCATGGCGCGTCGCCTTGAACGGATCGAAATCCGTCATGTGCCATTTCTCGGGCTCGACGGCCGGATAAGTGTCGAGATGGTCGTTGAGAATGAGCGAGGGGGCGCCGTCGCGCCCCTTGAGCACGCCGAGCACGTTCGGCCGGTGCGGCTGCGCGCTGTGCTTGGTGACCTCCATGCCGAGCGCTTCGAGCTTGCCCGCGACCAGCATCGAGATCGCCTCTTCCTCGGCAGGCGGCAAATCGGGATCCAGCGGATTGCCGGAACGGGGCTGGCCGGTGCGGATCAGCTCGGACGCGAGTTCAAGCCACCGCTCCTCCGTGATGCGCGACAGCACGCGCTGTTCGAGATCCGAATAAGGAGGGGTGACAGGCATCTGCATGACGGGATCCGCTGGCTCACGGCGCCGGCAGCGCCGCTTCGTGGCAGCCTCCTCATTGCAGCGACCGTGCCAACCGCCGAAAAAGCCCGTCGCGGCACAATTGTCTTTCTGACTTCAATGGCTTAGGCGGGATTTGCGCGCGCGCAAATTTTTGCGCTCGAGATGCGCTCTGCCGAAGACGCGACGTCGGCTGAACAGGCAAGGCTCAGCGCGAGGCCGCCCGGCGTGGGGTCGTAGCCCGCATGGAGCGAAGCGGAGTGCGGGAACGCCGTCCCCGGATTGCGCTTCGCTCCATCGAGGCTACGGGTCACGCACAAGCCTCAATCGTCGGCGTACTCGTCCTCTTCGTGCTTGCGAAGCGTGCTCTTGCGCGTACCCAGCGAGCCGGTGATGGTGGGATCGCGCCTGCTGGCGTAAGGGCTGCGCGATTGCGCGCGCCCGGCGACCTCTTCGCCGGAGACGGCGGCGGGCTGGCAGATCAGGCGTCGGCTGGCGCGGCGCATCAGATCGACGTGGATGTGATCGTTGTGGTAGACGTTCGAGCCCGGCGCCAGCACCGTGGTGAAATGCACGCACGCGCCCGACTGCACGTCGCGCAAGAATCCCTGCTCCTCCGGCATGCCGCGCCAGCCATCCTTCACGGTGACGCGGCGGCCGTCGGCGAGCACGAAGGCGGCGATGTCGAGCGCGTTACCGAAGGCGTGCTCAGAAATATGGGCGTGCGAATTGCCATTCATGCCGCGGCAGGAATAGGCGGAGATCTGCTTGATCTCCGCGACGCGGGTGCCGAACCAGCGCATGGCCGATGGCTGCACGGTGTCGGCGAGCCAACGGTCGAGCTCGGACACGATGGGACAGGCCAGCGTCGCAACCGGCTTGATCGCAACAGGGCCGACGGCAGTGACGGGATTGCCCTGTGCCGGACCAAGACGCGGCGGCGGTTGCTGCGCGGGCGCCTGCGAGTACGGCGCCGGCCGCGCCGGATAGCTCGGCGCATTCATGTAGCGCGACGCGCCCGCGGCATCGGTGCCCTCGGGCGGCAGATCGATCTCGTCTTCCTGCTGCGCCACGCCGGGTGCGTTCAACGACACCGGGCCTGACGGCGCGCCATAGCCGGACGGCTGGCGCACCGCGCTCTCGGGATAGTTTGAGCGTTGCGGATAGTTCTGGCTTTGCGGGTAATTCGATCGCGGCTGCGTCACCGGCCAGCGCGGCTGGCTGCCCACGCTCCCGGGCGGACGCAATTCCTCATCGGCAAAGCCGTAACTGCTCGAGCCTTCGCCGAGGGCGGCGACCTTGAGCGGAAACTCGGCGCCGCACATGCCCGGCCCGGAGATCGGGTCGATGCGAACGAGATCCGGCCCCTCTTTCACCGCGCCTGATTTCAGGCATGCGGCTTCGGCCTCGGCCCGCCACGGTTCACGTTCGGCCTGGAAGAAGCCGCGTCCGCAACCCGCTAACGAAACAAGGACGATGGAGCCGACGAGATACAAACGAACTCCGCGCGTCATGCACGCACGTTCGGTGAATTTACTTAAAGACTCTTCAACGTGTTGATTTCAGTGTTCTTTAACCATGTCAGCCCGCGCGCGCCTAATGCCCTGCCGGGGGCGAGCGACAGCAAGGCTGACTTTTTCCAAAAGAGACTTTCTGTTAACCATGACGCTCTTGCGCAAGGCGGCGCGACAGCGGGAGCGACCTCATGACGTTCGCCGGGAAACTGAGCGTTATCACCGCGTACCTCGCCATGGCCTTTGTCGGCGCCATCGTGCTCGGCATGGTCTAGCGGCTTCAGTCGAAGCTATCGAACGCATCCCTTACGACCGCGCGCTCCACTGCCGCGATGTCGTGATCAGCTTCTCCGGCCGCTCTTCGGCTCGCGTCCAGTCGTTTCCGGAACACCAGAAATGGCCCAGTGCGCAGGCTTCGACGTGAAGCTCGCCGGAGCTCTTCAGCGTCATCCTCGCATAATAGGTGCTGCCGCTGGAGCGACTGTAGATATTGCCGGTCCAGACGTCGTGGGTTTTCGGCTTCATGTTGACGAGCACGCTCTCGCCCCTGGTCGACGCTTCAGTCAGCGCGAAGCCGCACAGTGCAGGACCGCAGCGTTCGATGCGGACCGTGCCCTTGGCGCCTGCGCTCTCCCATTCGCCGAGCGGCAAATAGGCGAGTTCGTCGTCGCCGCGCTCAGGGCTGGTCACGGCCTGCTTGAGCTCCGGCCTTGGCGCCACGACAGGTGCCTCCATGCGCGGCGGATCGAGCGCGACGGTCTTCGGCGGTTCCGTCCGCGGTAGCTCGACCCGTGGCGGATTGGCGCTTGGCGCCGGCGGCAGAACAATTGGCTGCGACGTCGTTGAGGCAAGGACAGGAGCCCCCGGCGCTGGCGCGGGCGCGACCTCGATGGCTTGCGGCGGCCTGACCGGAGCCACGGGATAGAGCGGCTGCGGCGGCGGAAGCACCGGCGTCGGCGCCGGTGTCGTATCAACGTCCGCCCGAAAGCTGCGATGGGAGGAAACCGAAACACAGGAAGCCGATCGGCAACGACTGGACGACTCGACCTGGAATCGATGACCGCCGATCGAGAACGCGTAGGACCCAGCCTCGGCTGCGGGCGCAATCGCCATCAGCGCGATCAATGTGCCAAGCGAAGTCACAAGCCGCGTCATCGGCACCTCCCTCTGTGTCGCGACGAGGTTACGCAGATGGAATCGCAGATGAATGTGCGCTGCGTCACCCAGCGGCCGCGAGCGTTGTGACGTCTATCACAGAACGTCCGATCAGCCCGGCATAGGGTCGAACCACGCTTCATCCACCAGCGACTTCAGTCCCATCGGGACCCACACATTCTTCGGAGGTTGTCATGAACAAGCTCACCATCGCCGCCACCGCTCTCTTCCTCGCGTCCACCGCCGCCGCGCATGCCGGCAATTCGCTCTCGTTCCAGATCGAAGGCCAGAAAATCCGCATCGAGACGCCGCGCAACTGCGCCTCGCTCAATTGCGTGACCATCGTGGCGCCCGGCTTGTCGGACAAGCCGATCAAGCTGAACAACATCAACCTCAAGGGCCTTGGCTCCAGCTCCAAGGACGATGACGTCGACACCACGCCGGCTCCGGCCACGACCGCGCAGCCCGCGCCGGCGCCGATGCAGCAGCAGCCCGTGCAGCAGGCCCCGGTGCAGTCGACCGCGCCGGCAGCGCCCGCTATCGCGGCTCCGGCCACGACGGTTGCCGCTGCTCCAGCCGCCGGCTACGACGCGACGACGCAGACTGCGCCCGTTGCGGCCCCTGCTCCCGCTGCCGCCCCCGCGCCGCTCGCGGTTGCGCCGACCCCCGCTCCGGCTCCCGTCGCCGCGCCTGTCGCGGTTGCCAACACACCGATCGGCGTTTGGGCGACCGAAGAGAACAAGGGCAATGTCCGCGTCGAGCAGTGCGGCGTCAATCTCTGCGGCTACGCCGCAAAGACCAACGAGCGCATCCTGATCAACATGAAGCCCGACGGCGCGAAGTGGAGCGGCCGCATCCACGATCCCGACTCCGGCCGCAACTACGACTCGACGATCGCGATGAAGGGCCCCAATGCAATGCGCGTGCAGGGCTGCGCCTTCGGCGGCATGTTCTGCGGCGGCCAGACCTGGAAGCGCGTGAGCTGACGCCAAAGGTGACGTCTCCAACACATGCACATTCTTCGTCATGCCCGGGCCTGTCCCGGGCATCCACGTTCTTAGTCCTGCGCTTCAAGGCGTGGATGGCCGGGACAAGCCCGGCCATGACGGTGGAGAGGCTTGGCCACAAGCTAGTATCGCGTACCGTTTGAACGTTCGCTGCCCCCCGTGCGATAGACATTCATCCGCCGTTCACCTGCATCAGGATGATATCGGTCGATCTCGCCTCGCGTTTCTCACCGGGACCTCCTCGTGAATTTTATCGTGGCCTGGCGCCGCTTCTTGTTCGCGCTCGCCTTGCTGGCCTTGCCGCCGGCCGGCTCAAACGCAGCATCTGCATCCGATGCAATCCACCTTGCGCAGGCGCAGCCACAAGCGCAGCCGTCGCCCGCCCCCTCGCCGACTCCATCGGCTTCACCCGCTCCCGCGACGGAGGTGCAGCCCGCCGCCGTCGAGCCGATCGGCAATGTCGCAACGGTGACGGGCATCGCGACCGTGATCCGCGACAAAAATTCCTATCCGCTGCGGGTGCGCGACGACATCTATCTCAACGACGTCGTGCAGACTTCGTCGAACTCCTCGCTCGGCATCACCTTCGACGACGCGACCACGTTCAACCTTTCCGCAAGCACGAAGATCACCATCGACACTTACGTCTATGAGGACGGCGGCAAGCACAACGCAGGAATCTTCGACATCGGCAAGGGCACGGTCGCCTTCGTCGCGGCGGCGGTGGCAAAGACCGGCGACATGAAGATCACGACGCCGACGGCGACGCTCGGCATCCGCGGCACCACGGGCGTCGTCGACGTGCCGGAAGGCGGGGCCGCGAACAAAGCCAACAACGTCAACATCAAGCTCTATCCCGACGCCGACGGCCGGGTCGGACACATCGACGTCGACGATCGCACGAGCGGGACGCGGCTCGGTGCGCTGACGCAAGGCGCGAGCGGTTTTGCAATCCGGCCGGGCGCAGCCGCTGCCGGCGTCATGCGCTTTGCCGCGGTGCCGATCACGATTGCGCCACAGCAGATCGCACGCGACCGCGGCTTCGTCGGCCAGGTGCATCTGGCGCAGACCACGGGCCGGCAGATCGTCACCGAGCAGCGCGACTTCCGCCGCGCCAATCCGACCGCGAGCCCGCGCATTCCGCGGCCGTTCCAACCGCCGCAACAGCAACAATTGCGGCCTAACACGGCGCCCGGCCAACAGCCGCAGCGGCCGAACGGCCAGCCCGGTCAGAACAACCGTCCAGGCCAACAGCAGCCGGGCGCGCCAGGTCGCCAAGGCAACCAGCAAGGCGCCCAGCCGCCGCAGCGGCCGGGCCAAGGCGGCGCGGTGCAACCGGGTACGCCGCGCGCGGGTCGAGGTCAGCAGCAACAAGGCCAGAAGCAACGCGCGGGGCGTCCGGCAGGCCTACCGCGTGCCGGTCAAGGCACGCAGCCTGACGGCACGCCGCAAACCCGGCCGCAACGCGGTGGACAGATTCCGACGCAGCCCGGCGGAGTCGCGCCGCAGCAGCCGGGCGGAGCGCAACAGCAGCCCGGCCTGCAGCCGCGACTGCCGCGCACCGGATTGCAGCCGGGCCAGCCGCCCGCGGTTCAACAGCCGGGCATGCAGCGACCGGGCAGCTTCCAGCAGCGCCCGCCCGCCGCACAACGCCCCGCAGCGCCGCGAAGGCCAGTGCCGGCCCCAAAGGAGAAGGAGCGGCGGTGACGTGCGTCAGCTTGCTGCTCTCTCTCCCCGTCATTGCGAGCGCAGCGAAGCAATCCAGAGTCCCTCCGCGGAAAGATTCTGGATTGCTTCGCTACGCTCGCAATGACGATCTGGAGGGAGTGATGCTATCTCCGCCGTCAACCCGCGGATGCTTCTGCACTCGTAAGCAGGGCGCGACAACAGCTCACGCCTCGCCGCGTAGCCACGCCTTCATCTTTTGCAACAGACCATGCCGCAACTCGCCGACCGAGGCCGCTTCAGCCGGTGTCAGTGTCTGCAAAGCTGCATCGACATCGTCGATTGCCAGCGTCGGCTCGGACGCAGGCGAGGATGCAAGCCCCGCCGCCGCAAGCGCGATCGGGCCGATCTGCGTCAGGAATACGCGCTCGTACTCGCGCGAGAGGCGCGCGAGCGCGTCTTCCAGCGTCAGCCAGTCGACCGCCTTGATGTCGTTCATCAGCTTGCGGACCGGACCGTCCCCGGCCTCCATCCGCCAGAAATGCACCACCTTGGAACGTCCGCCCGACTGGTAGACGAGCGTGCCCAAAAACTCGTGGATGGCAACGTCGTGGCCGGTCTCTTCCAGCACTTCGCGATGCGCGGCTTGCTTCGGCGTTTCGCCGTCGTCGAGCTTGCCCTTGGGCAAGACCCATTCGTTGCGCTTGCGCTGGCGCACGACGGCAATCAGCGGCGGCGCACCTCGCCGCAGCACAATACCACCCGCCGCCATGACCGGCGCCCGTGCCATCACCCAATCCGCAGTCGTAGAACGTCCCCACGAAAGCTATAGGCGCCTGACCCGGCGGATTGAAGGCTAGTTTTTTCTCAGCAGCGCTTGACCCGCGCGAATGCGCGTGCCTTCGGCGATGCCGTCGCAAAAGGTGAAATCGCCAGGCGCCAGGATGATGATGGTCGAGCCATGCTCGAACCAGCCGAGTTCCTCGCCCTTGCTCACGTTGACGTCGCAGGGGAAATTGACCGGCCCCCTGGTCTGCGCGTTCAGCACCATGTCGAGGAAGTGCAACCGGATGCTCGCGACCAGGATCGCGGCGACCGGCACCAGCGTCACGGCTTCGCCCGTCGGCAGATGCGTGCGGATCACCGCGCGCTCGTTCTTGCAAAACAGACGCTCGACCCGCTTCAGCGCGATCGGGTTGACGTTCCAGACATCGCCATGGATCAGCGTGACGCGCTCGATATGCGCGTCAAAAGGCGCGTGGAAGCGGTGATACATGCTCGAGGTCAGCCGCAGCGTGACGAAGGAGCCGTTGCGGTGCTGGTCGACCAGCACGGAGTCTCCGAGCAAATCGAGTAGCGAGTACGGCGCGCCCTTGACCTGGAACAGCTCGGTGTCGGCGATCCGGCCATGGGCGCCGACGATGCCGTCGGACGGACTGGCGACAATGGAGGGCTCCGGATCAAAGGGCCGCAAGCCGGGCTTGAGCTCCCGTGTGAAGCAGTCGTGCAGACTCCTGAAATGGGTCTTGCGCGCCTCCGACAGATCGAGGTCGGAGAACAGCTTCCACAGCGCGATGGAGCCGTCCCGCACCAGCGGGTTCTCGATCTTGGAGAACCAGCCCATGAAACGGGTCAGGGCCGCGCGGGGGATGCGGTTGGTCAACAGGAAGTTGAGGTCTTCCTGCTGGGTGAAAGAGGCGATGAGGGCTTTGACTGTCATGAATCTGTCAGCTCGCAGTATTAGCGCTTGTTGTCATGGAAACGACACTCCCGATTCTTTCTTTGTCCGTCGCCGCCGCAGCGTCCGCTGCCGCCGCCTTCCCGAAGCTCAAGGCGCGGCTCGAATTGTCCCGCGCCAAGCACCGCTCGCTCGCCGGACACTCCAAGATGTCGCGCCGGGTGGCAAGGCTGCTTCCGTTCTACGAATTCCAAGGCGATCAATACTTCGCCTGCGACGGCGCGCCCGCGAACATCGCGGCCCGGCGCAAGGACGGCTTCTTCCGCCTCGCAAGCCTCTACGCCGAGCGCTACCCCCAGGGCCGCGCGATGACGAAGGAAGCGGCGGAAAAGATCTCCGATCTGCACTTCACCGAGACCTACCGCGTGCCGTTCCAGTTCTCGCGTCTGGTTCGCGAGCATTTGGGCACCTCGACCTTCGTAGAGTCGTCGCGCGGCGTCACCGTCACGGATGTCGACGGCAACACCTCCTACGACCTCACCGGGTCCTACGGCGTCAACATCTTCGGCAACGACTTCTACAAGGAATGCATCGAGGGCTCCGAGAAGCGGGCGCACGCGCTTGGACCGGTGCTCGGCCCCTACCATCCCGTCATCCTCGAGAACGTGGCGCGGCTGTGCCAGATCTCGGGCCTCGACGAGGTGTCCTTCCACATGTCCGGCACCGAAGCCGTGATGCAGGCGGTGCGGCTCGCGCGCTATCACACCAGGCGCACCCACCTCGTCCGCTTCGCCGGCGCCTATCACGGCTGGTGGGGCGACGTGCAGCCCGGCGTCGGCAATCCGATTCCCGCGCACGAGACCTACACCCTCGCCGAGATGTCGGAGAAGACGCTGCACGTGCTGCGTACGCGCAAGGACATCGCCTGCGTGCTGGTCAATCCGCTCCAGGGGCTGCATCCGAACGGCAACGCGCCCGGCGATTCCTCGCTGGTCGATTCCTCCCGGGGCGGCAATTTCGACCGCGCGGCCTACACCGCGTGGCTGAAGCAGCTGCGCGAGGTCTGCACCGAGCGCGGCATCGTGCTGATCTTCGACGAGGTCTTCGTCGGCTTCCGTCTCGCCGCAGGCGGCGCCCAGGAGTATTTCGGCGTCCGCGCCGACATGGTGACCTACGGCAAGAGCCTCGCCGGCGGCCTGCCGATCGGCGTGGTCTGCGGCAAACGCCTGCTGATGCGCCGCTTCCGCGACGACCGCCCGGCCGACGTCTGCTTCGCCCGCGGCACCTTCAACTCGCACCCCTACGTCATGACGGCGATGGACGAGTTTCTGAGCCGGCTCGCCAGCCCGAATTTCCGCGCCGTCTATGACGGACTGGACGAGACCTGGAACGAGCGCGCGGAAAAGCTCAACCGGATGATGACGGAGGCCGACCTGCCGGTGCGGTTCGCGAACTTTTCGTCGATCTGGACGGTGAAATACACCACCCCGTCCCGCTACAATTGGATGCTGCAATATTACCTGCGCGCCGAAGGCCTGTCCTTGAGCTGGGTCGGCACCGGCCGGCTGATCTTCAGCCTGAACTACACCGACGCCGATTTCAGCGAGGTCGCCGAGCGTTTCGTCCGCGCGGCCGAGAAGATGAAGGCCGACGGCTTCTGGTGGCATGATGGCGTCCTCACCAACAAGACCATCAAGCGGCAGATCCTGAAAGAGATGCTCGCCAAGCGCTTCGGGCGCTGAGGCTAGTTCCTCCAACGGCGTCATGGCCGGGCTTGTCCCGGCCATCCACGCGGCTCCGCGCGAGAACTCCAACACGTGGATGCCCGGGGCGAGCCCGGGCATGACGCAATCATCAGACATCGGAGGCCTTGGTGAGAACGGCGCGCTCAGGCGTGCTGCTCTTCGAGCGTGGGCTCGCCGATGAGGCCCAGCGTGTGCTCGGGCTTGAGATGCAGGCCGGGATCCATCAGCTCGCCACGCATCAGCGCCAGCGGCGCGTTGCGGTAGAGCATCAAATCGTGGAAGGGGTCGGTCAGGATCTTCGTCATCCAGACGAGGCCGGTCTCGACGTCGCGGATGAAGAACAGGTGCACCGTGCGGAACATGAGACCGCCGCCGCCGACCACGAGCCAGATCTTGGCGACCTGCCGCATGAAGTCGGTCGCGCCAACCCAGGGCGTGAACAGTCCGAACAGCGTGGGATCGACGAACAGCACCAGTGGCGACAGCGCCCAGATCGACATCAGCACCACCTTGCGCTGAAGGTTGTAGCCGACCTTGATCTCTTCCTTGTGCTCGTGCGTCGCCTGATTGACGTGGTCGTAGCCGTGCGGCTCGAAGAAGAAGTGACCCGCCTGACGCGAGGTCATCGAGACCAGCCAGCCGACCAGCGCCGATACCATGGGATCGACGAACAGCCAGACATAGGCGAACAGAAAGCTCAGCGCGCTGACGAAGTGCAGGCTCTGATTGATGCGGCTGTGGTGATAGTAGCGATGGTCGTCCCAGCGCTGTATCCGCAGCTGTTCGAGATAATTCTTGATCATGCTCTTCCCCAAATGCTTTCGGGTTCAGGATTTACAGAGATTCGATGTAGGTCGTGTGACATCATCATTTTGTCATGTGACGATGTGCGGTGACGCGGTGACGCACGCGACCCGTGAGCTTGGTCATGCCGCCTTGGCGACGTCGAGCTTGCGGAAGCGCACCAGCGAGAAATGACCGAGCGGCGGGATCAGGCGGCGCTCGGCGAGCTCGATGCCGTCGGCACCGGCCAGCCATTTGGCGTAACGCGACCAGGCGAACTCGGCGGTGCGGAAGCCGAGCGGACGCACCACCGGCTGCAGCTTCTGCTCGATGAAGCGGCGCATGCCGGTATCGGCGCTGACGCGGGTGAGGATGATCAGCTCGCCGCCCGGGCGTAGCACGCGGGCGAATTCGTCCAGCGCGACTTCCGGATGCGGCACGGCCGTGACGACGTATTGCGCCATCACGACGTCGAAGGAGTTGTCGGGAAATTCGAGCTTCTCGGCATCCATCACCGCGAGGCCTTCGACGTTGTTCAGCTTGCCCTCGGCGACGCGCTGGCGCGCCTTGTCGAGCATCGCCTCCGAGATGTCGGTGCCGAAGATGCGCAGATGCGGCGCGTAGAGCGGCAGCGAGATGCCGGTGCCGACGCCGACCTCGAGCACCCGGCCGCCGATCTTGTTGGTGGCGGCGATCGCGGCCTGCCGGCCCTTGGCGAACACGCCTCCGAACACGAGGTCGTAGACCGGCGCCCAGCGATCATAGGCCTGCTCGACCGTGCCACGGGTGAGGTCGAGCTGCTGGGTGCCGTCAAGGTTCATGATCTTAGCCATCGGTGAGGTTCTCGCTGTGGTTCAAAACGTTTTGGGTCAACCGCGCACCGGCCGCCGCGCCATGCGAGGCGAGGCGCGCAAGGCACGGCTGGGCTGAAGTGAAGTGAGGTTGCCGACGAACTGGCGCGCGCTGTTTTCCCAGGAGCGCTCCAGCGCGAAGTTGCGGCAGGTCTGGCGCGACATGGTGAGCGCGCGCAGGCAGGCGGCGCGCAGATCGCGGTCGATCGCGCCGATCGGATGATCGGCGATGACATCCTTCGGACCCGTCACCGGAAACGCCGCAACCGGCGTGCCGCAGGCGAGCGCCTCGAGCTGCACCACGCCGAAGGTGTCGGTCAGGCTCGGAAACACGAACACGTCGGCGGCGGCGAGGTGCGCGGTCAGATCGGCCCCCTTCTTCTCGCCGAGGAAGACCACATCAGGATATTTCTTTTCGAGCGCAGCCTTCTGCGGGCCGTCGCCAACGACGACCTTGGTGCCGGGCAGGTCGAGCGAGAGGAACGCCTCGAGGTTCTTCTCCACCGCCACGCGGCCCATCGTCATGAAGATCGGCCCGGGCAGATCGAGCTTGGCCGGAGAGTCAGGATGGAACAGCTCGGTGTTGACGCCGCGCGTCCAGAAGCCGAGCCGCTTGAAGCCCCGCTCGGACAGCTCCTGCCGCAGCGAGGGCGTCGCCACCATCGTCATCGCGGCGGCATCGTGGAAGTGGCGCAGCACGGCGTAGCCGACACTCGCGGGGATGCCGGTTCGCACCGAGACATATTCCGGAAAGCGCGTGGTGTAGGAGGTGGTGAAGGCGAGCCCGTTGCGACGGCAATAAGCCCGCGCCGCCCAGCCGATCGGCCCCTCGGTCGCGATGTGCAGCGCTTCCGGCGCCGCCTTCTCGATCCGCCGCGCAATCTCCTTGCCGCTCGGCAGCGCAATGCGCAGCCCCGGATAGGTCGGCAAGGGCCACGACCGAAAGCCGTCCGGCGTGAGTAAGTCGATCTCGACATCCAATGCCTTGGCCGCGCCAGCCAGCGAGGTCAGCGTCCGCACCACACCGTTGACCTGTGGATGCCAGGCGTCAGTCGCGATTAATACCCGCATGGGGAAATCCCGAGATTTTTATGATTCTCGGCTTTGGACCATCAACCACGGATATTTCAGGCGTGTGACGTCATGGAAGTGTCGGCCCGCTGTTTTGTTCGTTAACGGGTCCGCGCAGCCACGAAACCGTCATGAAACAATCGTTGCCGCCATGAAGCCGTTTTCGGTTTTCCGCGCAAACGTCCCGAAACTTCTTGCCGTTAGTGATTTACGCAACAGAGCACCGAAGCGGTGCCGGGGCGGCCAAGCAACACCGCGCAAACAGGGGCGACCAATGATCAATCTGGAGACGTTGAAGACTTATTCGCGCGCCGTTGTGTTTGGCGCAGTGGCTGTCACCGCGATCGCGTTCGCCGGCCCGGCCAACGCCGCGCCCGTGCAGCTCTTCCCGTTCTTCCAACCGCTGCCGCCGATCGCAGCGCCGCAGCCGTACCAACCCTATCAAGCGACGCCCTATCAGGCCGCGCCGTCCGAAGATCAGGACGTCATTGAAACACCCGCCCGCTTTCGTCGTCAGACGGTCTCCTACGCGACGCGTGAGGCGCCCGGCACCATCATCATCGATACGCCCAACACCTACCTCTATCTCGTGCTCGGCAACGGCCAGGCGATACGCTACGGCATCGGTGTCGGCCGCGACGGTTTCACCTGGTCCGGCGTGCAGTCGGTGACCAGGAAGGCGGAGTGGCCGGCGTGGACCCCGCCGCCGGAGATGATCGCCCGCCAGCCCTATCTGCCGCGCCACATGGCCGGCGGCCCCGGCAATCCGCTCGGCGCCCGCGCCATGTATCTCGGCGGCACCATCTACCGCATCCACGGCACCAACGCGCCCGAGACCATCGGCAAGCAGGTCTCCTCCGGCTGCATCCGCCTGACCAATGACGACGTCTCGGATCTCTACTCCCGCGTCAATGTCGGCACCAAGGTCATCGTGCTGCCGATGACGGAGCGCCGCGCCGACCTCGGCGCCGCGACGCGGTAAGCAACAGGACATTGTGACGCAAACGGCCCCGGAACCCACCGGGGCCGTTTTCGTTGGCCCTCGGCATCCCGATGCGCGCGCGTGCTGCGGCGCGATCCCCGATGGAGGCGCCAATGCAATCACGTCCGCAATCGCCGCAAGGCACATGGCTGCACGTGTTCGCCGGCGCAGTGGCACTGCTGCTCACCGCGCCCGCCTCGCTCGCACAGCAGCCGGCGAGCGGCGACGCAGCCCAGCAGGCCTTCAACAATTCCTGCCGAACCTGCCACTCGGTGAAAGAGGGCGACAATCGTCTGGGCCCCAACCTCAATAAAATCGTCGGACGCAAAGCCGGCTCGCTGCCGAACTACAACTATTCCTCGTCGATGAAAGAAGCCGACTTCGTCTGGGACCAGGACAAACTCACCCGCTTCATGGTCAAGCCGGACGAAGTCGTATCCGGCAACAAGATGCAGCCCTATGGCGGCGTCTCGGCAGAGGAAGCGGCGAAGGTGGTTGCATATTTGCAGGCGGCTTCGCCGTAACCGGCCCCCCGACGCAGGACGCCGGCCGGTTATCTGTCCCTAGTTCCCCTTCACCAGCGGGCAGCCGCCCTTGTCGAGCGGTCGAAAGGCCTCGTCGCCGGGCACGGTGGCGATCAGCTTGTAGAGGTCCCACTCGCCCTTGGAATCCTCGGGCTTCTTGACCTCGAACAGATACATGTCGTGGACCATGCGGCCATCGATGCGGATCTTGCCGTTCTTGGCGAAGAAATCGCTGACCGGCGTCTTGCGCATCTGCTCCATCACCTTCGGTGCCTCGTCGGACTTGATGGCGTCGATCGCCTTCAGGTAATGCATGGTCGCCGAATAGAGCCCCGCCTGGATCATGGTCGGCATGTGGCCGACCTTCTCGTTGAAGCGCTTGGAGAAGGCGCGCGTCTCCTCGTTGGTGTCCCAGTAGAACGCGTCGGTGATGATCAGGCCTTGCGTCGACTTGATGCCGAGCGAATGAACGTCGGTGATCTCCATGAGCAAGGCGATCATCTTTTGGCCGCCTTGCACCAGGCCGAACTCGGCCGCTTGCTTCAGGGCGTTGGTGGTATCCCCGCCGGCATTGGCCAGCGCGACCACCTTGGCCTTGGACGCCTGGGCCTGGAGCAGGAACGAGGAGAAGTCCGACGAGTTGAGCGGATGGCGGACCTCGCCGAGCACCTTGCCGCCGCTCTCCTTGACCACGTTGGCGGCGTCGCGCTGCAGCGCCATGCCGAAGGCGTAGTCGGCGGTGACGAAGAACCAGGAGTCCTCCCCGCGCTTGACCATCGCCTTGCCGGCGACGTTCGACAGCGCATAAGTGTCGTAGGTCCAGTGCACCGTGTTGGGCGAGCAGGCGACGCCCGTGATATCGGATGAGCCGCCGCCGGAATTGATGTGGATCTTGTTCTTCTCGCGCGTCAGCGCCGAGATTGGCAGCGCCACCGACGAGGTTGGCACGTCGAAGATCGCGTCGACCTTGTCGTTGTCGTACCAGTTGCGGGCGATGTTGACGCCGATGTCGGGCTTGTTCTGGTGATCGGCGGAGACCACGGCGACCTGCTTGCCCGCGACCTTGCCGCCGTAATCGGCGACCGCCATCTCCACGGCTGCGAGCGAGCCCTTGCCGGTCGCGTCCGCATAGAGGCTCGACATGTCCGTGAGCACGCCGATCTTGACGACGTCGTCGGAAATCTGCGCCTGCGCGGCGCCCGAAGTGGCGGCGAGAGCGAGACCGGCCGCGACCGCGGCGATGAGTTTTTGCATTTTGTTTCTCCCCTTATGTTGTTGTTTGGGTGTTGTTGCGCGCATGTTCTAGCGACAAACGGACGCGATCGCAAAGCCCGGGATGCGCGAGGAGGGTTGAGAAATAAG
The DNA here is from genome assembly GCF_055811835.1 of Bradyrhizobium sp. WSM4874. Taxonomy (NCBI): domain Bacteria; kingdom Pseudomonadati; phylum Pseudomonadota; class Alphaproteobacteria; order Hyphomicrobiales; family Nitrobacteraceae; genus Bradyrhizobium; species Bradyrhizobium sp. WSM4874. The sequence continues at coordinate 217,659 of NZ_JBVVPR010000010.1, forward strand.
CAGGGCGCGGCGGTGTTCCTTCGCCTCTCCCCGCTTGCGGGAAAGCAATCGCATATGATCCGAGAGTTTGGGCGCAAGCCTCCCCAGCGTCATGGCCGGGCCTGTCCCGGCCATCCACGTCTAACCATGCGGCACGAAGAACGTGGATGCCCGGGACAAGCCCGGGCATGACGACTTCTCGCGCATGCTCACAGGCGATAGCCCTGCCGCAAGCCGGGTGAGCGAGAAGCGCCGATCCCGCTCACGCGCTGCCCTTGAGCCGTTCGTTGCGTCGGCGCAGGCCTTCCAGGGTGGCGAGCAGGATGACCGAGACCGTCGTCAGGATCACCGCCGCTGCCGTGATGGTCGGGCTGATGTTCTCGCGGATGCCGCTGAACATCTCGCGCGGCAGCGTGCGCTGCTCCGGACCTGCCATGAACAGCACGATCACCACCTCATCGAAGCTGGTCGCGAAGGCGAACAGCGCCCCCGACGCCACGCCAGGCAGGATCAGCGGCAGGATCACACGGCGGAACGCATCAAGCGGCGAAGCGCCGAGCGAGGCGGCGGCGCGTGCCAGATTGGTGTCGAAGCTCTGCAGCGTCGCGCCGACCGTGATCACCACGAAGGGCGTCGCCAGCGCGGTGTGGGCCAGGATCAAGCCGAGATAACTGCCGGTCAGTCCGATCGGCGCGAAGAAGAAATACAGGCCAACCGCGGTGATGACGCCGGGCACGACGACCGGCGACAGCACGAAAGCCAGCACGAGCGGCTTGAACCGGCTCTTCCACTGCGCCAGCCCCAGCGCCGCCAGCGTCCCGAGCACCATCGACAGCAGGGTCGAGGCCACACCGATGATCATGCTGTTCTTCAGCGAATTCATCCAGCGCGGCGAATTGATGAAGTCGTCATACCAGCGCAGGGAGAGACCCGGCAGCGGATAGGTGAGATACGAGCCCGAGCTGAAGGACAGCGGCATGATCGCGAGGATCGGCGCGATCAGGAAGACGAACACCAGCGTGGAGATCACGATGGTCGCGGTCCACGCGATGCGCTGGCTCGGCGTGCGGAGGGAGGAATTGTCGCTCAATTCTTCATCCCTCCCGTCACCTGCTGTCCCTGCACCAGCTTCCCGTAGACGAGCGCGAGCAGAATAGTGGCGAGCAGCAGCACCGCACCCAGTGCCGAAGCAAGGCCCCAATTGGCCGTCTCGGTCGTGTAGAGCGCGATGAAGTAGCTGATCATCTGGTCGGCGGCGCCCCCGACGAGTGCCGGCGTGATGTAATAGCCGAGCGCCAGGATGAAAACGAGCAGGCTTCCCGCGCCGATGCCGGGCAGGGTTTGAGGCAGGTAGATGCGCAGGAAGGCGGCGACCGGCGGCGCACCGAGCGAGGCGGCGGCACGCATGTAAGCAGGCGAGATCGCCTTCATGCTGCTGTACAGCGGCAGGATCATGAACGGCAGGAGAACGTGGGTCATGGCCACGCAGACACCGAAGCGGTTGTAGATCAGGCGCAACGGCGCATCGACGATGCCAAGCCAGAGCAGGCTTTCGTTCACGACGCCTTTGCCCTGCAACAGAACGATCCAGGCGCAGGTGCGGACCAGCAGAGACGTCCAGAACGGCAGCAGGACAAAGATCATCAGCAGGTTCGACCGGCCGGGCGGCAGCGCGGCCAGCAAGTAAGCGACCGGGAAGCCGAGGATCAGGCAAAGTGCCGTGACACTGAGGCTGATGAGGAAGGTGCGGACGAAAACGTCGCGGTAGATGGCCTGATCCGGCGGGGCCGCGACGATCGCGCCGTCCACGTTCCGCGTCAGGTCGAGCGCCGACAAAAGATAGAAGCCGGTCATGGGACCACTGGCGTCCTTGATCGTGGTCCAAGTGGCGCGTTCGCGCCAGGCGGGGTTGATCTTGCCCAGCGTCTCCCTGGCCGTGCCGGGCTCGGGCACGGTCTTCAGATTGCGTGCGGTGCTGGTCAGGATCGTGCGGAAGCCGTTCAGTGCGTAATTTAGCCGCTTGGCCGCAATCGCAATGGTGCCGGAAGCGCGCGCCGCCATGATGTCGCCGGCCAGCGCCGCGTAGGCCTTTTCGTCCGGCAGATCCCTGCCGTCCCAACTGGCGAGAGCCGCGATGGTCTGAGGCAGAATCTGGCGCACCTCCCGGTCATCGACCGAGCGCCACAGCATGCCGGCGATGGGCCCAGCGAAGGTGAAGAGCAGGAAGACGAGAAGCGGCAGCACCAGCGCCAATGCCTTGACCTGGCGTGCTCGCTCCGCACGCCGCAATCGGCGCTTGAGCGGCACCTCGGCCGATGCGTTGGCGCCGGTCAAGAGCGCATCCGTCATTGGTCGAGCCCTGCGGGGCGCGCTACTTCGCTGCCCATTTGTTGAAGCGCTCGGTCAGGCGGTCGATGTTCTCGAGCCAGAAGGCGACGTTGATCTCGACCGCATTCTTGATGTTGTCGGGTGCCGTCGGCAGGTCCTTCAGAACAGCAGGCGCGAGCAGAGCGGCTGCGGCCTTGTTCGAGGTGCCATAAGCAATGTTCTCCGACAGTTTCGACTGGTTCTCCGCTTTGCCGACAAAGTCCAGGAACTTGTAGGCCGCATCCTTGTTCGGGCTGCCTTTCAGGATGACCCAGGTGTCGAGGGTAAACAGCGCTCCGTCCCACACCATGCCGAAATTCTTCTTCTCGTTCTTGTTCGCGGTGTCGATGCGGCCATTGTAGACCGAGGTCATTGCCACCTCGCCGGAGGCGAGCAATTGCGGCGGCTGAGCGCCGGCCTTCCACCACACGATGTCGCCCTTGATGGTGTCCAGCTTCTTGAACGCGCGCTCGACGCCTTCGTCGGTCGCCAGCACCTTGTAGACGTCCTTTGGCGCGACGCCGTCGGCCATGAGGGCGATCTCCAGCGTGGTCTTCGGGCCCTGACGCAAGGCCCTCTTGCCCGGAATCTTCTTGGTGTCGAAGAAGTCGGCCCAGCCCTTGGGAGCCTCTTTCAGCTTGTCCTTGTCGTAGCCGAGAACGAAATCGTAGAGGATGGCGCCGACGCCGCAAGCGTTGACTGACGGTGGGATATAGGCGGCCTCGCCGCCGATCTTCGAATAGTCGAGCTTCTCGAACAGGCCTTCCTCGCAGCCAACCGCCAGTTCGTCGCTCTCGACCTGGACGACGTCCCAGGTGGCGGCACCACCCTGCACCTTGGCGCGCAACACGCCGACGCCCCCGTCCCATGACTCGTCGTTCATCGCAACGCCGGTCGCTTTCTTGAACGGCTCGAAATAGACCTTCTTCTGGGCATCCTGATAGGCGCCGCCCCACGACACGACGGTGAGGTCACGCGCCTGCGCGACCGTGGCCAGCGCCGCGCTGGCGGTGAATGCCGCGGCGAACCCCAGTACAATCTTGCGCTTCAGCATGGTCTTTGTTCCTTCTTCTTCACGTGAATTGCGTTGAGCTTGGTCGGTGCAGGTCCGCCCGCGTGGGAGCGATGTTGCATCGTTGGATCAGACGGGATCGAGAGCCAGGCAGTCCTCCGGGCGGAAGGTGATGAACACGTCATCACCAGGTCTCAGGCTATCGGCTCTTACGTTGCCAGCTCTCAGGCTGTCATGCGCCCCGGGCTGAAGCTTGACCATGAACTCCCTGTTGTCGGCGACGTCGAGCACGGCCAGCGCGTGGTCGCCGAGATAGATGGTGTTCTGCACCTTGGCAGGCAGTCGGTTCGGTTGGTCGCTGGAGGTGCCATCCGGGATAATGGCGATCCGCTCCGGCCGCACCGACAGCGAGGTCGATGCGCCCGCGCCCGATACGTTGACCGCTCGTGCGGTCACGGCGCCGCCGCCCGCCAGCGCAACGCGGCAATATCCTTTCTCGACCGTCTCGACGGTGCCGGACAGCACATTGTTCTCGCCGATGAAATGGGCGACGAAGCTGTTCACCGGATGCTCATACAGCGCGTCGGGCCTGTCGATCTGCTGCACGATGCCGTCGTTGAACACGGCGATGCGGTCCGACATGGTGAGCGCTTCACTTTGATCGTGGGTGACGTAGACGACGGTGATGCCCATCGTCTCGTGCAGTTGCTTGATCTCCAGTTGCATCTGCTCCCGCAGGCGCTTGTCCAGGGCGCCCAGGGGCTCGTCCATCAGCACGAGTTGCGGATTGAACACCAGGGCACGGGCAAGCGCCACGCGCTGCTGCTGACCGCCGGACAACTGCCCGGGCCGCCGCTGCGCCAGGTTTTCCATCTTGATCATGCGCAACGCTGCCCTCACGCGCTCTTGCGCTTCGGCCTTGTTCGTGTTGCGGACGGATAGCGGGAAGGCGATATTCTCCGCAATCGTCAGGTGCGGAAACAAGGCATAGTTCTGGAAGACCATGCCGATGTCGCGCTTGTGTGGCGGCACGTTCTTGATCGGCCGGTCCGCGAGGTAAATCTCGCCATGGGTCGGAACTTCGAAACCCGCCAGCATCATCAGGGTGGTCGTCTTGCCCGAGCCCGACGGACCGAGCAGGGTGACGAACTCGCCCTTCCTGATGTCGAGATCGAGGTTCTTCACCACGAGGTGCTCGCCATCGTAGGTCTTCTGAATGCCGGAAAAGCGCACCAGCGCCGGCGCAGGCGTGACCATGCCGGCTTCCATGTCGTCCTCGCGTTATCAGCCACACTGCTGTCAGCACCTCGTCCGAAGGTGCGAGGAACAGCTTAGCATCCTCAGACCAGATTGCCAGCGGTGCAAGCGACGACGCGCACGAACCCCTCGAGGAAAGGCGCGCGCTACATTCCCGACAGTTTCGTCACAGATACATTCAGCGAGCCGCCGGCTTCCGCGATCACGCGCAGCGTCTTGGAGTCGAAGGCGATGTCGGCCAGCGTCAGGCTGTCGATCTTCGCCTCGACCTTGATGCCGTCCTCGTTTTTCTGGAAGTCGGCGATCGCGGCGGCGATCTTCTCGCGTGCGTTGGCGGCAATCGGCTTCAGATCGATCGTCGCTTTCTGCACCAGCGCCTGCTGCATCTGCGGCACCACCGCGCGCGCCGCGGCACCCAGGAGGCCGAAGGCCGCCTCCGACTCCACCGCGAGCTGGATGTCGGCGAGCCTCAGCGTCTGCTGCGCCTGGTCGAGCATCGGCCGGCCCCAGATGTGCACGGTCGCTTCGGCGCCGAGACCAAGCCAGCTCTTCTTCTCCTTGGCGCGCACCAGCAGCGAAATCAGGAGGCGCTCGCCCGACGGGATCACGTTGACGCTCTTGACGGTGACGTCCACCGGACCGGAGCCGTCCTCGGGATAGGTGCGGCCGACCATCTGCGCCGCGATCAGCTTGTTGATCTCGGTGAAGGGCACGTCGATGGGTACGCCGATATTCACACCGGTGCCGGTCGGCGGCACGATCGATATCTTGTCGGGGAACGGGCAGTCGGGCTTGGTCGGCGTGGACGTAACGCGCGTCTCCGCTTCCAGGCCCAGCAGCAGGGTCACGGCCTGCGCATCGACGCGCGGCTGCGCCGCGATGGCGCGGATCGGCTTCATCTCCAGCCAGAGCGGCGGCAGCGCGGCCGAGGAGCCCGAGCCTTGCAGCGGGATCGAGCGGCAGGCCTTGGCCCATTGCAGCTTCGCGTTCTCCCGCAAGGTCGGATCGTTGCGCATGCGTTCGGAGACGGCGTTGATCTGTTCGCCGACTGTCTTGTCGATCAGCGGCTTCACCTGCGCCGGCACGTTGACCTTGGCGCCCGAGACGTTGAGGTTGGTGTCGCCAAGATTGACCTGGGCGCCGAGATTGGGCTCGAGATGCCAGTTGGCCGCGAGCTTCGGCCGCGAGGTGACGACGACGTTGCCCTTGATCTCGGCGCTGGCGTTCAGATTCTTGATGTTGACCGCGCCGATCTGTTTTGCGGCATTGCCGCCGAGCACGCTGCCGAGCGCCTCGCCGAGGGCGCCGGTGGCTTTCGACGACAGCGATCCCGTCACGTTCAGCTTGCCCGTGAGCGGTGTCGAGATCGTCAGCACGTCCTTGTCGCCCGCAGCCGACATCGGCCCGCGCACGGCGGACCAGCCGATGTCGGCGTTCTCCAGGATTTGCGAAATCGGGTTCTCGGCCTTGCCGGCGAAATTGCGCGGGGCGGCCTTCTCGGCCTGCTCGCGGATCGCCGACAGCGCGATGGCGACCGGCGCCACCACGATCGAACTCTTCGAGACCGGCGGCAGCGGCGGCAGTTGCGCGACCGGCGGCGCGGAATTCGTCGCCCGCGGCGACAGCAAGTCCATCGCCTTCAGGCTGATGAAAAACGACGCCGCGAGCACCGCGACGGCGATCAGGATGGTCTTCAAGTTCAGAGTTAGTCGCATCAATCCCCCAGGCCGCCCGGGAGGGATTTTACAGGGCGGGAGAGAGGGGCGCTAGAGCGTACCGATGGGGTGGAATTGCGGCGAATGGGTTAACGGCTGCGAATGCGCAATTGCCGTGGATTCAGGCAGCCCCTCACGAAACTAGCCGCGTTTGGGACGGCGGACCGCTCTCACATTGCCGCGATCTCCGCCACCGCAGAAGAAACGGTCGCCGCCATCGGACTCCAATCCCGACACCATCGTCCCGGCGGGCAGGTCGAGCTGCTCCAGCACCTTGCCCGTATCTGGGTCGATCCGCCTGATGTCGCTGTCCTCCCCTTCCCAGGTGCCGTGCCACAGTTCGCCGTCGACCCAGGTCACCCCGGTGACGAAGCGCTTGCTTTCGATGGTGCGGAGAATTTTTCCCGTCTGGGGATCGACCTGATGGATCTTGCGCTCCCGATACTGCCCGACCCAGAGCGAGCCCTCGGCCCAAGCCAATCCGGAATCGCCACCGCCGCCAGGTGCAGGGATGGTGGCGAGCACCTTGCCGGTCGCAGCGTCAATCTTCTGGATGCGGTCCTCGGCGATCTGGAACAGGTGCCGGCCGTCGAACGCCGTTCCCGCATGCGCGGCGACATCGATGGAGCGGGCGATCTTGCCGTCGGCCGGATCGACCGCATTCAATCTGTCGCCGGATGCGAACCACATATGGCTGCCGTCATAGGTGACGCCGTGCACGGCTTCGACGCCCGCAAAGGGCCCGTATTCCCTGACGATCTCGGCGGCTGAACGTTTCATCTGCTCGGTCCCTGTGGTGTGAATCCCACCTTACGTCTTCATGAGCGATCCGGGGAGTAACAAGCCTGTCGGGAAACCCGGGACGGGCGGCGTCATCCAGCGCCGCGCCCGTCCGTGTCCGAAGGACTGCACCTTGTTTGATCGCGCCAGCTCTTCGAGCGCCCGCTGCACGGTGCGCGCGCTCGTTGCCAGCGCCAGCGCGAGCGCCGAGCTCGACCAGGGCTCGCCGTCGGAGAGGAAAGCCAGCACGCTGGCGTGCTTCTCCTCGACGGGCCGTGCCAGCACGAGGACCTGCCGCGTCTTGCGCGATGTCAGCACAAAACCCTCCTTCGTCGCGCTGACGTCGGCGAGAGGCTCGAGCTTGGTGCGGAGCCGCCCGATTTCGACGCGGAGCCGGGCGCGATGCGATTCATCGACGTGCCTTGCCTGAAACGCTCCCGTGATCAACATTTCCCGCGAGACGTCGGCCGGCCAGGCCTGCGCCAGGATGCGGGCGAGTGCGAACAGCACCGGCCGCCTTCCGAGCGGCACGAGGATGCCTCGCCTGCGAACCGCGTGATGGAATGTGTCCACCACGAGCGCTTCCGATGTCGCGAGGTCCTCGACCTCCTCGAGCAGCAACGGCCGTTCGTGCCCACGCGTGATCAGGCGCGCTGCGGGCGTGTCGAGCACGCGGCTCGTGCCTTCGACCTCGGCCGCAAGTGCTGGAATGCCGGCCTGCCGCGCTGCGCTCGCCGCGCGCCCGAGCGCCACGCGCGCGTCTTTCGTTCGGAGCCGCCTGATGGCGATGCCGGCGATCACGAGTTCGCGGGCGACCTGCGCAGGCGGGGGCAACGGCGTGGTGTTGATCTCGGCCAGTGTGCGTTCGGCCTCGTCGAGGCGCCCGAGAAGGAGAAGTCGTCGCGCCTCGATGTGACCCGCATGGGCGGCGTTGGCGAGGTCACCGTGACCTTCGAGCGTCGCCCGTGCGGCCGCGAGCGTCTTCGCCGGCCAGTTCAGGTCACGCGAGACGAGCGCGATCTCGGCCTCCGCCACCACGCATCTTGCACGCGCGACCGCCTCTCTCGGACCGAAGGCGCGTGCGGCGCTGCGCAGCAGCGTCTTCGCCTTCGCGAGGTCGCCGAGCTGCGCCATCGCGATGCCGCGCAGCGCCAGCGAAGGTGCATCGTTGCGCAGTGCGACGCGGTTCAGCGCGCCGAGCGGATCGCCGGCTTCAAGCGCGCGGGCCGCGGCCGTGATCAGCGACTCCATTCAAATCCCGCCACACTTGTTACTCCCACCGCGCAACTGTCCGGTGCGAGAGATCGTTGACGGCCGACAATGTGCGGCGAGGAGCGAGCGGTTCCGCATCTTGCATAGCGAGATACGGAACGACCGCCCGGGAAAAGTTGGAGAGCCATGATGACATCAGCTGACAACGCAGGAAATAACGGACAGGCCGCCATGCAAACACCGCCGGTGGTGTCGCCGCAGGACTGGGAGGCCGCCCGTCAGCAACTGCTCGTGAAGGAAAAGGCGCATACCCGTGCCCGCGACGCCCTGGCCGCCGAGCGCCGGCGCATGCCGTGGATGGAAGTCACCAAAACCTATGCGTTCGAGGGGCCCGGCGGCAAGACCGGCGGCAAGATCAGTCTGCACGACCTGTTCCAGGGGCGGCGGCAGCTGATCGTCTACCGCGCCTTCTTCGAGCCGGGCGTGTTCGGCTGGCCGGATCACGCCTGCCGCGGCTGCTCGATGGTGGCCGATCAGGTCGCCCATGTCGCGCACCTGAATGCCCGCGACACCACGCTGGTGTTCGCCTCGCGCGCGCCGCAGGCCGATATCATCAGGCTGAAGCAGCGGATGGGTTGGACCATGCCATGGGTCACCGTCACCGACAGCTTCGATGCGGATTTCGGCGTCGACGAATGGCACGGGACCAACGTGTTCTACCGCGACGGGACGCGCATCTTCCGCACCTACTTCGTCAAGAGCCGCGGCGACGAGCAGATGGGCGGCACCTGGAATTATCTCGACATCACGCCGCTGGGACGGCAGGAGGTCTGGGAGGATTCACCGAAAGGGTATCCGCAGACGCCGACCTACAAATGGTGGAACTGGCACGACAGCTACACCGAAGGTGCGGCACCTGACAAGAAATGGGTCGAGATCTCGACCGCCGGCGAGAAGGCATTTCGCGAGGAGGCGGCTGAAGGACGTGACTAGTCCCGTGAGCGCAACTGCCGGCGCGAGCCGCAACGGTGTGGTGGCAGCGCGCCACCTCGCCAGATGGCTCGGGCTGGCGGCGACGCCGACCTTCGCGATCATGGCCGTGCTGACGGCCGTGCTCGATGGCCCGGCGGACGTGCTGTGCGGCTCCGGACACGGGGCGATGCTCGGAGGAATGGTGCCGATGTATCTGCTGATGAGCGCGTTTCATTCGGCGGCATGGCTGAGGCTGATTGCGAAGTGGCGTGGCGAAGTTGGCCGTTAGCGACTATCCCGCGCCCGCCCCGTCCTTCGAGGCGCCCGCCTGCAGCGGGCTCCCCGGACTGAGGGTCGCAATGACGGCAGACGAAAAAAGACACGACAGCGCGCCCCGCCAAAAACCGGGGCGGGGGGGTTTTGCCGTTGGGTGCCCCTATAAAACCGGTAGTTGTAGAGGGGCAGTTTTTTATCGAGGGCG
>NZ_JBVVPR010000011.1:0-221388 GCF_055811835.1 Bradyrhizobium sp. WSM4874
GCCGCACGCCGGGATAAAATCTCAAACGCCCATCAGCAGGCTCGGTCTGACCGTGGACAACCTCTTGAGGCTCCACAGCTAGGCCCCCCGGCCCAAGGGACAACATCGGCCTCTGCCAACCATCTTCGAAATTCCAATTGCGCTTCCCCAACGGAGCGCAAATCCTGAATTCCGCACCGCAACAAACGTTCCTAACTTTCGCCACCGATCAGACTTTTTTCGTCCTCGGTCCAAAAGTGCACATAGAGCGTGTGCGCCGGGTGCGGCGCTCGCCTGAGGAACGAATGCCCGCATCTCGGCTTCATTCGTCCTGAGCATGCTTAAGCGATCGTAAAATCGAGCCTCGCGAAGCGTGTCGTCACTTCCAGCCATGCAGGTAAAGGCGGCCAGGTTTGAGTCACAGATTGGGAATGGCCGGGCAGGCGCGACACCACGGTCCTCGATGCCTCGATCACGGGGTCTGCTTCAATCTCTGGGCGCCGACGGCGCGCTCGGTCGAATTGCTCGAAGCCGGCCAGCCGCCCCGCCCGATGACGCGAGACGACGACGGCTGGTACCAGTGGTTGAGCCCCACCGCGCGCGTCGGCACGCGCTATCAGTTCAGGATCAACGAAGATCTGGTCGTTCCCGATCCCGCCTCGTTCTTCCAGCCCGACGACGTCGGGGCGCCGAGCGAGGTGGTCGACACCGCGGCGTTCCGGGATCCGGTGCTCTATCCCGGCCGCCCCTGGGCGGAGGCCGTGATCTACGAGCTGCATGTCGGCACCTTCAGCGAGGAAGGCAGCTATGCCGGCATCGAGAAGAAGCTGCCCTATCTGCGCCATCTCGGCATCACCGCGATCGAGCTGATGCCACTCAATGACGTCCCCGGCCGGCACAATTGGGGCTATGACGGCGTGCTGCTGAATGCGCCAAATGCACGCTACGGCAGGCCGGAAGACCTCAAGCGGCTGTTACGCGCGGCGCATGCCCTCGACATCATGGTCTATCTCGATGTCGTCTATAACCATTTCGGGCCGCAGCTGAACTATCTGCACCTCTATGCAGAGAGCTTCTTCACCGCGCGCCACAGCACCGGCTGGGGGCCTGCGGTCAACCTCGAGGGACACGACGGCGCGTTCGTGCGCGAGTTCCTGATCGAGAACGCGTTGATGTGGCTGCGCGACTATGGCTTCGACGGCTTGCGGCTCGACGCGGTCCATGCCCTGAAGGACGATTCCGAACGCCATTTCCTGGTCGAGCTTGCCGAGACGGTTCGCCGTCAGCTGCCGGGCCGGCGCGTGCATCTGATGCTGGAGAACGAGGCCAATCAGGCCCGCCTGCTCGACCGAGCGCAAGGACCAACCCGGCTCTATGATGCGCAATGGGGCGATGATTTTCACAACGCGCTCCACGTCCTGTTGACGGGCGAGGACGAAGGCTATTATCGCGCCTTCGCCGACAGGCCGCTCGAACATCTCGCGCGAGCGCTCATTGAGGGCTTTGCCTATCAGGGCGAAGTCTTTCCGCTGCATGACGCACCGCGCGGCGAGCCGAGCGCGCATCTGCCGCCCGAGGCCACCATCTTCTTCGCCCAGAACCACGACCAGATCGGCAACCGCGCGTTGGGGGAGCGGCTTTCAAGACTGGTCGGTGCGGAGAAACTGGATCAGGCCATGGCGCTGGTTCTCTTGAATCCGCATATTCCGATGTTGTTCATGGGTGAGGAAGCCGCGGCCGAGACGCCGTTCCTGTTCTTCGCGGATTGGTCGGGCGAAGCGGCCGAGCTGACGCGGGAAGGGCGGCGCAAGGAGTTTTCTCACTTCAAGGCATTCTCGACGCCTGACATGCGCGCCAGGATTCCGGATCCGTGCGATGAAAAGACCTTCGAGGCATCGAAGCTCGACTGGACCGGCATCGATCGCTCTCCCGCCAGCGCCAGGTTTCGCGGCCTGACAGCCCAATTGCTGAAGATACGGCGCGAGAAGATCGTGCCGCTGATCAAACGGGGTTTCGTGTCGGCTGATTGCAAGTTGCTGGGGGAGGACCAGCGCAAGGGCGGCCTGGATGCCCGTTGGCGGACGGAGAAGGGAGACATCTTGCAGATTGTTACCAATTTCGCCGACCGCGAACTGCCCATGCCGGCACTGGTTGCGGGCGAGAGCCTATGGCGATTGGGTGCCGGCGACGCGCCAGCCCTATTGCCGAACGACATCATCGTGCGGCTTGGCCAGGAGGCGTGATGGAACGGCGAGGAACGCTTCCGAAAGCTTTCCGTTAGCGGAGCAAATCTCTGGAGCCGCTTCATGACCGAATATCCAAAGCCGCCTTATCCTCCGCAACAGCAACCGATGCCCGGTTCGACGCGCGCGATGAATCCGCGACCGGATCACGGCGAGGAGAGTTATAAAGGCGCCGGGCGCCTGGCCGGAAAGAAAGCGATTATCACCGGAGGCGACAGCGGCATCGGCCGCGCGGTCGCGATCGCCTATGCCCGGGAAGGCGCGGACATCGTCGTCGCCTATTTGAACGAGGACGAGGATGCCGCCGAGGTCAAGGCGCTGGTGGAGCGCGAGGGACGCAAGGTCGTCCTGATCCCCGGTGACATCCGCAATCCCGATCATTGCCGCGCGATCGTCGCCCGCACCGTCCAGGCGTTCGGCGCAATAGACATCCTCGTCAATAACGCGGCCCATCAGGACACGTTCAAGGAGATCGCTGATATCAGCGACGAGGAATGGCAGCGGACGTTCGAGACCAACATCCACGCCATGTTCTATCTCACCAAGGCTGCGGTGCCCCACATGCGCCCGGGAGCGGCGATCATCAACACCGCGTCGGTGAACTCCGACATGCCGAATCCGACCCTGCTCGCCTATGCGACGACCAAGGGCGCCATTCAGAATTTCACCGGCGGGCTCGCCCAGATGCTGGCGGCGAAGGGCATTCGGGTCAATGCGGTCGCCCCGGGGCCGATCTGGACGCCGCTGATTCCGTCGACCATGCCGGAGGACAAGGTCAAGAATTTTGGCAAGCAGGTGCCGATGCAGCGGGCCGGCCAGCCGGCCGAGCTCGCGACCGCCTATGTCATGCTCGCCGATCCGCTCTCGAGCTACACATCGGGAGCAACCCTGGCGGTCACCGGCGGGAAGCCGTTCATCTGACCGAACGTGCAACGAGAACGTGGCAGCTCCGCGAGCGGGGCCGCCACGTCCAGTACTTCACCAGCACGTCTTAACTGGCACGTCTCGATCAAGCGGCGCTGGACGCCTTGGCATTGACGCCCTTGCGAAGCGCTACGGTATTCAGCTTGGTGTTGGCGGCCTTCTCTTCGTTCAGGTTCGTCGTGAGGAAGCGCACGATGTCGTCGTGCCCGAGTTCCTCCGCCCATGCGATCAGCGTGCCGTAGCGGCACATTTCATAATGCTCGACGGCCTGTGCGTTGGCCACGATCGCGGCGTCGAGCACGGCCTTGTCCTCGATCTCGCCGGCGGTCTCGTCGGCCTCCTTGATGATGCCGTCGATGGCGGGACAGTGCGTTCCGCTGGGCTCCTTGCCGAGCTTCGCGAACACCTTGCCGAGCCTGTCGACCTGCTTGTTGGTCTCTTCCAGATGAGCTTTCAGCCCGGCGACGAGGTCTTTGTTCGTCGCCTTGTCGATCATCTTCGGCAGCGCCTTGAGGATCTGCTGTTCCGCGTAATAGATATCCTGCAGGCCGTGCAGCAGCAGGTCTTCCATCGATTTGATATCCTTGGTGAAGAATCCCATAAATGATGTCTCCTTTCACAATGATGGAACTGGAACGCCGCAAAGCCACGGCTGTTCCATCCCCGGACCAGATCAGGAGAGCCCAATGAGCGATGGAGTGGATCATCTTGCGGGCCTGCTCGGACGAGCGGCGATGGACGTGTGGGGCGACATGCCGCGCGACATCCAGGAAGCGCTGTTCGAGACTGCCATGAAGGGACGTGCCGCGGAACGGGAAGAGCTTGCGCGGCTGCTGCACGAGAGGCATCCCCGTACGCTTCATCCGGCGCGGCCGGGCTGAGTCGCGGCAGGAACGATCGGGCAAGAAGCCGATTTGTAAAATGTGGATGCGCGGCCAACGGGATTCGACGAAGTCCGCGAGCCGTAGCTCCGCCCAGGATCAAATCGGTGAGTCGATCGGCGTGACTGAAATGATGATCGGAAAATGGTACGACCCGATCTCCCAGAGATGGATCGTGCCGCGCGAGGCGCGCCCGGTGGCGGGCTATTCGCAGTCGAACCCGGAGAAAGGGCCAGAACCCCGCGCATCGGGCGATGCGGAGCGGATCTGGGACCTGTTGGTCGATTGCTGCGCGCGCGGGTGATGTCCGAGCCGCACATCACCACTTCCTCTGTCGGCAATTCAAAGAGTGATGACATAGACCGCGAAGGCAATGATGAGTGCCAGGCTCACGACGGCGGTGCCGATCAACATCTTGCCCATGGCGCGTCCGTGCTGTCTCGCCGCGTCAATGCAACAGTCGTCATTTTCGTTCCTGAACGGCTCTGCTGAAGCAGCTCGAACTGTTCACATGTGAACAAAGTGCGTCGGTACCAAATGGCTTGAACTATATCATTTGATATAGATATGGCTGCGCTCGCTCTTATCATTGGCCATCCAGAAAGGCACCGCATCGTGCCATGACATGGAGATCCGATCGTGCTCAGGCGGCATCGCGTTCAGCAAACCACCACGCTTCAAGAGCGGCTTGCGGAGTTCACCAGGACCATCCGTGAGAAGGCCGAGTCGTTGCCCGACGGCAAGGAGAGGGATGAGCTGATGAAACGGCTGAGAAGCGCCGACACGGCGTCAAACCTCGACCGCCAATTCGCGGGCAGGGATTGAGCTGGTGGTCTGCCGAGACGGAGATCGAGCGTTCAGCCTCTCCGGCGTCAGCTGCGGTACCAACCCGCCAGATTCCAGGTCGTAACGTCCCATCCCGACATGTCCACCATGAGGTCGTTGACCCCTGCGTTGACGATGTTGCGGGATAGAAGCGGCAGGAACACGTTAGCCTCGCAAAAGGTTTCGTCGACCTTGATCAGCAGCGCGGCGCGCTTGACCGGATCAAGCTCGTTCTGCGCGGCCTTGTAGGCCTTGTCGGCCTCGGGATCGGACCAGCGCGAGACGTTGCGGCCGAGCCATTTGTTGTCCTTGTTGGAGATTTCCCAGGAGACGCACTGGTTCAGGAAGCGCTCCGGGTCGGGCTGCGGCTGCGTGGTGTTGTACATCTCCATATCGGCATAGAATTTCGAGTAGGTGTCGGGGTTGCCGACGTCGGACGAGAAGAACACCGATGCCGTGACCGCCTTGATTTCGATCTCGATGCCGGCCTTCTGGCAAGCCTGCTTGATGATCGCCTGCGTCTTCTGACGCGGCGCATTGGTCGAGGTCTGGAAGACGAATTTGAGCTTCTTGCCGTCCTTCTCGCGGATGCCGTCCGCGCCCTTGGCCCAGCCGGCTTCATCGAGGACCTTGTTGGCCTTGCCGATGTCGAACTCGTATTTCAGCTTCGGCGACTTGAACTGTTTGGGTGCGTTGACGAAGCTCGCGGTGGCGACGCCGCCGCGCCCGTAGATGAACTTCTGGATCGACTCGCGGTCGATCAGCAGGTTCATCGCGCGGCGAACGGCGGGATCGGACAGCGCCGGGTGCTTGGTCTTGGGGCTGGAGCGCTCGCCGTCCACCTCGGTCCACGGGTCCGTCGTGTTGAGGATGATGAACTCGACGTTACCTGAGGGCGTGACGTCGAGCTTGCCCTTGCCGCTGGCCTCCATGCGTTTGAGGACCTCCTCCTCCACCTGCATGTTCCAGGCATAGTCATATTCGCCGGTCTGCAGCACGGCGCGCGCCGCGGACACCGCATCGCCGCCGCCCTTGATCTCCAGCGTGTCGAAATGCGGCTGGTTCTTGACGTGATAGTCGGGATTGCGTTCGGCCCGGATCAGGTCCCCGGGCTTGAACTCGACGAATTTGTAGGGACCGGTGCCGACCGGCTTCAGATTGCCAGGCGCTTCGCGCGACTTCGCACCGACATAGTCGCCGAAATGATGTTTCGGCAGGATCGGACCGACCGAACCGACGAACGGGTCGGCCCAGAACGGAGTCGGCGCCTTGAAGAGCACCTTGACGGTGTGGTCGTCGATCTTCTCGACCGTGATGTCTTTGTAGGATCCGGTGGTGTACGCCGCTGTGGCGAGATCCGAGGCGTATTGCCAGGTGAAGACGACGTCATCGGCGGTGAAGGGCTTGCCGTCGTGCCACCTCACGCCCTGCTTCAGTTTCCAGGTCACGCTCAGGCCGTCCGGCGAAAGGCCGCCGTTCTGCTTGGATGGGGCCTCGGCCGCGAGGCATGGGACGAGGTTGCCCTCCTTGTCCCAGCCGGCGAGCGGCTCGAAGAAGACGCGCGAGGCGATCTGATCCTTGGTGCCGAGCGCGAAATGCGGATTGAGCAGCGTCGGAGCCTGCCAGAGCAGGATCTTGAGCGGGCCGCCGCCCCCGGCCTTGGTCGGCTTGTAGGGCAGCGTGGCGTCCGCCATCGCCACGTCGTTCCAGACCAGGATCTGGCTCGCGACCGGCGCTGCGATCCCGATCGCAGCCATCGTCTGCATGAACGAGCGTCGCGACAGCTTGCCCTGCTTCACCTCAGCGATGGACTTGCGGATTTCGTTCTCGTTCATCGGATGATCCCCACTTCACAGACAAGTCGTCACCGGCCAGGGCCCATCATGTTTCATCATGGGCGAGGCGGCAATGCCGACAGGGTCAGAAAACCCTGCGGCGAAATGACGAACGTGTGGGGGAGGTTTGAAGCCCGGATGGAGCCGAGCGCAAACCAGGATAAGTCCTGCCGCGCAGGCGGCGTCCCGAGTCGGGCTTCGCTCCATCGGACTACGGGCAACGATCCGTGCCGTTTTGCCGTGATGCGCCTCACGCTTGCGCGGGTGCATTCGTTCCCCACATGCGATCGAACGGAGAAGTGTCGTCCGCGTCAGCCGGCCAATATGGATTTCCATTTCATTGATTTCGCCTCGCGGAGAAGCGAATACGGTTCCAATTATTGCCCGAGTCATGGAGACCAAGATGTCGTTCCGTTCCACCCTGATCCTCGCGACCGTGCTCGCCGCCTGGTCGGCCGCCGCTTCAGGCGAGAGCATCAAGATCGGCGTGACGCCGGGGCCGCACGCCCAGATCTTCGAGGCCGTGAAGCCGATCGCGGCCAAGCAGGGTCTCGACATCAAGCTCATCGAATTCTCCGACTACGTCGTGCCGAACGCCGCGCTCGATGCGGGCGAGATCCAGGCCAATTCGTTCCAGAACCAGCCTTATCTCGACAACCAGAAGGCGGACCGTGGCTACAAGATCGAAGCCGTCGGCCTGACCGTGAATTTCCCGATCGGTGTCTATTCGAAGAAGCACAAGGCCTTCGCCGACATCCCGGAGGGCGGCAAGGTCTCGATCCCGAACGATCCGACCAATGGCGGCCGCGTGCTGCTGCTCCTGCGCGACAAGGGCGTGATCAAGCTGAAGGACGGCACCGGCTTCAAGCCGACGGTGCTTGATATCACCGAGAATCCCAAGAAGCTGAAGTTTATCGAGGTCGACGCGGCGCAGGCGCCGCGCGCGCTCGAGGATGTCGACGCTGCCGCGATCAACACCAATTATGCAACCCAGGCGGGCCTCGATCCCGTCAAGGATCCGATCCTGCGCGAGGACCCGAAGGGTCCCTACGTCAATCTCATCGCCATTCGCACGGTCGACAAGGACAAGCCCTGGGTCAAGATCCTCGTGGACAGCTACCACACGGCGGAGGTCAAGGAGTTCGTCCTGACCAAGTTCAAGGGCGCGGTGCTGCCGAGCTGGTAGGCAGTCTGCCTAGTCAAAGTCCAGCTCAGGGCGATCCCGGCGGGCAGCCTTGCGTACTAGCCCTGCACAATGCCCGCTTGTCTGGAGCTGCGGCAACCGACATCATCGGGGCCCATCCTCGTCCGACAGGGGTCGTATGAAACGCTTAGCAAACCTGAAACGCCTGGGGTTTTTCACGCGGCTTCTCGACGAGGCCCCGCCCGCCGACCGATATCGCTTCGCGGCCGAGCAGATCGTGCGCGCCGAGAAGGCGGGCCTCGATTCCGCGTGGATCGCGCAGCACCATTTCCACGAGCGCGAGGGCGGCCTGCCGTCGCCCTTCACCTTCCTCGGTTACGTCGCAGCCCAAACCTCGCGCATCCGGCTCGGCACCGGCATCGTCACCTTGCCGCTTGAGAATGCGGTGCGCGTGGCCGAGGACGCCGCGGTGCTCGATCTGCTCTGCAACGGTCGCTTCGAGCTCGGTGTCGGCACCGGCGGCAATCCCTCGGCGTTTGCCGCGTTCGGCCTCGACAGCGCCCAGCGCAACGAGATCTTTGCGCGCAATCTGGAGGTCGTCCGCACGGCGCTGGTGGGCAGGCCGCTCGACGGTGGCGACACGCTCTATCCGCAGCGGCCGCAACTGGACGACAGGATCTGGCAGGCGACGTTCTCTGTGGCGGGCGGCGCGCGTGCCGGCAAGGCGGGCGATGGCCTGTTGCTGTCGCGCACCCAGCCCCGGACTAAGGAAGCGCCGAAGGCAACGCTGGCCGAGATTCAGAACCCGGTGATCGATGCCTATCTCGAAGCACTGCCGCCGGGACGCGAGCCCCGCATCATGGCTTCGCGCACCATCTTCGTCGCCGACGACCGCACTGAGGCGTTGCGCCTTGCCGATATCGGGCTGCGGCGCGCGCTGCCCCAATTCCTCAAGGGCGGCCACGCCAAGCCGGGCGAAACGCTGGAGGAGATGATCGCGGCGTTCGACACCCATGTCGGCGCGGCCGACGACGTCATCGCTTCGCTCCGCGCCGACGCCACGCTGGAGCGGGTGACCGATCTCGTCTTCCAGGCGCATTCGGTCGATGCCCCGCATCCCCATATCCTGCGCTCGATCGAGCTGGTCGCGGAGAAGGTCGCGCCGGCGCTGGGCTGGGCGCGGACGGCGCCCGGCGTGGCGCTGGCGGGATAGTCGGAATGAACGGAATCGCGTTGCACCAGGCTGCAAGAGGCTCAATGATGGCTACGAAGCATATCATCGACACCCTCGCGGGGATCGAACCGGGTTCGGCGCTCGATACTATTCGCGCGCGACGCCTGCAGGCGCGCGACAACGCGCAGCAGAGCTATCTCTCTCTGTTCGAGCCGATCGACGCCAGTGACTTCTCGCTCGTCGAGCGCGCCGCAGTCGCGCTCTTCGTGCTCGGCCTTCACCGCGAGCCGACTGTAGCTGCCTTCTATCGCGCGAAGTTAGCTGCGATCGCCGACGGCGCGCGCTTGGTCGAGGCGATCGAGTTTGAAATCGTGCGGGGCGAGACCTCTGGCCCCTACGGTGCCTTTCCGGCCGGCCCGCTGTCGGTCGAGAACAAGGCGGGCCTGATCTACCGCGTCAGCGCGGAGCGCAAGGCCGATCTCGGGGGCCGGCTCGTTGCGGCGTTCGAGCATGCGCATCTGCTGGTGTTCCGCCCGCGCGATGCGGCTGCGGCCGACATGAAGGCGCTGCTAGCCGCCGGCTGGTCGAACACCGGCATCGTCACGTTCTCTCAGCTTGTTGCGTTCCTGTCGTTCCAGGTGCGCGTCGTCACCGGACTGCGCGTGCTCGGTGCCTCGCTCGGGCGCACCGCGAACGCCGCGGTCGGCGCGTAAGGAGGCTGCATCATGAGCGCTGCAAGCAATGTCAATTCGCCCGTGGTCTTCACCCAGGATGAACTGGGCTGGGTGTCGTGGATCGATCCGCTGCCCGAAGCCGAGCTGACCGAGCGGCATTTCGCCGGCCTCGTCGATCGCTCCCGTTCCAAGTCCGAATATTTCCGCCTGCTGGTGCGCGATCCCGAGGTGCTGGAGGCCCGCACCAAGACCGACAAGGACATCTTCTACAATGTTGCCGACGGCCTGCCGCGCGCCGAGCGCGAGCTCGCGGCAGCTGCGACCTCGCGCCACAACGGCTGCATCTACTGCGCCTCCGTGCACGCGCGTTTCGCCAGCACCTATTCCAAGCGCCGCGATGATGTGCAGCGCCTGCTCAACGAAGGCGTTGGCGCCGATCTCGGCGAGCGCTGGAATGCGGTCGTCAAGGCCTCCGTGGCGCTGGCTGCGACGCCGATCGCGTTTGGCCCGGACAATGTCGATGAGCTGCGCCGTGCCGGTCTCGACGATGCGGAGATCGTCGACGTCATCAACGGCGCGTCGTTCTTCAACTGGGCGAACCGGCTGATGCTGTCGCTCGGCGAGCCCTCGAAATAGGCAATCTCACCGGCATAGAAATTGCTGGTTGTTTCAACACCTGACAGGATGGAGCCGTCCATGAGCAACATCGATCGTCGTACCCTGGTCAAGGGCTCGCTTGCCGCCATGATGGCGGGAGCAGCCTTCTCGCGCGCCGCCTTCGCGCAATCGTCCGAACCGATCTTGCTGGGCGTCAGCGGTCCGTTGACCGGGCCGAACGCACAATATGGCACGCAATGGAAGCAGGGCTTCGATCTCGCGCTCGACGAGATCCAGGCCGCGGGCGGCATCAACGGCCGCAAGCTCGCCTATAGTTTCGAGGACAGCCAGAGCGACCCGCGCCAGTCGGTGGCGATCGCCCAGAAATTCGTCTCCGATCCCAGGATCGTCATGGAGCTCGGCGACTTCTCCAGCCCCGCCTCGATGGCGGCCTCGCCGATCTATCAGCGCGGCGGCCTGGTGCAGTTTGGATTTACCAATTCGCATCCCGATTTCACCAAGGGCGGCGACTTCATGTGGAGCACCTCGGTTAGCCAGGCCGACGAGCAGCCGCTGCTGGCGGCCTATGCCGTGAAACGTCTCGGCCTGAAGAAGCTCGCCGTGCTGCACCTCAACACCGATTGGGGCCGCACCAGCCGCGACTATTTCGTCAAGGCCGCGAAGGAGCACGGCGCCGAAATCGCGGTCACCGAAGGCTACATCGCGGAGGAGCGCGACTTCCGCTCCACGCTGGTGCGTGTCCGCGACGCCAATCCGGACGGGCTGATCCTGATCTCCTATTATTCTGACGGTGCGCTGATCGCGCGTCAGGCACGCCAGGTCGGGCTGAAGCAGGTGATTTGCGCCGCAAGCTCGGTCTACTCGCCGAAATTCCTGGAGCTCGGCGGGGAGGCCGTCGAGGACGTCCATGTCGGCACGCGCTACTTCCCCGAAGACCCGCGCCCCGAAGTGCAGACGTTCATCGCGGGCTTCAAGAAGAAATACAACGGGGTGGAGCCCGACGCGTTCAACGCCTACGCCTATGACGCGATGAACATGGCGGCCGCCGTCGTCAAGATCGGCGGCACCGACCGGCGCGCGATCCGCGACGCTTTTACGAAAGTGAAGGATGTCTCGAGCGTGATCTTCGGCAAGGCGACGTTCGACGTCGAGAGCCGGCGCGTCAAGGGCGCCATGAACGCCGAGCTCGTCGTGCGCAAGGGCCAGTTCGCGCTCTGGGACGGCAAGCCGACCTGAGGGGATCTCCTGCGTGTCTTCCTGGCTCGACTACACGATCAACGGGCTGATCGTCGGTAACGTCTACGCCCTCGTTGCGGTCGGGCTCGCGCTGATCTTCGGCGTCAGCCGGCTGATCAACTTTGCGCAAGGCTCGATCTACCTCGTCGGCGCCTATATCGGCTGGGTCGCGGTGGTGCAGCTGCATACGCCGCTGCCGCTCACCATCATCGTGGTCGCGGTGGCGGCGGCGCTGGTTGGCCTGATCATCGAACGGTTCGGCCTGCGTCCGCTGCAGAACTCGGTGCGTATCGCCCCGCTGTTGGCGACCATCGGCATCAGCTTCGTGCTCGATCAGCTCGTGATGCTGACGTTCTCCCCCAATCCGCGCGCTCTGCCGAGCCAGCTGCCAGACGTCCGCTTCCAGATCGGCGGCGGCACGATCGGACCGCTCGATCTGCTCATCGCTGGCGTCGGCATCACCAGCGCACTGCTGCTGTTCGGGTTCCTGCGCTACAGCAAGCTTGGCTGGGCCATCCGCGCCACGGCCCAGGATCGCGACGCCGCGATGCAGATGGGTGTCGACGTCAACCGCGTCAATCAAGCCGTGTTTGGCATTGCGGCTGCGCTCGGCGGCGTTTCCGGCCTGCTGGTCGGCATGTACTACAACCAGATCGACACCGCGATGAGCCTGCAGGCGACGCTCAAGGGCGTCGTCGCCGAAGTCGTCGGCGGCGCCGGCAACGTGCCGGGTGCGGTGATCGGCAGCCTGCTGCTGGGATTGGTGGAGAGCTACGGCGTCGCCGTGTTCGGCACCAGCTACCGCAATCTGTTCGCGTTCCTGCTGCTGGTCGTGGTGCTTGTGCTGCGCCCGAACGGCCTGTTCGCCAGCGCGCGGCAGGCGCCGCCCGAGCCGCTCACCGGCACTTTCATCGCGCCGAGCCGCCCGGTGCGCATTCCGCGCTGGGCTCTGCTGATCGCTACCGCCGTCTTCGCGATCCTGCCGTTGTTGCCGGTGTCGTTCTACGTGCTCCAGACCCTGATCAACGCCTGGCTGCTCGGCATGCTCGCGCTGAGCCTCACGCTAGTGGCGGGCACGATCGGCCAGGTCTCACTGGGACACGCCGCGCTGCTCGCGATCGGCGCCTACACCTCCGCGCTGCTGTCGCTCACCTTCTCCGTTCCCGTCGGCCTCGCCATCATCGGCGGCGGCCTGATGAGCGCGGCGCTCGGCACGGCGCTGATCTCGCCGTCGTTTCGCCTGCGCGGGCATTACGTGTCGATCGCGACGCTCGCGATCGGCGAGATCGTCTCGCTGGTGATCCTGAATTGGGAGAGCGTCACGCGCGGCCCGATCGGCATCTCCGGCATCCCGCCGCTGTCGCTGTTTGGCTATGAGCTGGTCAGCCCGATTTCGATCTACTGGTTCAGCTTCATCGCGATGGTCGTGCTGGCGCTGCTGCAGGGACGCCTGCTCGGCTCGCATCTCGGCCGCAGTTTTCGCGCCATCCGCGATGACGACATCGCCGCGCGCGCCTATGGGCTCAGCCTAAATCGCTACAAATCGCTGGCCTTCATCTTCGGCGGGTTCGCGGCCGGCGTCAGTGGCGGCATCGCCGCGCATCTCTATTCTTACATCAACCACGAGACCTTCAATACGCAGCAATCCATCCTGGCGCTAACGGTGGTGATCCTCGGCGGACTCGGCAATGTCGTCGGGGCCATCGTCGGAGCGGTCGCGCTGGTCGGCCTGCCGGAAGTGTTCCGGATCGCGGCGGAGTATCGCATCCTGATCTACGGCATCGTGCTGCTGCTGCTGGTGCGGTTCAGGCCGCAGGGCCTGCTGGGGACGATGTGATGGGCACGACCATGCTGTCCCTGCGCGGGCTGACGCGGCGCTTCGGCGGCCTCACCGCGGTCGACGCCATCGATCTCGATCTCGCCAAAGGCGAGCTGATCAGCATCATCGGCCCGAACGGGGCCGGCAAGACGACGCTGTTCAATCTCGTGACCGGGCTTGATCGGCCGGACGCCGGGACGGTTCGCTTCGAAGATCAGGACATCACGGGTTTCTCGCCGGAACGGCTCGCCGCCGAAGGCATCGCGCGCACGTTCCAGCTCGGCCGCGTCTTCGGCAATCTCAGCGTCATGGACAACGTGTTGATCGGTGCCCACACGCGGCTACGTGCGGTCAGGCCGGCGGTGCCGGTGATCGGCCCGCTGCTGGAATTGGGGTTGGCGCTGCTGCGCCCTGCTAGCGTCAAGGCCGAGGAGGAGCGGCTGCGCGAGGATGTGAAGGTCATTCTCGCGCGCTTCGGCGAACGGCTGCTGCCGCGCATCGACCAGCCGGCCTACAGCCTCTCTTACGCCAACCGCCGTCGCGTCGAGATCGCGCGCGCGCTCGCGCTGAAGCCGCGCCTGCTGCTGCTCGACGAGCCGACCGCCGGCATGAACCCGACCGAAACCACTGAGATGCAGGGCCTCGTCGCCGAGCTGAAGGCCGAAGGACTGACGATCTTGCTGATCGAGCACAAGCTCGAAATGGTGATGCGCCTCTCCGATCGCGTCATCGTCATGGACGAAGGCAAGAAAATCGCGGAAGGTCCGGGCGAAGCGGTGCGCGGCGATCCCAAGGTGATCGAGGCCTATCTCGGCCACGGCCTGACAACGAAGCAGGAGAGCGCGGCATGACGAACACGCCGCCCGATGCGCTGCTGGCGCTTACCGACGTCAACACCTTCTACGGTCAGGCCCAGGTGCATTTCGATCTGTCGATATCAGTTCCGCGCGGCCACATCGTCTGCCTGCTCGGCGGCAACGCCAGCGGCAAATCGACGACGATGAAGATCATTTTGGGCCTGGTGAAGCCGCGCTCGGGCGATGTGACTTTCGACGGTGCCTCGCTGCTCGGGCTGACCACGCCGCAGATCGTCCGCCGCGGCATCGCCTCGGTGCCGGAGGCACGGCGCCTGTTCGCGGATATGAGCGTGCGCGAGAACATCCTGATGGGCGCCTTCGTCCGCGATGACCGCGAGGCGATCACGCAGGATCTCGACAAGATGCTCACGCTGTTCCCGAAGCTCGGCCAGCGGCTATCGCAGCGCGCCGGTTCGCTCTCCGGCGGCGAGCAGCAGATGGTCGCGATGGCGCGCGCGCTGATGAGCCGTCCCAGGATGATCGTGATGGACGAGCCGACCATGGGGCTGTCGCCGCTTTATGTCGACCGCGTGCTGGAGCTGATTCGCACCATCAACCAGGAGGGCGTCTCGGTCTTCATGGTCGAGCAGAACGCCAGTCTCGCGCTCGAGATCGCGCACGAGGCCTATGTGCTCCAAACCGGCAAGATCGTTCTCTCCGGCTCCGCCCGCGCGCTGAAAGACGATCCCCGCATCCGCGACGCCTATCTCGGCGGCTCCGAGGCGGCGTGATGCAGTGCGCCGACGTCTCCTCATCGTCATGGCCGGGACAAGCCCGGGCATGACGACCTCCCGCAAATCCGCATATGCGATCATCAGGCGGCCGCCGGGTCTGGTCAGTATGACCATCCTGTGAAAAGATCATACCGCTCGTGCGTTGGTGCGTGCAGCGGACGGAATGATGGTCGTGACGAAATTATCTCTGCGGGCGGTCGAGCCCGGAACGGTGCTGCTGTTCGGCGGACTGATCGCGGCCAACATCGGGACGTGGACCTGGGCCTTCGCGGCATTCGGTGACAGGCCGACGGTGATGGCGACCGCGCTGCTCGCCTGGGTGTTCGGCCTGCGCCACGCCGTCGATGCCGACCACATCGCTGCCATCGACAATGTCGTGCGCAAGCAGATGCAGGCAGGCGGCGCGCCGCGCAGCGTCGGACTCTATTTCGCGCTCGGCCATTCCACAATCGTCGTGATCGCGACCATGCTGCTCGCGCTCGGCGTCGTGAGCCTCGGTGGCGACAGCCTGCTCAAGGAGATCGGCGGCTTCATCGGCACGTCGGTGTCGGCGCTGTTCCTGCTGGTGATCGCGGCCATCAATCTCGTCATCTTCGTCGGCCTGTGGCGGACGTTTCGCGCGGCACGGGAGCGGGGGATTCACGACGCGGAGGGCCTCGATGCCCTGCTTGCCAATCGCGGCCTCTTGGCGCGGCTGCTCGGCCCGATGTTCCGCCTGGTGACAAAGCCCTGGCACATGTACCCGCTCGGCTTTTTGTTTGGGCTCGGCTTCGACACCGCAACCGAAATCGGCCTGCTCAGCATCTCCGCCGGCGAAGCCGCGCGCGGCGCTTCGTTTGCCGATGTTCTCGTTTTCCCCGCGCTGTTCGCGTCGGGTATGGCGCTGGTCGATACCGCCGACTCGGCACTGATGGTGAGCGCCTATCGCTGGGCCTTCGTCGATCCGCTGCGCAAGCTCTGGTACAACCTCACGATAACAGGGGCTTCCGTGGCGGTGGCGCTGTTGATCGGCGGAATCGAGGCGCTCGGGCTGATCGCGGACCAGCTCAGCCTGTCCGGCGGCGTGTGGGCACTGGTCGACGCACTCAACGACTCGCTCGCCAATGTCGGTTTCGCCGTGGTCGCGCTGTTCGCGATTGCATGGCTCGTCTCGGTCGTGCTCTATCGGCGCATGTTTGGGGTTGAGCGGCGGCGCGCGGCGGATGCGCTTGTCGGCGCCGATGCTACCGAAGCGGCCTGAACGACAATCCGCTGGCTCAAGCCGACGCCGCGCTCGCGACCTGCTCTGCCGGCAGATCGTCGGCATTGGGATCGCCCGGCGCGGTGGCCCAGGCGAGCTCCACCAGCGTCACGATCCGGCGGCCGGCGCCGTCGAGCTGACAGACGATCAGGCCCTGCTCCTCCATGTAGCCGAGCAGGCGTTGTGCCCGGCGCAGCGAATGCGAGCCGTAGGCGCGGGCGATCGCGGCGTCGCCGGGGCAGGGCCAGCCTTCCTTCGCGGCACGCGCGATCATCATGAACACGCCCTGCATGTCGTCGGGCAGGATCGAGGCGCGGAGCGATACGTCCTGCCAGGCGTCGTCCTCGGCGTGCTCGGCGCCGAGCCCGGCGCGTGCGCGTGTCAGCATGCGCCGAAATTCGGTGAGGTCGGGCACCGCCGAGCCGAGGCCCTCGATGCGGCAGCGGACCACGAACTCCTGGTAGAGCACGCCGACCGCGCGGAAACCGGCATCGGGCGCGGCGAGGACGGCACGAAGGGTCCGATCCACGCGCTCGCGCCGCTCTGCGAGTTCCGCGGCACTGACCGGGACCTCGATCATTTCGGGGCCGATCTCCGGTGCCGCAGCCTTTGCGGCGCGGAGCTGCTCGAGCAGATCGGGCGCGGGCCGGCGCTGCGGCCGGCTGGCATCGGGCGGCGGCGCTGCCAGGATCACGGCGCGCATATTTTCGAGCGTGGCCTCGGGCATCGGCATCAGCCGCGGCGTGGAATTGCGCGGCTGGGTTTCGGTCGCGCCGATATTCAAACGCAGGGGGCGTCGCGACAGCGCGGGGCCGAGCGCCATGAATTGTCCGCGTTCGAGATCGCGAAAGGATTCGGCCTGCCGCCGCTCCATGCCGAGCAGGTCGGCGGCGCGCGCCATGTCGATGTCGAGAAAGGTGCGGCCCATCAGGAAGTTGGACGCTTCGGCCGCGACGTTCTTGGCGAGCTTTGCCAGCCGCTGGGTCGCGATGATCCCGGCAAGCCCGCGCTTGCGGCCGCGGCACATCAGATTGGTCATCGCGCCGAGCGACAATTTTCGCGCTTCATCCGAGACTTCGCCCGCGACCGCAGGCGCAAACAGCTGCGCCTCGTCGACGACCACCAGCATCGGATACCAATGGTCGCGGTCCACGTCGAAGAGCCCGCCGAGGAAGGCCGCGGCGCGGCGCATCTGGTTCTCGGCGTCGAGCCCTTCGAGGTTGAGCACGGTGGAGACGCGATGCAGCCGGGCGCGCTCGCCGACAACCTGAAGGCCGCGTTCGGTGTGATCCTCGGCCTCGATCACGAGATGGCCGAAATGCTCCGCCAGCGAGACGAAATCGCCTTCGGGATCGATGATGGCCTGTTGCACCCAGGGCGCGCTCTGCTCCAGCAGCCGCCGCAGCAGATGTGATTTGCCGGAGCCCGAATTGCCCTGCACCAGGAGGCGGGTCGCCAGCAGTTCCTCGAGGTCCATGGCCGCCGCGGCGCCCGCCGTGGTCTGCCCCATCTCGATCGCAACCGTCATGCCCGACTCAAGTCCCATCATTCGCGGAGAGGGGCTTATCAACCCGGCCGCGGCGCGTCGAGCGCCACGGCGAGAATCATGCGTCGTTGCCCACGGCGGAGTTCAGGCGTGATTCGATTGCCGTAGAAGTGCGGGCCGATAGGGGGCTTGCGGATCGTCGTCCTCGTTCTCCGGGATGGCGCAGGAGCCGAACTCCTGCCTGATCCGCTCGATCTCGGCGATGCGCTCGTGCAGCCGCTGCAAATGCTCCGGGGATTTCGCCCGCCAGAATCGAAATGTCTCGGCCGTGAGCGGCAGGAACGCGGTGCCGAACAGCGTCGGCTCGGGAACGACGGTGCGCCCGAGCAGCAGGAACCGGTCGGCGCCGGAGACGACGAGGGTCGCGTAGCCGCGGTTTCCGATTCGGCTGATCCCGTTCAGCGACCATTCGGCGAGCTTGCTCAAATAGGGCTCCTCGCGCCAGCGATCGCGGCAATGATCATCGACGGTCACGTTCACGGCGTCCTGGCTGAAATGCACGATGATGCCCGACTTCGCCGGAAACCAGTCGTCGTCGAGATGGCCTTGCAGCCAGGCGCAGACGAATGAACGGCACATCTGGGGACGGCGCTCGTAGATGGTGCAACCCGTGTCGGCCTGCCAATGCCCGCACAGCTGGTTCACCGGCTTGTCAACGGCGGCCACTTCGAGGATGTCGCAGCAGGCATTGCACGAGCCGCATTCCCGGGCAGGCTGGGTTGTCCTCGTCGGGCCGGTTCCGCGAAAACCCTGGCCGTCGCGGACCAGCAGCTTCTGCTTCTCCATCGCGTTCAACGCACGTTCGATTTTGAGACGAGACAGTCCGGTGGCGTCGATCACGCCCTTCATCGTCGTCGCGCCTGCCTCTACTGCGCGGACGACGCTCAGCATCGCCTGGTCCATGACTTCTTTTTCTGCAATTGTTCTGGTCTGGACTCCGATCGCAGGGGAGACTGCAAACCCTGTCTGAAAAACCCTTGAAAGACAGCTTACTTCCAAAGCTATCTTGCTCAGCACTGGCCGCGAGACAAGACAACGAGCCTGCCGCGCGCGCATGCGGCGTTTGCGCAAATGAAGGATCTCGCCCGAAGCGCGCGACCTCGGTTGAGCGCGCGGCGGACAAGAATTTGTGCGCTTTGGTTCAGTTCGAGCGGAAATGCCGCATTTTCACGCTGCGCCACGTCGAGACATGACCGGCAACATGGCTCTCTGTCATTCAGACGTGATATTTGCGGGTGAAAGCAGGAGGGAACTGAAAGCGACACGATCGCGTGATCGACGAGTTGCGATCACGCCTGTTGAGTTTGAATCACACCGGGAACAGTGCCGCGCGAGATGATTTGCGGGTAGGGCATGGTGACGCTCAGCCCCGGTGTCCTGGGAGCGCAAGCGCCGACGCGTCCGATGGCGATGGAAGCGCCCGTTACAGCGCGCCCGATCCGCCCTGCACGATCTTCTCGTTGAGCTTCAGGTCCACGGTCTCGACCGTGCGGTCGATCTCTGCATTGGGCGCGCCGAGCTGATGCGAGATCAGCTTCACCAAGAGGTCGACGCGCTCGATGAAGGGCGCGCCGCCCGCCACCGCGCGTGCGGCCGACGACGGCTTCAGCAGGCTCTCGGCAGCCTTGGCGTATTTCGCGAACGGCACCTGGTCCTGCGGATCGGCGCCGAGACGCCGGGCGATGGCGTCGACATGCTCGTAGATCGTCTGGGAGCGCGCGAGATCACTGTGCACGGCGTCGCGGATCGACTGCGGCTCGTGCGGGGTGATGCAGCGGTAGTTGCCGGTCAGCAGCATCGACCATTTTGCCAGCGGCACGAACAGAGAATCGAACACCTTCAGCTTCACCGGCACGTCGTGGCCGTCGAGCGTCACCGCGTCGATGTCGGCTTCGAGCTCGCGCAGCACCTTGTTGTGCGTCTCGTCGGCGAACACGGATGCCTTGAAATTCGTGGGCAGGCCGACGTGAAGCACGTTCGCAGCCTCTTCCGGCGGACGGAACGCCTGCGGGTCGGGCGAGCACAGGGTCACCAGCCCGGGCTCGAAGCGCTCCCACACCTGCGCATTGGTATAGGCCTCCTCGAGATCCATGTCGGCGAGCGAGGGGATCCGCTTCAGATAGGGCAGCGGCGGCATGTTCATGATCGACAGGCACGGCAGCTTCGCCGCGGCGATCCTGACCATGAGAACGCGCACCGTGTGGTTGGTGTATTGCGGCTCCTGCATCGCAAGGCCGACCATGTCGTAACGGGACAAGTCCACATTGGCCGGCGTCACGGCGTCGAGCTTGCCGGGCAGGTCGCGCGAGAAGATGGCGCGGTGAACCGCCTCGTCACGCAACTTGATGCGCACCTCGGTCCCCTCGCGGTTGATCAGCTCTGCGGTCTTGGTGCGGCAGACCAGGGTCACGTTGTGCCCCGCCATCAGCAGCTTGGTGCCCAGCAGGGAGCCGTAGGAAGCCCCGAGAATCAGGATGTTACGCGCCATGTCTCGTCCCTTTGACAAATTGTGCGATTTTTGAGCCCCGGCCGTCATCCGCGGCGAGTTTGGCGGGCATGTAAGGCAAAGTGCGCGGGAATGGCAACTGGGATAATGGATACAACGCGCACAAGGCGCGGCAAGCGGCGCGGCGTGGTGCTTGACGCCAAAAGCGAGCCGACGCCTGACCGGCGACGGGTCCTGCCGGTGCTTGAGTTGCTCAAATAACTGGCTTACCGAAGTAGAGAATGTTGTACGTTGTCGATCGCCGGGGCTCGCCCAGAACGCGATTATACCTCGTCACGTCTCGCGCGCCGGGCGCGGATGAGCGCCTTCGAGGATTTGTCGCGCCGGTTTTCCTGCGGCACTAACAGCCGGAAAGTCCCTTTGGCGAAGGCCGTCGGCATCGATCAGGTGGCAACCCGCCGCATATTTTATCGCTATCGTGATGGGTGGCACGCCGGATCGGCGTCATCAGGAATTCATGATGGAAGCCGACACAGGCGATGGGTTTTCCGTTACCGAATGAGCTCCAATTTTAGTCGTCCACAGCAACAAAAAACGACAAACGCGGGACAGCAAAAAATGGCAGAGTGGTGCGGGGCCTAAACTGTGTATCAGCAACGGAGCTGAGGTATGACGATTGAGGGGAGCCCGCGTGGACTTTGTATCGAGACCGGCTCGTTTGAACCAAACATCGTTTCGGCCGGTTTTCGTGCGGAGCCAACACCGAATGATCGTCAGCCTCGGGGCGCCGCCGCGCAGACTGAACCGGACACTGGCTATTGTGACCTTTCGCTGCGCGCCCAAAGGGCCGGGAAAGAGATCAAAGCACGTTGCACCATCGGCGGACACAAGCATGACGATCGCGATCATGCCCGCCCACGATCGTACCTTGTGCATGGCGCTGCGCTGAAAGCGAAGCCGGCAAATCCTTGCAATTCAAGTCTCTGGCAGTCCCTGTCCGGGCAAGCGTTCACGGCGCCGTTAGGGGACTGACATGGATGGTGCTCATTCGTCTCGCTGCTCGCGCGACGGCGCGGGTAGCAATCTGGCACGCTTGCGCAGTCGCGCGTCGGAATTTTTCGAGAACCTGTCCGTCACGGAACTTGCGCGTGAGGCGCACAGGCATCTCTGGGTTTCAGAGTGGTCGAGGATTGCTGACGACTACCGGATATTCGCCGAATCCGCGCGGGACGCTGGCTCCGTCTGGATTTCACGCGAGGCGTGGCTGTGCTCGCTGACAGCCCTCGAAATCGCACGAAGTCTGTCTTGTCTGGAAGATTCCACGCGCCTCGACCTCGCAGACAAGGCCGGGATCGGCCTGAGAGGCTTCGAGGATGATGCCGGTCAGGTGATCGAGCGCGTGAAGATCGATGGCTTCGATCAAGAAGCGTTGACGGGCCTCTTTTTGCCCGCTTGTCGTCGTGAGCGTGGGGCACCCGCACTCATCTGCGTCGGTGACGATGAGGGCTCCTTGGCCTCGATGATGAGCCGATTGTGGCCGGCCGCACTCTGCCGGAATGTGTCACTCCTGCTTGTCCATGCCCGCACTTCAGCTGCTCGTCGCTCCTTCAAGCCGGAGCACGTCCTGCAGTGCTGGCTGGACTATCTGGAGGCTCGGCCGGATGTCGATGGACAGCGGATTTCGGTCTACGGCGAAGGGATGTGCGCCAGTGATGTATCCCGCCTCGCCTTATATGATCGCAGGATAGCTGCCGCGGTGTGCGATGGCGGCCTTTTGGCGTCGGTCAAGCGTCGTGCGTCGGTTCACTGGATGACCGGCGCCGAGCAGACGGTCCGTGACGGGGCCTCGACAGGCTCGCTGCTGCCGTCGCGTCAAATCGCTTGCCCGCTGCTCATGGTCGTCGGGAGCCGCTCGATGGTCCGGGAAGCGGAGGCTCTCGAGCTGCAGGCCGGTTATCGGCACGCCGGAGCCGATTGCTCGGTCGTCGTGCCAAACCGGATCCCGTACCCGTTGGGCGAGATCGAGAATTTCATCTCCGTGGACGATTTCATCTTCCAGTGGCTGGACAGCAAACTCGGAACGGCCGGTCGGATCGATCCCGTAACCTACCTCTAGGCGTGACAGACGCACATTCCACTCAGGACATCGGAAGATCAGGACACATCGATCGCCAGCAATCGTGCAGCCAGCCGGGCATTCTTGGCAATCGTCGTGAGCGCATCATTCAGGTCTGTCAGGGTCTTCTCGTCGAGCTCGTTGAACATGGTCGAGTTCAAGGCAAGCTTTCTCTTGGAGAGCTTTTCGATCTCCGTGGTCGCCTTTGCGGTGAGCGACATCAGGACGAAGCGCGCGTCGTCCTCTGCAGGCCGCCGCGACAGGAAGCCGCCCTTTTCGAGGCTCTTGGTCTGGTTGGTCACGAAGGCCGGGTGGACGCGCAGCTTGTTCGCGATGTCGATTCCGGCGACACCTCGCCCTTCGTCCAATTCGGTGATGGCCATCAGGATCAGCCACTGCGGCTCGGTAATGCCCAGCAGTCCAGCCCAGCTGGTGTGGATGTCCTCCAGCTGGGAATGAATTTCGACGACGTTCCAGATGAAGTCCGTAATCGCCCTGTCGAGTTTCTTCTCGATCATGTGGCTCCCTCCCCGTTTATCCCTTGCCTATCTTTAATGGGATATCTTGGAAGCGTCTCGAAAATCGCGCGCCGGCCAAACGGAGGTACCGCGCGGAAGAAATCGTAGGCAAAATTATTACTTGCAAAGAACAATTAATTTTATTATCGACTATCGTGCTCTATTTCGCTTTCTTGACCCACTCGATGGACAGCGATGCGAGACCTCCAAGAAGCCCTCGGGATGCCCCCTGAGGGCTTTTCTTGTTTCACGCAACGGCTCTTCTGGCCGCTGTTGCTCTTAGGACACATCGCGGCTCGAACTGTCGATTCATCAAATCAATAAATTGAGGCAGTTGTTTTTATAAACTATATGTGAAGCCACGACGGAGGGGGGGCACCTCACTGTCGTTTCAGTCCGGACCTTCGTGCGGATCTGAATTGAGCGAAATTGAGAGGGTAAAGCGGCTTCCTCCGGGAGCCGAGCCCCCTGAACCGACCTGGAGGTTTACTAATGAAGTTGACGAAGACACTCTTTCTCGGCTCGGCTGCCGGCCTGATGGCCGCATCCGGAGCGTTCGCTGCCGATCTCCCCGTGAAGGCCAAAGCGGTCGAATACGTAAAGATCTGCTCGC
Source organism: Bradyrhizobium sp. WSM4874 (assembly GCF_055811835.1). Taxonomy (NCBI): domain Bacteria; kingdom Pseudomonadati; phylum Pseudomonadota; class Alphaproteobacteria; order Hyphomicrobiales; family Nitrobacteraceae; genus Bradyrhizobium; species Bradyrhizobium sp. WSM4874. Next base: position 23,423 of record NZ_JBVVPR010000011.1, read on the forward strand.
TGTACGGCGCCGGCTTCTATTACATCCCGGGCACCGACACCTGCATCAAGCTCGGCGGTTACATGCGCGCTGACGCCGTGCTGGGCTCCAACTCGGACTTCAATCCGAACCAGGGCGGTACTGCCGGTGCTCGCAACCGCATGATGAACTACTACACCTTCCGTTCTCGTGAAGACCTCAACATCGACACCCGCACTGCGACCGAGTACGGCGTGGTCCGCACCTTCTTCGACGGCGTCTTCACCTGGACAGCGGCAATTACACCCCGACCGGTTCGGCAACGGGTGGCACCCAGTACAGCGGCGCGCTCGGTCTCAACGCCGCGGGCACCGCCCTCGTCGGTTCGAATGGTAGCGGCAGCGTCAACGGCACCGACGGCAACACCTCGGCCGGTGCGCTCGGCGTGTACTATGCCTTCATCCAGTTCGCCGGCTTCACGATGGGTAAGGCCGTGTCGCAGTTCGACGCGCCCTGGACCAACTATCCCGGCAACATCACCGACAACCTCGTCGGCGGCAGCGGCACGGTCACTGGTGTCAACCAGTTCACCTACACCGCCGACTTCGGTCAGGGCATCACGGCAGCGTTCTCGGCTGAAGACGTCTCGGCCTACTATCAGGCCGGCAACCTCAACATGAGCGGCGCGACCGCGGGCGGCATGATCGGCGGTTCGTACGGCACCAACGCCATCGGCGGCACCCGTTCGCCGAATCTCGTTGCTATGGTGCGTGTCGACCAGGCTTGGGGTCTCTTCCAGGCGTCGGTGGCTGCGCATGACAACCACGTTGGTTACTACGGCGCGACCGAGCCGACTGGCCACCCCGACGACAAATGGGGTTGGGCGGTTCAGCTCGCTCTGTCGATCAAGAACATCCCGACCGGCGCGGGTGACACGATCAACATCCAGGGCGTCTACACCGACGGTGCGACCCGCTACAACTTCCAGAATCTGTCGGGCAGCTCCTATGCGCTGTACGGCAACTCGGGCATTGCTGGCTCTTACGGCAGCATCGGCTTCGCCAATGCTCCCGACACGGTGTTTGTTGGTGGCGCGACGCCGAGCCAGCAGGAAACTGTGAAGACCTGGGGCTTCCGCGGCGCCTACACCCACAACTGGGATCCCAACTGGAACTCCGCGCTCTACGGTGCCTACGCTCAGGCCCAGTTCGGCACGCTGGCCAAGACCACCCTGTGCGGTGCTGGCGGCGGCGGCGGTGTGTTCGGCGGCCTGGCGGGTGTGACGGGTTGCAACCCGGACTTCGCGATCGGCCAGCTGGGTGTCGTCACCCGATGGACCCCGGTCAAGAACCTGACCTTCTCGGCTGATGTCTCCTGGACCCATCTCGACCAGAAGTACTCTGGCACGGTTGGCATCTCCCCGTCGGCCACGACCGCCAAGCCGGCCGCGGTCTACGAGCTGAAGGATCAGGACTCGATCGCCATGATCCTCCGCGCTCAGCGCAACTGGTAAGATCTGTCGAAACACATCAACGAACACCCGGCGGGAACCGCCGGGTGTTTTTTGTTGGGCACGGCCGATGATGTAAAGCGGCGAAGCCGGAAGCTGGTGCCCGAGCGCAAGCGTGATCCGCGGCCACTCTTCCGGCGCGAGACCTTGCTCGAATTGCGGCGCGCTCGCTTCGGGCGACGGCCGCTCATCACCCGTCGGGCAAAACACCTGAAAGGCTGTCAATCGGCCGCCGCAAAAATATTCCACTTTACCGAAATTCGGAAACGGCGTATGTGTCGCCCATCCCGGCTCATCCTTGAGGGGCGATCTTGTGGTCGTCACGTTCGCGAGCCGGGCTTGCGGTGGACGCGGCAGCGTTCGGGTGCGAGAGGCGTGGGCAGGGCGGATTGCTCTCCGTGACCCCAAGGCTTCGTTCCGACGAGCGGCGCTGCTAGACTTCGTCTCGTCTGTAAGTTTCCGGCGCCGTCGACAGGGCTGGGAAAACTGCGGCGAAATGGCGAGCCGTGCGTACGGCAAAACCGTGTGGTCCTGGCCGTCGTTGCTACGGTCAAGCCCTGGCGGATGCGGCATCTGCGTCAACCGGCGCGGTGCCGGTGAATTTCGCGAGGACGAGGGAGGCCAGCAGGAACTCGGCTCCCGGGAGAGCACGGCATAAGCCGTCCAACCATCGCGCAGGGAAGGCCGAGTGATTGGCTACACCTGTATGCTGCTGTGCGGTTTTTCTGCGTGTGCTTTTCGCGCAGCGGACCGCGGGTGCCAGCCGGCACCCGGCCTTCCCTGCGCCCTCTTGGATAAGAGGGTGGAATGACGAAGCAAAGCTCGGGCGAAATCAGCCGCGAGGATGCGAAGGTGTGTCCGCAATTCAAAATGCGAGGAACAGTGGCGCTATCGCCTCATACTCCGTCATTGCGAGCGCAGCGAAGCAATCCAGTCTGCCGCCGCGGAGGGATTCTGGATTGCTTCGCTGCGCTCGCAATGACGATGTGGAGTGAATGTGTGCCACACTCCGCTCCCGTGCCCCGGACGCAGCGCAGCGCTCTTGCGGTACGCTGGAGAGCCGGGGCCCATGTCGCGACATGGGACCGTGTCGCCATCTGGATCCCGGCTCTGCGCTGCAAGGCTTCGCGCTGCAGCTTGTCCGGGACATGAGAGACGAAATTGTCCGCAAGTTCAGCGCAAGCTCCGCGCGCGGAAATCACGCGTGCCTCACCCCTGGTTCGCTACGCGCGCGCGGTCGAGATGCTCCTCGATCTTGGGACGGTCGCGGGTGCGCTCGAAACTGGTGCAGAGCAGTTCGGTCTCATCCAGCGAAACCGGGGCGCGATACAGGCGGCACATGAATTCGGCCGTTGCGCGTCCCTTGCCGGTACCCGGCCCGCGTTCGGCGAGAAACATGCAGTCCCGGCAGATGCTGGCATCGAGCCGCTGATGTGCCGCGTCGAGGTGATTGAGGATCTCGCGCAGCGAATCGCGAAGCCTGACGCACTCGTCGGGTCCGAGCGCCGTGACCGCGTTCAGCACGTGATTGATCGGATCGTGCTGGCTCAGGCACTTTTCGCCCTGCGCAGTGACGTGCAGCACGACAGAACGCTTGTCTTCGTGCGACGGCTTTCGCACCAGGAAGGACTTGCCCTCCAGCGTCTTCACGATCTGCGATGCGGTCGCCCTGGTGGCGCCGATGAAGCCGGCAAGCGCGGACGGCGTACGCGAAAACCTGTTGGCGCGGCCGAGAAAGCGCAGCGCCATCCATTCCCGGTCGCGCAACCCATGCTGATTGCCTTCGAAATACCAAGCCCTCGCCGCCTGAACCAGCAGCTCGACGGCTTCTCTTGCCAATGGCATGAATTCCTACCTTGCCCCGGGAGTCACGTTTGCGGCGCCCCGGAGCCGCCTTCCGTCGTTGCGCACGAGCCGTTTGCGAGAAGTCGTACCGACCGCGATATCCGACACATGCACCGTGCTCTTCTCTCGCGTGAAGGCACGGCCTGCCTGGCGCCCGACATGGACGGATGGGCACTGCAGGTTATGACGCGGGAAGCGGTGTTGCTGTTGGTATGCCATTCGCGGCGTCGTCGCACGGGAGCCCGAATAGCCGTCGCCAGCAGACGATGGATCGGAGTAGTTCAACCGAAGCCCCTAAGGTTCAAGTCACACGCAGACGTTTCTTATCTTCGACGAAACGATGAATGAGCTTCTCAACAAAATCAAGTAGAGACCCTCTCTGAGACAGGATGTCGTCGCAGGCGAATGTAACGTTCAAGACAATCTCGCACTTCGGGGACACATGATGGTGAACGCAATACCCTGTCCCACGAGCAACATGCACGCGACTATGCGACGGTTTTATTGCACGGCACGTTGTTGGCTGTCGTTGATGCAAGTTGGTCGAAGCTTGTGCATGACGACGATGTGCGTCGGCATGTCATCCACAACTTGTGCGTTCTGCCAAGGATTGTCCGAGGGAACTCACAGGAATTACACGCGGCGGTTGTCCGGACCGAATCACGGAATCGCCGTTCAGTCGCATTCGGCGCGGCTGCGCGATTCCCTCACCCGAACGGTGGAGGCGTTCACGGCGGAGACCGCAGACAGCCGTGCATGCGCGGGAAGCGTGGCGGCATTCGCAATCACCCGTCGAAGACCACGAGCAAGGGGCGATCGCGGGGCGCCTCGCCGATTCAAGCTGAGACTTGCTAGTCGCCCTTGAGCATGTCCCGCAGCTCGCGGAACGGATCGGCGCTTGGCGGAGCCGAAGCGTCCTGCCGCATCGCGCCGTAGATTCTTGGGACCATGTCGACCGCCTGGTCGAGCCCCGAATCACGTCCCGCCTGGTATCCGCCCATCAGGCGAAGGTCGCGGGTGTCCTCGTATTTGGCGATCATGGCCCGCAGCTTGCTCACCAATTCACGCTCTTCGGGGTCCCAGACGTTATGGGCGAGGCGGGAGACCGAACCCAGAACGTCCACGGCCGGGTAACGCGCCTGGTCGGCGATGTGCCTGGAGAGCACGATGTGCCCATCGAGCGTGCTGCGGATGGTATCGGCGATCGGCTCGTTGTGATCGTCTCCGTCCACCAGCACCGAGAAAATCCCGGTGATCGTCCCGGATCCCTCCTCGCCGGGTCCGGCGCGCTCCAGAAGGCGCGGCAGATCGGTGAAGACGGTGGGTGCGTAACCGCGCGCGACCGCGGGCTCACCCGCGGCGAGCGCGACTTCACGGGCTGCGTGGGCGAAGCGGGTGATCGAATCGACCATGAGCAGGACGGATTCGCCCCGGTCTCGGAAATATTCGGCGACCGCCATGGCCGTCTTCGGCGCCAGTCGCCGCATCATCGGGCTCTCGTCTCCCGTCGACACGATCGTGACGGCGCGGTGACGGTCGGCGCCCAGCACGTCCTCGATAAATTCGCGCACCTCGCGGCCGCGCTCGCCGACCAGGGCCAGCACGACGGTGTCAAAACCCTGACTGCGGGCGAGCATCGCAAGCAGCGTCGATTTGCCGACGCCGGAGCCGGCAAAGATGCCGACGCGCTGGCCGGCGCAGATCGGGGCGAACAGGTCGATGACGCGTACGCCGGTGCGCAGCGGCTTGTGGACCCGCGCGCGCTTCATGGCCGAAGGCGCCTCCGCCTCGGCCGAGACCGGACGCGACCCGGGGGTGAGAGCGCCCTGTCCGTCCAGCGGCGCCCCGAGCGCGTTGATGACGCGGCCCTTCCAGCTCGGATCCGGCGCAAAGGACAGGGGGGGCATCCGGTAGGCGACCGAGCCGAGGCCGCCGGCGAACTGCCGATCGAACGGCTTGGCGACGATGCCCTCGCTGTCGATCCGCACCACCTCGCCGATCTGGGGCTTGCCGCCGGAGTTGACGCCGATCAGTTCGCCGAGCCTGACGAAGCGCGACAGGCCGGAGACACGGAAATGCGTCGACGCGATCTCGGAGATCGCGCCGCTGACGCTTGCCAGGGGAGTGCTCTGCTGAAGCTCCAGCAGCGCCCACTCAAGTTGCCGAAGAGCGTTCAAGGAAACCGTCCAAGCTCATTGCGCGCGGGGCGCAGTCTATTTGCCGGGTTCGCCCAGCGTCCGGATTGCGTTCTGGAGCGAGCTCTCGGTGCCCTCGATCATCGAATTGGTGCCGTCGAAGGCGCGCGAGGCCGCGATCAGCTTCGTCAATTCCATCATCGGATTGGCTCCCGAGCCCTCGACATAGCCCTGCTTGAAGCCGTCGCGGGAGAAGTCGGCGATGGCGGTCGCAGGCCGGTTGGGCGTGACGCCCGAATTGCCGTAGCGGTCGAGATTGGCGTCCGCGGGAATGTTGAACAGGCCGATAGTGCCGATCTCGTTGTTGTCCTGGGTGATCGCGCCGCTCCGCGCAATCGAGACCGGTCCGCCGTTCGGATCGAGGGTGATCTGCGCGCCGCCGGAATCGATGACGGGGAAGCCGGACACGGTCTGAAGGTCGCCGTTGGCGGCGATCTGGAGGCGACCGTCGCGCGTATAGACCGTGCCGTTCGGACCGGCGAAGGCGATCCAGCCCTGTCCGACCACGGCGACGTCGAGCGGGTTGCCGCTCTCGGTGATGCTGCCCATCTCGCGCGAGATGATGTTGTCGCCGGGCGACGAGAAGGCGACCGGGTTCGCGCCCGCCTTGGATAGCACCGTCTCGAACTTCACCACATCGGTGCGGAATGCCGCCGTGTTTACGTTTGCGACGTTGTTGGCGATCGTCTGGAGGCGTTTTTCGAGGGCGACCTGCGCCGACAATCCTACATAGAGGGCCGATTGCATGACTTACCTGTTGAACTTGATGTTCTGAAGTGTCGTGAGCACGTTGGTATCCATGCCGATCGACGTTGTGGCGCCGCCGATCAGGACCAGCGCCGGGTTGGTCGAGTTGTCGCTCTGGGCCTGGGTCGCATCCCACAGCGCCGCGAAGCGCTGCACGAATTTGGTGACCTTGGCCGGGTCCTGGAAATCGGTCAGCTTGATCTTGCTCGTGATCATCTTGGCCTGGGCATCGATATCAGCCGAGCTGATCGTCGACGGCAGGCCGAGCGCCGTCTGGACCACTTGCGTCATCGCCTTGTCAGCGAGGATCTGGTAGGAATTGGTGATCGTGGAGGCCTTGCGCGTGAAATAGAGCGCCAGCCGCAGGCCCTCGTTCTGGTCGCCGGCCTTCTCCTCCATCGTCTGCGTGACGAACTGGGTCGCCGTGCCGGTCGTGGCCGCGGCGGTTTGGGTCGCCCTGTCGCCGAGAGCGGCGAAATTGAAGGCGGCGGCGAATTGCCGGTAGCGGGTGTCGGTCAGTTTGTTGGCGAAGGTCTTGTTGTCGGCGATACCCTCGGTCAGCACCTTGCGCATGAACGCCTTGGCGTAGGTCATGTCGCTGAGGCCATATGCCTTCATCGCGTAGGAATAGAGGCGATAGTCCTTCAGGAAGTCGTCGATGGTCTTCACGTTGCCGATGTGGCCGAGGAAATAATCGGTGTCGCGGCTGACGTCCGGCTGGGTGGCGACCTGTGTCAGCGACTTGCCCATGTCCTTGGTCAGTCTGGTGTAGTCCGCGATGGTGGATAGCATGACACGCGCCCCTCTGGCCGCTCTCGCGACGTCGTCCCAAGCTGCCGTGAATCGCTTGCGCGAGGCTGGCGAGGGGGAAGCCAGCCTCGCGCAAGGCTCGCCGACTAGATATTCCCGATGGGATCGGTGATGGAGCGGCGCGTTGGGCAGTTTCGTGGGGATCGTCATCACGGTAGCGGCACTGCTGGGCGGATTTGCCGCCATGGGCGGGCATCTGGGCGTGCTGATGCAGCCGTGGGAGTTCGTGATCATCATGGGCACCGCGGCCGGCACCTTCATCATGGCCAATCCCTGGAAGACGGTCGCGGATACCGGGCTTGCCTGTGTGCAGGCCGTGACGGGGGCTGTGCCCGGTCAGCGCTACTATCTCGATCTGCTCGGCGCGCTGCACGCGCTGATGCGGGAATTGCGGGGCAAGGGCCGCAACGAGGTCGAGGCGCATATCGACGATCCCGCGTCCTCCGAGATCTTCAAGGCGTTCCCGAGCGTGCTCGGAGATCCGTCGCTGCTCCAGTTCATCTGCGATTACGTCCGCCTCATCATCATGGGTAACGCGCGAACGCACGAGATCGAAGCGCTGATGGACGAGGAGATCCACACCATCGTGAAGAGCAAGCTGGCGCCCTACCACGCGCTGGTGGTGGTCTCGGAAGCGCTGCCTGCGCTCGGCATCGTCGCCGCGGTGCTCGGCGTCATCAAGGCCATGGGCGCGCTCGACCAGTCGCCGAAGCTGCTGGGCGGCTTCATCGGCGCCGCCCTCGTCGGCACCTTTGCCGGCATTTTCCTGTCCTACGGCATCATTTCGCCCTTCGCAATGAAGGTGAAGATGACGCGCGAGAAGCGCTGCCGGCCCTACATCATCGTCAAGCAGACGCTGCTGGCGTTCATGAACGGCGCCATGCCGCAGATCGCCGTCGAGCACGGCCGCAAGATGATCGCGAGCCCCGAGCGGCCCTCGATTGACGTCGTCGAGAACGAGACGATCGCGGGTCCCAAGGCTGTTGTGACCGAGGTTGAACCGAAGGCTGCGCGCGCATCATGATGGAAGCCCTCGACGTCGATCAGCGCAAGCCGCTGCCGAACTATCTGCTGGACGCCGCCGGCATCTCGATCGAGCGCATGCCGATGCTCAATGTGATCTTCGATCGCATGGCGGCATCGTGCACGGACAGCCTGCAGCCGATAGCGGGAACGCCATGCTATTTTTCGGTCAACGGCATCACGAACGACCGTGTCGGCGACATCATCAAGGACTACGAGGCCAACGCGGTTGCGGCTGTGCTCTATGCCGAGCAGTGGGACTCCCGCATCATCATCATGCTCGACCGCGACTTCGTGTTCACCATGGTCGAGGCGATGTTCGGCTCCGACGGCGCCGAACCGCCGCTCGACGTCGAGCGCAGCTTCTCGAACATCGAGATCCGCCTGGTCCAGGCGCTGTTCGAGCGGTTCGCCAAGGCGCTGCAATCCGCTTTCGCCGGCACCTCCAACGTCACCTTCCGCGTGGAGCGGGTCGAGACCGCGATGGCGTCGCTGGCGATCGGGCGGAGCGGCAACATGTCGATCTGCGCGAACATCATGCTGCAGGCACTCTACCGCGGCGGCCAGATGTTCCTCATCATTCCCCATTCCGCGCTCAACCCGCTCAGGCAGAAGCTCGCGACCGTCGTCGTCAGCGACGGCCGCGCGGCCGATCCGCGCTGGCGCGAGCAGATGGAGACCGAGGTTCACCGCACCGAGGTGACGCTGAGCGCGGTGCTGGACGAGAAGATGATTTCGCTCGGCGACGTCGTGAAGTTCCAGGTCGGGCAGGTGCTCGAACTCGAAGCCACGCCGCGCACGCTGGCTCGGCTCGAGAGCAACAACCAGGTGCTGTTCTGGTGTCAGATCGGCCAGCTTGATGGCTATTACGCCATGCAGGTGGCAGATCCCGTCGATCAGAAACGGGAGTTCGTCGATGATATCCTATCTCGTTGATGCCGTGCTGCTGATTGCGCTCGCCTTCACCAGCATGCGGGTGACCAGGATGCATCGCGAACTGGCGCGCTTGCGCAGCTACCAGGGCGAGTTCTCGACCATCGTCCAGGAGACGGCGGGCGCCTTCGACACGGTCATCACCGCGGCGCATGATTCCACCGCAAATCTCGGACGGCTCGCCAACGTGCTGAGCACGAAGATCGATCAGGCCCACGAGGCGATCGCGGCGCTCGATGCGAGGAGCGGGCTCGCATCCGCGGCGACCGCGGGCGGCGCCGACGTGAACAAGCATTGAAGCCGAAGCCGGCGGAATAGATACGATCGGAACGTCGCGGCGCTCCGGGAGCGGAAATACCAAGAGGCGATACCAGATGGCGCAATCCTTCGATTATGAGTCAGCATCGGCGTCCGACGAGGGACATACCGAGACATCTCCGCTGGAGCGGTTGGCGGAGATCGCCGCGCGCACCGCGGAAGAGACCGGTAAGTTCGCCAATGTCGATGCCATCCTGCGCATTCCCGTGACGATGCAGGTGGTGCTGGGATCGGCCACCATTCCGGTGGCCAACCTGATGAAGCTCGGCCGCGGCGCGGTGGTTCCGCTCGACCATCGGGTCGGCGAACCCGTCGACGTCGTCGTCAACGGCCGCGTCGTCGCCCGCGGCGAAGTGGTCGTGGTTGAAGAAGACAATTCCCGCTTCGGCGTCTCCCTCACCGAGATTGTCGGGCCGTTGGGGCAGGGTGATACCTGACCATGGCGGCACAGGTCGGCATGGCTCCCATCAAGCAGCGAGGCGTTGCCACGCTGGGCGGGACAGAGAAGGTCGCGGCACTCCTGCTCGCCATGGGCCGGCAGGCGGCCGCGAGCGTGCTCGCGCAGTTCGAGCCGCAGGATATCCGCACTGTCACAAAGGCCGCGGCCGAGCTGCGGCCGATCACGGCGCAGGAACTCGAAGCGATCGTCGAAGAGTTCGCCCAGCAATTCTCGATGGGTGCCAATATTCTGGGCACCCTCGGTGGCCTGGAAGCCGTGCTCGGCGACGTGCTTCCGGCCGACCAGGTCTCGGCCATCATGTCGGACCTGCTCGGCAATTCGAGCCGGTCCGTGTGGGACCGCGTCTCGTCGGTGTCGGAAAACTCGCTGGCAAGCTACCTGTCCAAGGAGCATCCGCAGACCGCGGCGCTGATCCTGTCCAAGGTCAAGCCGTCCTGCGCCGCCAAGGTCATGAGCCAGCTGCCGTCGAGCCTGCGCAACGAGCTGATGCGGCGCGTGCTCAGCCTCAAGCCGATCGTCGACGACGCCCTGAGGGTCCTCGAGAAGACGCTGCATGAGGATTTGACGCTGAACTTCGCCCGCAACCTCGGCGCGGACACCTATGCCCGCGTCGCCGACATCATCAACAAGATGGAACGCGGACACATCGAGGACATGCTCAAGAGCCTATCGGAGAAGCGGCCAAAGTCGGCCGAAGTGCTGAAGGAGCTGCTGTTCACCTTCGACGACGTGACCAACCTGACGCCGAAGGCGCGCACCATGATCTTCGACCAGGTTCCGACCGATCGCATCGTCATCGCGCTGAAGGGCACCGACAAACACTTCCGCGAGATGATCCTGTCCTCGGTCGCCTCGCGCGTCCGCCGGGTCGTCGAGCACGAACTCGCCATTGGTGAACCGTCGAACCAGCGCGACGTGCTGGAGGCGCGGCGCGTGATCACCGACCTCGCGCTCGACCTCGCGGAAAAGGGCGAAATCGAGCTCAACCCCGAGCAGGAGGATGAGCTGGTCTTCCGCTGACCGCTGAACGGGCATGGCAGAAACAACCGATCAGGAGAGCAAGACAGAAGAGCCGACCGAGAAGAAAGTCCGCGATGCGCTCGAACAGGGCAAAATCCCGGTCTCTCGGGAGGCTTCCATCTTCGCGTCGATGGCGGCTCTGATGGTGATCCAGATGTTTCTGATCGGCCAGAGCGTGCAGCAATTGACGCCGATGCTGACGGGCTTTCTCGACGATCCCGACGGCTTCCCTCTCAGCACCGGGGCCGACGCACTCAATCTCCTCACCGTAGTGGGCTTTCAGGCACTGCGGTTCCTGACGCCGCTGGTCGTCACCCTGGCGGCGTTCGGGCTCGCAGCCTCGCTGTTGCAAAATGCTCCCAGCCTGGTGCTCCAGCGCATTACGCCGGACCTGTCGCGAATCTCTCCGCTCAGCGGCTGGAGCCGGCTGTTTGGATCGCAGGGTCTCGTCGAGTTCGCGAAGTCGCTGTTCAAGCTCGCTGCGGTGACTATCGTCGTCGTGTTCGTGCTGCGCTCGTCGGAAGCGAAGGCGTTCGAGGCGATGTACACCGATCCGGTCGCGCTGCCGGAGATGATTCTCAACATCGCCATGCGAATCGTTTCGGCGATCTGCATCGCGACCATCGTCCTGGTCGCGGTCGATCTCGCTTGGGCGCGCTTCCACTGGCGGCGCGAGCTGCGCATGACGCGGCAGGAGATCAAGGACGAGCACAAGCAGGCCGAAGGCGATCCGCTGATCAAGGCGCGCCTGCGCTCGCTGGCGCGCGACCGATCGCGCCAGCGCATGATCGCTTCCGCATCGCGCGCGACGCTGGTGATCGCGAACCCGACGCACTTCGCGATCGCGCTGCGCTACAATCGCGAGGAAAATCCGGCGCCGATCGTCGTGGCCAAGGGTATGGACGTAATTGCGCTGAAGATCCGCGAAGTCGCGGAGCAGAACCGGATTCCGGTGATCGAGAACAAGGCGCTGGCGCGCGCGCTCTACGAGGCGGTTCAGGTCGACCAGGTGATTCCGGCGGAGTTCTTCCGACCGGTCGCCGAGATCATCTACTTCCTGCAGTCCAAGCAGACGCCGCGGTCCGAGAAGGTTCAGTAGAATTCCGAGGACGGCGTCCCTTCCATCAGCCTGACGAAAGCTTGCGACCCTAAGGTTACACCGTCTGAACCAGAATGGTGCTGCCGTGGGACCGCTCTATCTCTTCGAACTCGCATCCTCGCAGGCGCGATACCTCGAGCTCCGCCAATCGACGATCGCCACCAACGTGGCCAACGCCAACACGCCGGGCTTCAAGGCGCGCGACGTCGAGCCCTTCAACAAGGTGCTCGATGGCACGCCGGTGAGGCTCGCGACGACGGCGCCATCGCACATGCAGCTCTCCGCTGCCGAGAGCGACACGCGGGCGACCGCGAAGAAGGACAGCTGGGAGGTGGTTCACTCCGGCAACTCCGTCAGTCTCGAGCAGGAAATGATCAAGGGCAGCGACGTCAGTCGCGACTACTCGATGAACTCGGCGGTCGTGCGGTCGTTTCACCGCATGCTGCTGTCGAGCGCGAAGACCTGAGGTGAACTGACATGCTGGACTCACTGCAATCCTCGTTGACGGTCGCGAGCTCCGGGCTCGAAGCGCAGTCGACGCGCATGCGCATCGTCTCGGAGAACCTCGCCAACGCGACGTCGACAGGGCGCGCGGCCGGTGCCGATCCTTATCAACGCAAGACAATCACCTTCGATGCCGCGATGGATCGCGCCTCGGGCGCGCAGCTGGCGAAGGTCAAGGAAATAGGGGTCGACACCACGCCGTACCGCGTGGAGTACGACCCGGGGCATCCCGCCGCCGACAAGGCCGGCTACGTCAAGCTGCCGAACGTCAACATGATGATCGAGATGGCCGACATGCGGGAAGTCAACCGGTCCTATGAAGCCAATCTCCAGGTCGTGAAACAGGTGAGGTCGATGCTGGGCATGACCATCGACCTGCTGAGGAGCTGACAATGCTTGAGGCAATATCATCCACCGCGATCTCAACTGCGCAGGCGGCGAGCCGCGCGACCGAGACGCAGGCCATCTCGCCGGCGGCGACGCCAGCGATCCAGTCCGGCGGCGACGCCGGATTCGAATCGGTGATGAAGCAGGTGACGACGGACGCGATCGGGACGCTGAAGGCGGGCGAGGCGGCCTCGATCTCGGCGATGCAGGGCAAGGAATCGACGCGGCGCGTGGTGGAGGCGCTGATGTCGGCCGAGCAGGCCTTGCAGACGGCGGTCGCAGTTCGCGACAAGGTCGTGCAGGCCTACCAGGAAGTCGTTCGGATGTCGATCTGATCAAGGAGTGACGCTGTGAAATCGCTTGCCGTCGCGGCCACGGGCATGAACGCCCAGCAGACCAACATCGAAGTCATCGCGAACAACATCGCCAACATCAACTCGACGTCGTACAAGCGGGCGCGTGCCGAGTTCACCGATCTGTTCTACCAGATGGACCGCATGCAAGGCGTTGCGAACACCAGCGGCTCCTCGCCGATCCCGGAAGGTGCCAATCTCGGCCTCGGCGTCAAGTCGGCGGCAATCCGCAAGCTGCACATCCAGGGCGCGCTCACGCAGACCGGCAATCCCTACGACATGGCGATCAACGGCCGCGGCTGGTTTCAGGTGCTGGGCCCGAACAACGAGGTGCAATACACCCGCGCGGGTTCGTTCAATACCAATGCCAACGGCCAGCTCGTCACGATCGACGGCTACCTGCTGGATCCGGCCATCACTGTACCGCAGGGGACGGTTCAGGTCACGGTCAACCAGACTGGACAGATGTTCGCCAAGCTGGACACCGAAGTGAACCCGCGGCAGATCGGCCAGCTCAACCTCGCCAATTTCGCCAACGAGGCCGGCCTCGAACCGCTGGGCAGCAATCTCTATCGCGAGACCACGGCGTCCGGCACGCCGGTCGTCGGGCTGCCCGGCGATTCCGGCTACGGCAAGATCAACCAGCAATATCTCGAAGCCTCGAACGTCGACCCGGTCAAGGAAATCACCGAGTTGATCTCTGCCCAGCGCGCCTACGAAATGAATGCCAAGGTCATCCAGGCCTCGGATGAAATGGCCCAGACGGTCTCGAAGGGCATGCGCTAGTTCCGGTGTATCCATGTTGAACAGGATGGGCTCGATCATGCGCGGGTTGGCCGCCGTGCTGCTGGTTCTCGTCTCGGCGCGTCTCGCCGCGGCCGAGGAGAAGCGGCTCCCCGTGCCGGCCGTCTCGATCCGCGCCGGCGAGCTGATCCGGGACGACATGATCACCGAGCGTGCCTTTGCGCCGAACGTGCTCGGCGTCGCCATGTTCATCGAAGGACGCCAGGTCCTGGTCGGCCGCATGGCGCGCCGCGCGCTGCTCCCCGGCCAGCCGATCCCGACCAACTCGGTGGAGGATCCCTGGACGGTCGCCCGCGGCGCCATGGTCAAGGTCGTGGTCGAAGACAGCGGCCTGTCGATCGTGACCTACGGCGCAGCGATGCAGTCTGGCGCGCCCGGCGCGCTCATCCCGATAAGAAACACCGATACGGGCGTGATCATCAGGGGCGTCGTCCAGCCGGACGGCACCGTCAAGGTCGTGGACGGGTCATGACCAGAGTCCTGCTTGCGCTCGTCCTGCTCGTTTCCACCGTCAACGCCCAGGCCGCCGTCCGCATCAAGGACATCGCGGACATCAAGGGATTGCGCGAAAACCAGATCGTCGGCTACGGCCTCGTCATCGGCCTGAACGGCACCGGCGACACGCTCCGCAATGCACCGTTCACGGAGCAGTCCCTGCAATCGATGCTCGAGAACATGGGCATCAATGTCAGGAACGAGACCACCAGCACCAACAATCCCCCGCGTCCGACGACGCTCCGCACGCGCAACGTCGCGGCCGTGATGGTGACCGCGGACCTGCAGCCCTCGATCGGTGCGGGCGAGCGCATGGACGTGACCGTGTCGTCGCTTGGCGATGCGACCTCGCTGCTCGGCGGCACCCTGGTGATGACGTCGCTGCGTGCGGCGGACGGTGCGGTCTATGCAGTGGCGCAAGGCGCGGTCACGGTCGCCGGTTACAGCGTCGGGGGCCAGGCCCAGAACGTCAGCCAGGGCACGCCAACCGCGGGCCGCATCCCGAACGGCGCGCTGGTTGAGCGCGAGGTGCAGGGTAGTCTCCATGAAATGGAGTACCTCGTGCTGGAGCTCAAGAACCCGGACTTCGTCACCGCAACGCGAATCCTCGACGCCATCAATCGCTACGCGGGCGGACGCTACCGCGCTCAGATCGCCTTCGAGCGCGACTACCGCACCATCGTGCTGTCGAAGCCGCGCCACATCGGACCGGTCCGCTTCCTCGCCGAAATCGGCGAGCTGACCGTCGAGCCTGACACGCCGGCGCGGGTGGTGATCAACGAGCGTACCGGCACGGTGGTGATCGGACGCGACGTCCGGATATCGACCGTTGCCGTAACGCATGGCAATCTGACGGTCCGCGTCACCGAGCTTCCCGTGGTATCGCAGCCGGCGCCGTTCTCGCGGGGGCAAACGGTGGTGGTGCCCCAGACAGTGGTCGAGGCCAATGAAGCCGGATCGCAGGTGGCGATCCTGAGCGGCGTCGATCTCCAGCGGCTGGTGCGCGGGCTGAACCAGATCGGCCTGAAACCATCCGGCATCATCGCGATCCTCCAGGCGATCAAGACGGCCGGCGCCCTCCAGGCGGATGTCATCGTGCAATGACGCGTAAGCGCCCTGCAAGCTTGGTCGCTCAATGCTCTCTCGACCGAGAATCGCACGCGGGCCGATGTTGAAGCTGGATCATAAAGCCAAACTCCTCCTCCTGGTCGCGGCCTCTGCGCTCGCGAGCACTTCGCCCGTTCTGGCGCTGGATGAGGCCAAGCCGTCGAAGCCGCTCAACCTGCTGTCCTTCGCGCGCGCCCGCGCACCTGGCCCGCAGAAGCCGATCTCATCGATACCGAGCGACAATGCGTCGATGCGAGCGACCGCGTGGGCAGCCGAAGATTCGGGACCGGCGATCACGGGTGCCGTGCCGGCCTCCGAGAAGCCCGCGCCGGCAGCCACGGCCGCGCCGCGACTGGCCAAGCCCGGCAGCGTCACGGCGCCGCCGAAGCCGGTGCCGCCCCAGGCCGCTGCAACCGCGGACAATGAAGTCGCTCTGTTCTGCAGCAATGTCGCCGACCCCGCCGTCGATGCAAGGATGGCCTGGCAGCTCAAGGAGCTGGAGAAGGCCGAGAACCTGCTGCGCGAACGGATCGCCGAGGTCGAGGCCAAGCGCGCCGAATACGAGAAGTGGATGGCATTGCGCGACGACTTCCTGAAGAAGGCCGAAGCGAGCGTCGTCGAGATCTACTCGCGCATGAAGCCGGATGCTGCCGCAACCCAGATCGCCGGGATGGCGGACGAGACGGCTGCGGCCGTGCTCGCAAAGCTCAGCCCGAGGAGCTCAAGCGCTATCTTCAACGAGATGGAGACCGGGCGCGCGGCGCACCTTGCCGATCTGCTCGGCGGAATGCGTCGCGTGGATGACGGAAAGACCAAATAGATGAAGAATCTGATCCTCATCCTGTCGCTGTTATCGCTTGCCGGATGCGTCACTGATCCAGCCGAGGTCCTGACTGGCCCGCGATTGTCGCCGGTCGGGAGCGGCCTGAGGACGCAGGCCGATCCGATTCCCGTGACGCCCCGCATGCGCTCGCCCGTCAGCTATCGCTCGACCTGGGACGACGGCACCGACCTCTACCGCGATCCCCGTGCCCGGCGGACCGGCGACGTCGTGACAGTCATCATCTCGATGCAGGACAAGGCCAAGCTCGACAACAAGACCGACCGCTCGCGCGATTCGCAGATCAAGTTCGGGCTCGACTGGCTGATGGACGTTGCGGGATGGCAGGACAAGGGCTCGACGAGCGCCAACCTCAACACCAACACCCAGATCAAGGGCAACGGCCAGATCGACCGCACAGAGGATATCAAGCTGTCGATCGCGGCCATCGTCACCGACGTGTTGCCGAACGGCAATATGATGATCAGCGGCTCGCAGGAATTCAAGGTCAACACGGAGATGCGCGTGCTCAACGTCGGCGGCATCGTGCGTCCACGCGATATCTCGCGAACCAACACGATCTCATACGACAAGATCGCCGAGGCGCGCGTGGCCTATGGCGGTCGCGGAAATCTCTCTGACGTGCAGCAGCCTGGATGGGGGCATCGGATCTATGACGCCGTGGCACCGTTCTGAGATGCGCGACCGTCGGGCCGCGTCGCGGGGGCAGGGGACGGCATGCGCCTGATTGCAACCATCCTGGTGCTGACCCTGATCGCGATCGGCGCGGGCGCGCTTGCCGGCCTGCATCTGTTTGCGGCCGCCGAGCGCGTCGCCGATGCGAAGAAAACCGCCACGCCGCCGCCTCTCGCCTCGAGCTACGCCGGCAGCGCGCGGCTCAGGAAGCTGTCCCCGATCGTGACCAATCTCGGCGCGCCGGCCAACAACTGGGCCCGCATCGAAGCCTCCATGGTGACCGACAGCATGAGCGACGAGGATGCCGGCATCCTGGCGGCCCATATCAGCGAGGACATCGTCACCTATCTGCGCTCGGCGACGGTTGCGCAGTTCGAGGGATCTCGCGGGCTTCAGCATCTGCGCGACGACCTGACCGAACGCGCCAATATCCGCTCCTCGGGCAAGATCCGCGAATTGATCATTGAGACGTTGGTGATTCAGTGAAACTGAGAGTCCTGCTGCTTGCGTTGCTCCTGGTCGTGCTGCCCGAAGTGGCGCTGGCCCAGATTCCGGACCTCAATTCGCTGCTGCCGCCGGGCAACGGCTCGACCAGCGGGCGCATCATCCAGCTGATGGCGGTGATCACGGTGCTGTCGGTGGCGCCGGGACTGCTCATCATGGTGACGAGCTTCACGCGATTTGCGGTGGCGCTGTCGTTCCTGCGCGCCGGTCTCGGCCTCCAGACCACGCCGGCCAACCTGGTGCTGATCAGCCTCGCGCTGTTCATGACCTTCTACGTGATGGCGCCGACCTTCGACCGTGCCTGGGAAACGGGCATCCAGCCGCTGATGAAGAACGAGATCTCGGAGGAAGAGGCCTATCTCAAGATCACCGATCCGTTCCGCGAATTCATGCTGGCTCATGTTCGCGACAAGGATCTGCAGACCTTCGAAACTCTCGCCGCGGAGAGCTTCCGCAGGAAGTTCGACGACAAGCGCGTCGACATGCGCGTCATCATTCCGGCCTTCATGATTTCCGAGCTCAGGCGCTCGTTCGAGATCGGATTTCTCATCATCCTGCCGTTCCTCGTCATCGACATGATCGTGGCGACGCTGACCATGTCGATGGGCATGATGATGATGCCGCCGACGATCCTCGCACTGCCGTTCAAGATGCTGTTCTTCGTGCTGATCGACGGCTGGAACCTGCTCGCCTCCGGACTGGTGCGGTCGTTCTCTTGACGGCAACGAGCGCCGGCCGGATGGCTATGGTTAGCGAGAAGTACCGGCCTATGGTTAGCAATAGGTAACGTTAACCATCTGATTTTACAGCACAATTCAAGCCGATCTTAATCTGCGCGCAAGATTCGGCATGTTAGCAATGCGGCACGGCGGGTTGGACCCCACTCACATCAGTCCAAAGGCATGATGCCGCCCCTCCGTACCGGTGAAAGCCCGGTATGTCCCCTCGTGAAAATGTAACGCGTACATAAAGGGACATTCGCAATGTCAAGCCTGCTTACGAACTCGACTGCCATGACCGCTCTCCAGACCCTGCGGTCTGTGAGCTCGCAGCTCTCCACCACGCAGACCCGCATCTCCACCGGCCAGCGCGTCTCGACCGCTTCGGACAACGCTGCCTACTGGTCGATCGCTACCTCGATGCGCGCCGACAACGCCGCGCTCTCCGCCGTCTCCGACTCGCTCGGTCTGTCGGCTGCGACCGTCGACACCGAATATACCGCTCTGACCACGGTTATCGGTGACAAGGACTCCGGCCTGACCAAGCTCCAGTCCCTGCTGGTCGAAGCCAAGACCGCCGGTATCGACCGCAGCAAGATCCAGGCCGACGTCACCCAGATCCAGCAGCAGATGAAGGCAACAGCCACTGCGGCGACCTTCAACGGCATCAATTGGCTGAGCACGACCGCTACCACGCCGACGACCTTCAGCCTCGTGTCATCGTACTCGCGTGTCGGCGGCACGCCCACCATCGGCTCCATCACCGTGACCACCGCGAACTATTCGCTCTACACCTCGACGCAGACCGGCATTCTGGATACGGCCGGTTCGACCGCTCCGTCGATCAACACGATGAGCATCTCCGCGTTGACCGACTCGGCAGCTGACCAGACCACGCTCGATGGCTACATCGCGCAGGTCACCGCTGGCATCAATTCGGTGGCCTCGGCCGCCGCCAATCTCGGTGCCGTCAAGAACCGCCTCTCCACCAACACGGACTTCGTGAAGTCGCTGATGGACTCCGTGGACCGCGGTATCGGTCAGCTCGTCGACGCCGACATGAATCAGGAGTCCACCCGCCTGTCGGCCCTCCAGGTCCAGCAGCAGCTCGGCGTGCAGGCGCTCTCGATCGCCAACAACAGCAGCCAGAGCATCCTGTCGCTGTTCCGCTAAGCCTCAAACGATTTTGGGGAGGGCCGCGCTTCTCACGAGGCGCGGCCCTTTCATTTTGGCGTGACGTCGCGCGCCGCAATTTCGGCCGCCTTGTTGCGGCAAAGACACAGAGCCACAAGCCCCGCACAAGCTTCGCGGGCTATCGTCGCCGTTACGACAGGTTGGGCCTTGACGCTTTTGCGCAGCCCAAAGGCATGACGCCGCCCTGCCGTACCGGTGCAAGCCCGGTATGTCCCCAAATCTAATTCAATCTCCAAAGGGACATCAAAATGGGTTCTAGCCTCCTCACCAACTCGTCTGCAATGACCGCGCTGCAGACCCTTCGCAACGTTAGCTCGCAGCTCGCGACCACGCAGAACCGCATCTCGACCGGTATGCGCGTCTCCACCGCTTCGGACAACGCTGCCTACTGGTCGATCGCAACGTCGATGCGCTCCGACAATGCCGCGCTCTCCGCCGTCTCCGACTCGCTCGGTCTGTCGGCTGCGACCGTCGACACCGAATATACCGCTCTGACCTCGGTTATCGGTGACAAGGACTCCGGCCTGACCAAGCTCCAGGCGCTGCTGGTCGAAGCCAAGACCGCCGGTATCGACCGCACCAAGATCCAGGCTGACATCACCCAGATCCAGCAGGATATGAAGCTCAAGGCCAACTCGGCGACCTTCAACGGCATCAACTGGCTGAGCACGACCGCCACCACGCCGACCACCTTCAACCTGGTGTCGTCGTACTCGCGTGTCGGCGGTACGCCCACCATCGGCTCCATCACCGTGACCACCGCCAACTACTCGCTCTACACCTCGACGCAGACCGGCATTCTGGACACGGCCGGTTCGACCTCTCCGTCGATCAACACGATGAGCATCTCCGCGTTGACCGACTCGGCAGCTGACCAGACCACGCTCGACGGCTACATCGCGCAGGTCACCGCCGGCATCAACTCGGTGGCCTCGGCCGCCGCCAATCTCGGTGCCGTCAAGAACCGACTCGCGACCAACACGGAGTTCGTCAAGACCCTGATGGACTCGGTGGACCGCGGTATCGGCCAGCTCGTCGACGCTGACATGAACGCGGAATCGACCCGCCTTCAGGCGCTTCAGACTCAGCAGCAGCTCGGCGTTCAGGCGCTCTCGATTGCCAACCAGAACAGCCAGAGCATCCTGTCGCTGTTCCG
Organism: Bradyrhizobium sp. WSM4874; assembly: GCF_055811835.1. Classification (NCBI taxonomy): domain Bacteria; kingdom Pseudomonadati; phylum Pseudomonadota; class Alphaproteobacteria; order Hyphomicrobiales; family Nitrobacteraceae; genus Bradyrhizobium; species Bradyrhizobium sp. WSM4874. The sequence continues at coordinate 44,080 of NZ_JBVVPR010000011.1, forward strand.
CTAAGCCGCGGCTTCGAAAACGACCGTGCTCCTCAGGGAGCACGGTCTCCGCCATGAACGGCGGATCTGACGGCACACGACGTGCCCACATCGATCTCCTGACGCCACCTTCCAGGCAACACGCCGTCGCCGATCGCACCGCGATGCGACCGGCCGTCCGCTTGTTGCCGACGCGCGCGATCGCGTCACTCAGTCTCTTGTAAAATTGCAACGCCTCGCCGGCGAACCGACACATTCGTGATCTCGCGCAACCTTCAGACAAGGTTGGCAGCAGAGTGTCCTCTATGTTCGCATTGGTACGAGGTCACATGCTGCTCAGTCGTGCGCAGGTACAGCAACTGCTCAACAATCTGCTGGAGCTTGGGCCGCGACGCCTGATGGCCTTGGGATTGATCGGTTTCGCCGTTCTCGTCACCGTCGTGGGCGGCGCCTATTATCTGAGCCGGCCTGAATTCGAAACGCTCTATACCGGCCTTTCCCGCGAAGACGTGACGCGTATGGGTGCCGCGCTGCGCGAGCAGAACATCACCTTCGACGTCAACACAGCCGGCGACGCGGTCTCGGTGCGTCCGAGCCAGACGATGCAAGCGCGGATGCTGCTCGCCGAGAAGGGGCTGCCGACCAGCGCCAATTCCGGCTACGAGCTCTTCGACAAGATCGGCTCGCTCGGTTTGACCTCGTTCATGCAGGAGGTCACCAAGCTCCGGGCGCTGGAAGGCGAAATCGCCCGCACGGTGCAGTTGATGAAGGGCGTGAAGGCGGCGCGGGTGCATATCGTGATGCCGGTGCGGGGGTCGTTCCGCGCGACGCAGCAGCCGCCTTCGGCATCGGTCGTGCTGCGCACCGACGGCGCAATCGAGGCACGCACGGCGCAGTCGATCCGTCATCTCGTCGCGGCGGCCATTCCGGGCATGAGTCGCGACAAGGTCACGGTGCTGGACGCCGACGGTTCGATGCTGCTTGCCGAAGAGGATGAGGCGACGGCTGCTCCGACCAAGATGGCGAGCCTGCAGAAGACGGTCGGCGGGATGGTGCAAGAGAACATCCGCAAGGCGCTGACGCCGTATCTGGGCCTCGACAATTTCGAAGTGAGCGTTGCATCGCAGCTCTCCACCGACAAGCGGCAGATCAACGAGACCGTCTACGATCCGGAGAGCCGCGCAGAACGTTCGGTGAGGAACGTCCGCGAGAACGAGAAGTCGCAGAATGCGGACCGTTCGCAGCCGACCACGGTGCAGCAGAACCTTCCCGACCAGCAGGTGAACGCCGGCGGCACCAAGAATTCCAGCGAGGACAAGACCCGCCGCGAGGACGTCACCAATTTCGAGGTCTCGTCCAAGACCACGACGACGGTGAGCGACGGCTATTCGGTGAAGAAGCTGTTCATTGCCGTGCTGGTCAACCGCGGGCGGCTCATTGCCGACCTCGGGGACAAGAGCAACCAGGCCATCGTCGACAGCAAGCTCGCCGAGATCAGCCAACTCGCAGCCACGGCCGGCGGGCTGGACAAGGCGCGCGGCGACCAGATCCAGGTGACGGCCGTCGATTTCATCGAAGGCTCTCGCGAACTGGCGCCGGTGCCGCCGATCAGCTTCGTCGAGATGATCAACAAGCAGCTCGGCAGCGTCATCAACGCAGTGACGATCCTGGCCGTCGCTTCGATGCTGGTGTGGTTCGGACTTCGTCCTGCGGTCAACGGCATTTTGACCCATCGTGCAGCGCAGGAGCAGACCGAGGCGGCGGAAGCTGCCGAGCTCGAGTCGGCCGCTGGCGCCCTTGCATTGGCGGACAGCGAGGAGGCCGAGCTCAACCTGGTCGAAGACCTCGAAGGCAAGATGCAGCGAACGCCGCAGAAGCGGTTGGAGCAGATCGTCCGTCTCGATCAGATGCAGGCGGCAGCGATCCTTAAAGACTGGATGCGACGCGAGGAGGCGGCATGAACGCGGCAATCGGAAAGCTCCTGACGCAGTTCGACGCGAACGGGCGGGTCAAATCGCCTCCACCTCCACCGCCACCCAAAATCCAGGACGTGCTGACGAGGCCGAAGGAAGCCTGGCGCGAGCCTCAGCCTCAGCCTCGGCCGCAGCCCCAGACCCATTCGCAACCGCAGTCGCACCCGCAGCTTCAGTCGCCGCCTCCGGCGCCGAAGGCGGAAGCCCCGGCGGTCAATCTCCTGGACGATGCCTTTCGGCGCGGCCATGCGGCCGGCGTCGCGGAGGGCGAGTCCAGGATCGCCGAGGAAAGAGTGCGCAGCGCAATCCGGCTCGGCGAAGAGCGGGCCAAGTGGTCCGACCAGCAGGCGGTGGCGGTCGTCACCGGTTTCGAGACGGCGTGTCGCGAAATCGAGACCAACATCGCGAGCTCCGTTGCGCGGATATTGCTGCCGTTCCTCGCCGATGCCGTCCGCGACAAGGCGATCGGGTCGCTGGTCGAGCAGATTGCGGCGCTGACCGGCAATTCGCCGGTGCCGGTGTTCAAGGTGACCGGCCCGAGCGAACTGCTCGACCTGGTGAAGACGCAGCTCGGGACGGCGCGGCGAACGGGCTTCGAGTATGAGGCCGCAGATACTTTCGAGGTTCGCGTCGTGGCCGACCAGACCGTGATCGAGACGCAGATCACGGCCTGGAGCGAGCGCCTGAAAGAGGCGCGCCGGTAGTCCGTCATGAATGAGGTCAAGTCAGAACTCGTCATCATCCGCCGGCGGAGCGCCTTCGACGACGAGAAGCCGCACGGCGGCGTCTGGAAGATCGCCTATGCGGACTTCATGACCGCGATGATGGCGTTCTTCCTGGTGATGTGGCTGATCAATGCACTCAACCAGGATCAGAAGCAGGTGGTCGCGAGCTATTTCAATCCGATCAAGCTCGCGGAGAACGCACCTGCCCCGAAGGGGCTCAAGGATCTCTCCAAGAAGGAGCCGTCGTCGTTCGACGGACAGGACGGCAGGCGCCAGCCGGGAGGACCGAGCGAGGAACGTCGCGGTGACTCTCCGACGGCCGAGAGGCCGCCCTTCTACGAGGAGAAGGTCCTGTTCCGCGATCCCTATACGACGCTCGCCGAGATCGCCAGCAGCGCGAACCAGGCCTCGGGCCAGCGCCGCGCCGGCGCTCTGACGTCCGCCGAAGAGGACGGCCTCAAGGGAGGCGACGCCTACCGCGATCCGTTCGATCCCGGCTATTGGAAGCTTGCGCCGCAGGCAGCCAAGGATGCCGACCGCATCGTCGAGAGCGAACCCAAGCCCGAGTCCAAGCCGAATGCGTCCGCGCGCGACTCTGCGTCCGGCTCAGGCCAGGGCGAGACGCAGGCACGCCGAGCCAGGCAGGACGATGCCGGCGGAAGCGTGGCTTCGAACGCCGATGCGTCGTCCGCAAGCCTGTCGCCCCTGCTGCCGCCGGGGCCCGCGCCGTCGCAGTCTTCACGCGAAGGGAGCGCACAGCCGGGGGCCCAGGCCGGGAATCAAGCCAATGCCGCCGCGCAGCCGCGCCCCAACGACACGACGAAGGAATCCGAGTCGCGCGACGCGATTCAGGCCCAGCAGCTAGCGGTCAAACAGCTTCAGTCGGCGATCGCGGATGCGCTGTCGGATGTCAAGGCCGGCGCGGGACCCGTGGCCGAAGTGCGTCAGGTCGAGGAAGGCCTGCTGATCAGCCTGACCGACGATGCGAACTTCGGCATGTTCGCGGTCGGCTCGGCTGAGCCGCGGCCCGAACTCATCCGTGTGATCGACAAGATCGGCCCGCTGCTGACGAAGCGTCCCGGCGTGATCATCGTCCGCGGCCACACCGACAATCGGCCATACCGTTCGGAGACCTACGACAACTGGCGGCTGTCGACGGCGCGTGCGCAGATGGCCTATTACATGCTGGTCCGCTCCGGCGTCGATGCGCAGCGCATCGAGCATGTCGAGGGCTATGCCGATCGGCGGCCGAAACTTCAAAACGATCCGGCGGCCGCGCAGAACAGACGGATCGAGATCATGGTTCGGGAGAAGCGTCCTTGATCAGGCCTCTTCTCCGCGCTGCGCTGCTGATGCTGCTGCCGTTCACGGCGGCAGGCGCATTCGCCGAGGCGGCACCGACATCGAGCGAGCCGTATGAGCTCGTTCGGGCGTTGCAGGCCGTGCAAGACGGCATCGCCAACGGCGATAATGCGGCGCACGGCAACCACAGCGCATTGATCCGGCAGATCGGCGAAAAATTTCTCGCGGCCGATCCAGGCGTGTGGAGTAATCCGCAGAACGGCCAGGCCGCGGTCATCTATCTGCTCAGCGGCGGCGCGCCGCAAATCATCCGCAAGCTGCCGCGCGACAAGCTGAACGTCGATGGACGGCTGTTCGATGGCGCGCTCGCCTATGTCGAGGGTCGTCAGGACGAAGCGCGCGAACTGCTCAAGGATGTCAAGCCGCGGACGATTCCGTCGGGTCTGGGCGGACAGCTCGCGCTAGTCCAGGGCGCCCTGTTCGCACGCGCCGAAGCATCGTTTGCAATCGAGCGTCTGGATGACGCGCGCCTGCTCCTGCCGGGCACATTGGTGGAGGAGGCCGCTCTGCGGCGCGAGATCCTGCTGGTCGGGCAAGCAGAGGATTTCGACAAGTTCGAGTTCCTGGCGCTGGCCTACATCCGGCACTATCACAAGTCAGTCTATGCGGGGGACTTCTGGCAGCGTTTTTCCACGGGTCTGACGCAATCGAGCCTCGCGCTCGACGAGCGTCGGTTTGCGCGGATCTCCACCCTGCTGGAGCAGATCGACCGCGCGAGCCGCCTCAAGCTCTATCTCGTGATCGCGCGCACCGCGATGGTGCGCGGAGGGCTGGTCGTGACCCGGCTCGCCGGCGAACGCGCGCTGACTCTCAGTGCCGATGCCTCGGCGGAGCGCGAGCGGGCGCATTTGTTCCGCGGCGTGGCGCGGGCGCTCACCGACGAATATGACGGCGGTCTCGCCGAGTTGAAGGCGCTCGACCGGTCGAAGCTGCCGGAGCGCGACATTCCCGTTCTCAATGCAACGATGCAGCTCGCACTCGACGTTCGCAAGCCGTTCGCCGGCGGATCCGCCGCCATAGCCGACAAGCCCCCGGTCACGCCGGCGCGTGTCGATCTCGCGTCGTCGACTGCAACGCTTGCGCGTGCACAGAAGCAGCTCGGCGAGCTCGCACTCCTCACCAGGGATCGCCGTCCATGACGAAGCTCAGTGGAACCTCCGGACAGGCCTTTTCGGGTCTCGCCGAAAGCCTCAACATGCGGGGTACATCGCGCTCTGGGAAGGGCGCCGGGACGAAAGCGCAGGCGGACTCGTCCTTCAACGATCTGCTGCACACCGTCTCGAACCTCGCGAAGCGCGCGCTCAACGACGAGGGCAGCGACACGGCCGTGAAAGCCGGAACGCTGCGGACGCGCCTGGCGCATCAGAGCGGGAAGGACAAGGCGACGGACGAGACGGTGCACGAGCGGACCGCGGCGGTCGAAGAGCCCGGATTCAGCGAGAAGCCCACCGAGAAAAAGACCGTCAAGTCATCCGTGAAACAGGGATCCCTCGAGCAGGCCGACGTTCAGAGCCGAACGAGCATTGCCGGGATCATCGGACAGGAGATCGTTGCCGGGCCGCCGGTCGTGATGCCGCAGATGCAAGCACCGGCCGACGACAAGAAGGATGCGTCCGGACGTGACGAGCGGCCTTCCACGACGAAGCGCGACGTTCAGGCCATGGGCACGGCGAAGGCGACGACAGCTGACTCCCCATCTCACGCGGCTCCAACCGCTGCGCATTCGCAGGCCGCGGCTTCGCACGCGACGGCTACCGACCAGGCGACATCGGCGGACGGCAGTGAGCCATCGCCTAAGGCAACGGCACCCGGCTTCGAGGCCATCGCGGCCAATGTCGAGCGTGCCGCGAAGGCCTCAGCGCGGGATGCATTGCCCGAGACGACCAAGGTCACCGTGGTCCAGCAGGAGACCCATCTGCCCCCGGCGCAGTTCAACGCGCCGCAGCAGGTTGCCAACGCTGTCGTCGCCGAGCTGAAGGAATCTCCGGCACCGACCGCGTCCGCAGCTCCAGATCTTGCAGCGTCTCAAGTCAATGCGCCGGATCAGCCGCTCAAGATCCTGACCATCAATCTCGAGCCGCCCGCGCTCGGCAATGTCACCGTGCGCCTTCGTCTCGTCGGCAACGAGGTGTCCGTCCACCTCGCCGCCGAGCGAAAGGACACGAGCCAGATGCTGGACCAGCAGCGCGATTCGATCCGCGATTTGATGCAGTCGGCGGGCTACGTCGCCGAAATTGCGCCCGTCCAGCACGGCTCGCTGGATGGATTCCAGAGCGGCTCCGGCCAGTCGCAGCCGCAGCTCTCGGGCCAGCAACAGTCCTCGTCGCAGTCGCAGGGCACGTTCGACGGCACCAGCAATTCGTCGGGACAGTCGGACGGCGGCGCGAAGCAGGCTCGACAGGAGCGCCAGTCCAACCAGGAGACGCGTCATGATCAGGACGTGGCGCCGCAGAGTCGTCGCGGCCCTGTTTATCTGTAACGCCGGCACCGCGGCTGCGGCGACCGACAATTCGCGCCCCTGTGAGCGCGAGATGGCGCGTGCGTCCCAGCAGCACGGAATTCCGCTCGGCATTCTCTACGCTGTCGGCCTGACCGAGACCGGGCGGCGCGGCGCGCTTCATCCTTATGCGCTCGGCGCCGAAGGACAGACCGTGTTCGCCAAGGACATGAACGACGCGATCGCCAACTTCGAAGCCATGCGAGCCAAGGGGATCAAGCTGATCGACCTCGGCTGCATGCAGATCAACCACTACTATCACGGCGACAAATTCGCCTCGGTCCGGGCGATGTTCGATCCCGCCGGGAATGTCGACTACGCCGCGCGCTTCCTGAAGGAGCTGAAGCAGCGCGAGGGCAGCTGGACCATGGCAGTCGCCCGCTACAATGCAGGCCCCAACAACCAGCCGGCGCAGAAACGCTACGTCTGTCACATCGTCGCGCATCTTGTCTCCAGCGGCTTCGGCGCGTGGACCGACAAGGCGCGCTCGTTCTGTCAGCCCAAAACGAGCTGAAGGGCCGACATCAAGTTGTGCATCGGTCCCCATCATCAGCCTCGCGCAAGCAACAGCCTCCATTGTAACTGCAACCTACCAAAGGAGCCCAATTCATGAGCCTGTATGGTGTTATGCGCACCGGCGTTTCCGGGATGAACGCGCAGTCCAACAAGCTGTCGACAGTTTCGGACAACATCGCGAACGTCAACACCACCGGCTACAAGCGGGCTTCGACCGAGTTCTCCTCGCTGATCCTGAAGAGCGGTTCGGGCAATTACGATTCCGGCGCGGTCGAGACCACGGTCCGCTACGCCATCAGCGATGCGGGCAATTACCAGTTCACGACCTCGGCGACGGACCTCGCGGTCCAGGGCAACGGCTTCTTCGTCGTGCAGGATCCGAACGGCAACAATTTCCTGACGCGCGCCGGCGCGTTCGTGCCCGACAGCACGGGCAATCTCGTCAACTCCGCCGGCTTCCAGCTGATGGGCTACAATATCGCGAACGGCGCCACGCCCACCGTCGCCGCCAATGGCTTCGGTGGTCTTCAGGTCATCAACGTCAACCAATTGGCGCTGCAGGCCGCGCCATCGACCAAGGCAAGTGTCGCCGCCAATCTGGATCCGAGCGCTGCGATCATCGCGGGCCCGCCCGGTCCCGGTGCCTATACCTCGAAGACTTCGGTCGTCACCTACGACAACATCGGCAACGCCGTGACCGTCGACGTCTATGCCGCGAAGACCGCCGCGAATACCTGGCAGATCCAGCTCTACGATTCCTTGACAGGTACCGCGCTCGCGGGTGGTCTCAACACCTTCACCTTCGACGTCACCGCAGTGGGTAAGGGCAAGCTCGCCGCCGCAAGCCCGACATCGCTGACCGTGACCATCCCCGGCGGCTCGTCCTTCAACATGGACCTGTCGGCCATGACCCAGGTCGCCTCCAGCTTCGACTTCAAGGCGACGGTCGATGGCAACGCTCCATCGGCGGTCGAGAAGGTGAACATCGACGACAAGGGCGTGGTCACGGCCGTCCTGAAGAATGGCACCGAGCTGCCGAGCTTTCAGATCGCGCTCGCGACCGTTCCGAGCCCCGACCATTTGACGCCCGAAGTCGGCAACGTCTACTCGCCGAACCTGGATTCCGGAAACGTGCAGGTCGGCCTCGCCGGCCAGGGCGGGCTCGGTACGATCCAGTCGGGTGCGCTAGAAGATTCCAACGTCGACCTCGCGGACGAGTTGACCTCGATGATCGAGGCGCAGCGAGGTTTCACCGCGAACTCGAAATCATTCCAGACCGGCGCCGATCTGCTGGACGTGGTCGTCAACCTGAAGCGCTGAGTCTCTCAGCGCTCGTTCCCGGCAAGAGCAGATCATGAACCTTACCGCCGCTCTCGAATCCGCCCGCTCCTCGCTGATGGCGTCGGGCATCCAGTCGTCGGTCATCTCGCGCAACATCGCCGGTGCCAGCTCCACCGGCTATTCGCGCAAGATTGCCGTGCTGGACAACCTCCCGGGAACCGGTGTCTACGTGGCGGCGATCCAGCGCGCCGCCAGCTCGGGTCTCTACACCAACGTGCTGACCGCGACCTCGTCGTCGGCCAAGCAGAGCGCGATCCTTGACGGTCTCCAGAAGATCGCAGCTGCCACGGTGGACGATCCGGAGCTCGACCAGTCGCCGACGGCGCAACTCAATGCGCTGAAGAAGGCGCTCCAGCAATATGCCAACGCCCCGGACAACACCACGCTGGCGCAGGCGGCGGTGGCGTCGGCCAAGGACATGGCGACCACGCTCAACCAGGCAACTCAGACCGTGCAGTCTGTCCGGGAGGGCGCGGATGCCGACATGAATACGTCGGTTCAAAACATCAATCGGTTGCTCTCCCAATTCCAGACCGTGAACACCGCGATCGTGAAGGGGACGATCTCCGGCGACGACATCACCGACTACCTCGACCAGCGCGACAGCATCGTCTCGCAGCTGTCGCAGGAGCTCGGCGTCACAATGTCGACCCGTCCCAACGGAGACGCGGCGCTCTATACCGACAGCGGCGCCGTCCTGTTCGACAAGTTGGCGCGCACGGTGAGTTTCGCGCCGACCAACGCTTATACGGCCGGTACCACCGGCAATGCGGTCTATGTCGACGGCGTGCCGGTGACCGGCGCCAATTCTGTGATGCCGCTGAAATCAGGCAAGCTCGCAGGCCTCGCTCAGCTGCGTGATCAGGACACAGTCACCTATCAGAGTCAGCTCGACGAAATCGCGCGCGGCCTGATCGATACCTTCAAGGAGAGTGATCAGTCCGGCGCGGCGCTGCCCGACGTTCCCGGTCTCTTCACTTATCCCGGTTCGCCGGCGATGCCGGCGAGCGCCACCGTCTCGGTGGGACTCGCTGGCACGATTTCGGTTGCTGCATCGGTCGATCCGGCCCAGGGTGGCAATCCTAACCTGCTGCGCGACGGTGCGATCAGCGGCAACGTCGCATACCAATACAATACCGCCGGCAACGGCGGGTACTCGGCCCGGCTGCAGCAGCTCATCGGCGGCATGGATGCGTCGCAGCCGTTCGATGCAACCGCGCAAGGAAAGCCGAACGGCAGCTTGATCGATTTCGCGTCGTCCTCGACGAGCTGGATCGAAAACCAGCGCAAGACCGCCGACTCCAACGTCACCTACCAAAAAACGCTGCTCGACCGCAGCACCGCGGCGCTGTCGAACGTCAGCGGCGTCAACATGGACGACGAGATGTCGTTGATGCTTCAGGTCGAACGCACCTATTCGGCTTCGTCGAAGATCATCTCGACCGTCGACGAAATGCTGCAGAGCCTGCTGGCCGCCGTGGGAAATTAAGTGATGATGAGCGCGAACTACATCTCGACCTTGATGCTGTCTTCGTCGTTGAGGTCCTCGATCACGAACAATCAGGCCGCGCTGGCCAAGGCCTCGAAGGAAGCCACCACCGGCCGCTTCGCCGATGTCGGCCTCGAGCTTGGCGCCACGACGGGAAGCGACGTCAGCCTGCGGGCGGACCTGAGCTTCGCCGATCAACTCGTCGATACCAACGGGCTGGTCTCGGGACGCCTGGACATAACGCAGAGCCGGATCACCCAGCTTGGTTCGACCGCAACGGACTTCCTCAAGGACCTTATCGCGGCTCGCAGTACCGACGGCGGCGGGCGGATCATCCTGCCGCCTGCGTCCTCCAACCTCCAGGATTTGATTGGCGCGCTGAACGTATCCTATAACGGCTCGTCTCTGTTCTCGGGCATCAACACGCAGAACACGCCGATCACGGCCTACACCGCTGGCTCCGCGAGCAAGAACCAGGTCGATGCCGACTTTCTTGCGACCTTCGGCTTCTCGCAATCCTCGGCCAGCGTGAGCAGCATCACTCCGGCCCAGATGCAGACATTCCTCGACACCACCTTCGACGCCGAGTTCGCGAGCCCGACCTGGAACACCAATTGGTCGTCGGCTACCGACCAGGTCATGCAAAGCCGTATCTCCACGACCGAGATCGCCGATACCTCCGTCAGCGCCAATCAGCCAGGCTTCCGCAAGCTCGCCGAGGCCTACACCATGATGGCGGATCTCGGAAACGCCAACCTGGATCAAGCGACGTTCCAGGTCGTCGTGGACAAGGCCATCGGCCTTGTCGGAAACGCCATCAGTGACCTTGCGACCCTCGGCGGCAACATCGGTACGGTCCAGCAGCGGATCACCTCCGCAACCGACAAGCTCAAGACGCAGCAGGACATCCTTAACAATCAGATCGTCGGTATAGAGAAGGTCGATCCGACGGAAGCATCGGTCAGGGTCAACACCTTGCAGACGCAGATCCAGACGGCGCTTGCGCTCACCTCGCAGCTCCAGAAGATCAGCCTCATCAACTATCTCTGAGTCCAGCTCCTTCGTAAGGTTGGTAACCCTTGTCTTGTTGTTCGGTCTCCTGCGCAGAGTTGTCCTGATGACGTTTGAAGCCTATGAAGCGGTCGTCGACGAGAGCGGCTATGAGGCGCGGGGCCGCGAGCGGCAGGCGCTGAGCCTCGGCATCGACCGGCTCGAGCGGATCCAGAAGGACCGCTTCAGCCTCGAGGATCTGGTCGAGAGCCTGCTCTATGTGCGGCGGCTGTGGACGATCTTCATCGAGGATCTCGCGCATCCGGAAAACGGGCTTCCGGAAAAGCTGCGCGCGGACATCATCTCGATCGGCCTGTGGGTCGTCAAGGAATCCGACCGCCTTCGCGAAGAAAGGTCGAATGACGTGATGCAGCTCATCGAAATCAACCGCCTGATCCGAGACGCTCTTTGATGAAGATATCCTTGCGCGCGGGCGAACGGGTCTACATCAACGGCGCGGTGCTGCGCGTGGACCGCAAGGTCTCCGTCGAGCTCGTCAACGACGTGATGTTCCTGCTCGAAGGGCAGATCATGCAGGCCTCCGACGCCACCACGGCGCTGCGGCAGCTCTATTTCATCGTCCAGCTCATGCTGATGAATCCGACCGACGTCCGGGACGCTGCAGCTCTTTACGGGCAGCATCACGCGGCCCTGCTCGCGGTGTGCGAGAGCCAGGAGATGCTGGTCGGGCTTGGCGCGGTCGACGACCTGGTCGGGGCCAGCCGTTACTTCGAGGCGCTCAAGCGGATTCGGGCACTGTTTCCGGTGGAGCAGGCCATCCTGGCCGGCGCCAAGATCGATTCCCCATTCGAGGCTGCCTGACAGCGGAGAGATACATGAACGTCACCAGCGCGACCGATAGCAAGAGTAAGTCGTCCAATTCGACCAGCTCGACGACGTCGACGTCGAGCACCGGCGTCGACTACAACACGTTTCTTCGGCTCCTCATTGCGGAGATGAAGAATCAGGATCCTACCAATCCGATGGATACCTCGCAATATATGAGCCAGTTTGCGCAGCTCTCGTCGGTCGAGCAGGCGATGCAGACCAATAACAAGCTCGACGCTCTGCTGTCTTCGCAGTCGCTGTCGCAGGCCAATGGGCTGATCGGAAAGACCGTGAGCTTCACGGACTCGACCGGCGCGAACTTCAGCGGCAAGGTCGCTTCGGTTTCCATCAACAGCGACGGCTCCGTCGCGACACTCGAGAACGGTACGAAAGTCGCGATCGGTCCCGGTCTCACGATCAGCCAGTCATGAACGAACGGGATGCTCTCGATATCGTCCAGGCGGCGATCTGGACCATCATCGTCGCCTCCGGGCCCGCCGTCGGTGCCGCGATGCTGGTCGGCACTATCATCGCGCTGATCCAGGCGCTGACCCAGATCCAGGAGGTGACGCTGACCTTCGTTCCGAAGATCATCGTCATTCTCGTGGTCGTCGCCGTCTCCGGCTCCTTCATCGGAGCCCATCTCTCCACCTTCACCGAGATGGTCTATTCGCACATCGAGCGCGGCTTCTGATCCGGACTGTCCTGGTCACTCTGCCACCCTGCCACCACCCCCGCGTAAGCTTTGCACGGCAGATTACGGGCCGGATCCTCTGCCGGTGACCCATGGCCGATACGTTAGCTGCTAGCCTGCCGACCCCGCGACGATTGGGCGCCGACGCCTTTTTCGCAGGCGGCATCGTGGCCATGCTCACGATCCTGTTCCTGCCGATACCGCCGATCTTGATCGATCTCGGCCTCGCATTCTCGATCGCGCTGTCGGCGCTGATCCTGATGGTCGCGCTGTGGATCCAGCGGCCGCTCGATTTCTCGGCCTTCCCGACCGTGCTCCTGATCGCGACGATCCTGCGGCTTGCGCTCAACGTCGCGACGACTCGCCTCATCCTGTCGCGCGGCGGGGAGGGAGAAAACGCCGCGGGCCATGTCGTTGCCGGTTTCTCGAAGTTCGTCATGGGTGGTGATTTCGTCATCGGCCTGATCATCTTCGCCATTCTGGTCACGGTGAACTTCGTCGTGATCACCAAGGGCGCGACGCGTATCGCCGAAGTCGGCGCCCGTTTCACTCTGGATGCCATCCCCGGCAAGCAGATGGCGATCGACGCGGATCTGTCCGCGGGCCTGATCGACGACAAGGAAGCCCAGCGCCGGCGCCGCGAGCTGGAAGAGGAGAGCGCGTTTTTCGGCGCCATGGACGGTGCCTCGAAATTCGTCCGCGGCGACGCCGTCGCCGGTTTGATCATCACCGCGATCAACATTTTCGGCGGTATCATCATCGGCGTGACGCATCACGGGTTGACCCTGGCACGGGCCGCCGACGTCTACACCAAGCTCTCCGTGGGCGACGGTCTGGTAACGCAGATGCCGGCGCTGATCGTGTCGCTGTCGGCGGGCCTGCTCGTCTCGAAGGGCGGCACCAGGGGTTCGGCCGAGCAGGCGGTGTTGCGGCAGCTCGGCGGCTATCCGCGCGCGGTGTCGGCCGCCGCGCTGATGATGTTCGTGCTCGCCTTGATGCCGGGGCTGCCGACGGCGCCCTTCCTGCTGCTCGGCGGCGTCATGGCTTTCGTCGGATACTCGCTGCCGAGGCGGCAGGCAGCCCTGAAGCAGAAGGAAGATGCGCGCAAGGCCGACGAACGCGCCCAGGTCGATGCCAAGGAATCCGTCAAGGAATCGCTCAAGACGGCGGAGATCGAGCTGGCGCTCGGCGGCCACCTCTCGGTCCACCTGCTGGGCTCGCGCCACGAGCTGGCGCACCGCGTGGCGAAGATCCGCAAGAAGTTCGCCAAGCAGTACGGCTTCGTGGTTCCCGAGATCAAGCTCACCGACAATTTGTCGATCGATCCCAAAGGATACCAGATCCGGATCCACGACACCCGCGTCGCGCAGGGCGAGCTCCGGCTCGGCGAAGTGCTGGTGCTGGTCGACAAGGACGGCAAGCCCGACGTGCCAGGCGAAGAGGTGATCGAGCCGGCCTTCGGCATGAAGGCGCTGTGGGTGACGGACGCGTTCACCGACGAGGTCAAGCGTCAGGGCTGCAAGCCGGTCGACAATCTGTCGGTGCTGCTCACGCATCTGAGCGAAGTGATCAGGGCCAACCTCGCCCAGCTGCTGTCCTACAAGGACATGCGCGGCCTGCTCGACCAGCTCGATCCCGAATACAAGCGTCTGGTCGAGGACCTCTGCCCGTCGCAGATATCGTATTCGGGGCTGCTGGCGATCCTGAAGATCCTGCTGGCCGAGCGCGTGTCGATCCGTAACCTCCATCTGATCCTCGAAGCCATCGCCGAGATCGCGCCCCATGTGCGGCGCTCCGAGCAGGTGGCAGAACATGTGCGTACACGTCTTGCCCAGCAGATTTGCGGCGATCTCTCCGACAATGGCGTGCTCAACGTCGTCCGTCTCGGCAACCGTTGGGATCTCGCGTTCCACCAGAGCCTGAAGCGCGACGCCAAGGGCGACGTCGTCGAATTCGACGCCGATCCGCGCCTCATCGAGCAGTTTGCGACCGAAGCCAGCGCCGCGATCCGCAAGTTCACCGAGAACGGCACCAGCGTGGTGCTGGCGGTGACCCCGGAAGCGCGTCCCTACGTCCGGATGATCCTGGAGCGGGTCTTTCCGACACTGCCGATCCTGTCGCATGTCGAAGTCGCGCGCAGCACCGAGATCAGGGCGCTTGGAGCCATATCGTGATCAGCGGCCTCACCGACAGCGTGCTGGTGACGTTCATCGTGTTCTGCCGCATCGGTGCCTGCCTGATGCTGGTGCCCGGCTATTCCAGCGTCAACGTTCCGGCCCAGGTCCGATTGTTCGTCGCGCTCGTCACGACGTTTGCGCTGACGCCGATCCTGATTGCTGTCCTGAAGCCTCTCACGGACAACGCGGCGCCGCTGACGCTCGTGCTGCTGATCTGCTCCGAGCTCGTGGTCGGCAGCGTCATCGGGCTCGGCGGTCGCGTGTTCTTCCTCGCACTCCAGACCATGGCCACCATGATGGCCAGTGCGATCGGGCTGAGCAACATCCCGGGGACGCCGGTGGGCGACACCGATCCGGCGCCGGCCCTGGTGCCGCTGATCATGACGGCCGTCACCACGCTGTTCTTCATGACCGACCAGCACTGGCAGGTCCTGCGCGGGCTGATGAACTCCTACGACGTCTGGCATCCCGGCGACCGGCTCGGCGGCAGCATGCCGCTCGACCAGCTCGTGGGCCGGTTGTCGGAGGCATTCGTGCTGACGCTGCGGATCGCCAGTCCTTTCATCGTCTATTCGGTCGTCGTCAACCTGGCGGTCGGGCTGATCAACAAACTGACGCCGGCGATTCCTGTCTATTTCATCTCGGTGCCCTTCGTGCTGTTCGGCGGATTCCTGCTGCTCTACCTCACCAGCGACGAGCTCTTGACGCAATTCATGCTTGGCGTCTCGTCCTGGCTGGCGGAGTGATCGGTCATGACGTCGCGCGCGGACAAGCTCGGCCGGATGGTTTCGCTCGTGAAGCTCCAGCTCCGGCTGTCAGAATGGCAGCTCGCGCATCTGCGGCAGCAGGAGCGCAGCTTGCAGGACGAGCAGGAATGGCTGGTCGGAACTCTCAACGAGGGGAAGCCGCCGGCGGGATCATCGAGCGAATCGATCGCGCGGCGCCTGACCAGAACCAGCCTCGGCGCGCGCGCGATTCAGGCGCAGGCCTCGCAGCAGCTCGACCAGGTTCGCGCGGAGAGCCGCCGTGTGAAGCAGTTCGAGCAGGTCGCGAAGGCGGCGCTCGCGGACAAGCTTCGCGACGCCGAGAAGCGATCGCTCGAGGAGATGACGGGAACAAGCCTCACCGTGCGCGAGTGGACGCCACGGCTAGCCAACCGGAACAAGACATGATCGTGACAGCGACGCCCGACCTCGTTCTCGACGTCCTCGACGCAGCCGATCCCGTGACGCAGCGCGCGGCCGCCGCGAAGCTCGATGCGCTGAAATCATCGGACACGGATTTCGCCGCCACGATGGACACGGAGGTCGGCAAGGCGAAGGCCAAGGCGGCTGCTGCCGATCAATCCGCGACGAAGATTTCGGAACCGCAGTCGGGTGCGGTGAACGGGGCGCCGGTGCAGGTGATCAAAGCGCCGGCATCCGGCGAGGTGTACCGCAAGTTCGAAGCCTTCATCCTCCAGACCTTCGTCGAGACGATGCTGCCGAAGGAGTCGGAGGAGGTCTTTGGCAAGGGCACGGCCGGCGGTGTCTGGAAGTCGATGCTGGCGGAGCAACTTGGTGCTCAGCTGGCAAAGGGCAAGGGCATTGGCATTGCCAAGCAGCTCGCTGCCGCGCATCCGGCGGGACCGGACGCTACGGGCAAGGCCGGATGACGATCCGGCAATGGATGACAGAAGTTGAAGGATGAATTTCCTATGCAGGCACAAGAAGGCGCGGCGGCCATGGTAATGGAACAGCCGGCCGTGGACACCGAGGCGATGACGACGGCAGCCGTGTCGGTCGATGCGCTGCTGCCCGTGCTGCTGTCGAATGTCGGCGGCGAGGTCGCGAACGACGGCGCGGACGCGGCGAGATCGGACGAGGTGCGCGGCCTGCTGGCTGCGATTCGCCGGCTCGCAAGCATCGTCGAAGAGGAGACGGCCGCGCTCGCGACGGGCAAGAAGATCGACTTCGACGAGTTCAGCGCCCGGAAGAGCCGGAGCATGCTGGAATTCGTCCGCCTGATGCGGGCACGAATGCATCTCGGCGGCGAGGTCGAGATCACCGAGGAGATCCAGCGGCTGCGCGAGAAGCTCGAGCGTAACCGTTCCATCCTCGAAATGCATTACGATGCGGTGCGCGAGGTCGCGACCATCATTGTCAAGGCTATCAAGGACGCCGAGTCGGACGGCACCTATACCGGCCGCGCAGCGCAGGACGGAAAATGATCAGACTCGTGCTGGCCGGGCTCTGGGTATGCATCCTCACCGCGGGAACGAGCTATGCCGTGGCCTATTGGAAGGAAAATGGCAGCCTGCTGCCTGCAAAGGACGAATATCTCGAGGGGCTGCAGTACCAGAAGACGCGGGCGCTGAGCGTGCCGATGGTCGAGAGTGGCAACGTGCAGGGCTACATCGTCGCGCGCTTCGTCTACACCGTGGAGGCGCGGACCATGCACCAGCTCAACGTGCCGCCCGAGCCGTTCGTCGTCGATGAAGCCTTCCGCAGGATCTATGCGGACGATCGCCTCGATTTCAGAAAACTCGCCCGTTACGACCTCTCCATCCTCACGACGGCCATCAAGCAGCGTGTCAACGAGCGAATGCAGGCCGAAGTCGTCCAGGACGTCCTTGTCGAGGACTTCAATTACGTGTCGAAGGAAGAATTCCAGCAGAAGCCCTAGGGCATTATCGGTTCTGATCGAATCAGAAGCGAAGCTCTAGAACCTAGTTTGGACGCGTGCCGCAGCGTCGGTACTGCCGCGCCTCTGTTCGCCATTGACGTCGCTGAAACTACAACGGCCTCTGCGAAGGAAGTTCGCAGGGGCCGTTGTCGGTTTCGTGGCCGCGCCCTGCCGATCAGTTTCCGGCCGGATACGCCGCCGGAGCGGCATGCGTCCTGTTCAGCAGGATGCCGACCTCATCGAGCTCCTGCATCGGCACGTCGATGGTTTCGCCGGCCGGGATGTCGAGCCGGTATCCGACGTAGCGCCGGGCCACGATCGCATCGAAGCCGAGGCGATCGCGGAGTTTCTTGCGCAGCTTGCTGACGTGGCTCTCGATTACGCTCTCGTCGAATGTCGCTTCGAAGATGCCGTAGACCGCGTTGAATATCTGCGTCTTGGTGACCCACTTGCCGTGGTTGCTGACCATATATTCGAGAATGCGCAGTTCGCGGCGGGGCAGGGTGAGGGCGTGGCCGGCGACCTCGGGGTCACGTCCGTTGAAGAAGACCTGGATCCTGGTCTCGCAGGGCCTCGGCAGTTCCCCGACCCGGCGGCGCGCAATTGCGGCCGTTCGGGCGAGGATCTCCCGGAGGTGAATCGGCACGTAGACGACGTCATCGACGCCCGATTCGAACAGCTCCAGCGTGTTCTTGAGCATCTTCTGGCCGCTCATGGCGATGATCGGCGCCGAGGAGCGCTTGCGCATCGCCCGCGGCAGGCTTCCGCGGGTGTCGCAATCCCCGAGGAGGAAGGCGTCCACCGCGGCCAAATCCGGTTCACTCGCAGATTGCAGCCAGTCCCAGAATTCTCCGGAGGAGAAGCCGATCGACGATACACCTTCGCGAACGAGCCCTCCGACATAGCTGTTCGTGACGCTCTCGCGATTATCAACGATAATATACATCAGTTTGTCGCCCCTGTTTCGCACTTGTTACGGCCGGTTGGTTGTTGTGATGCCCGGCTCGGCAACTGTGCTGTTTGACGATATTCCTTCCCGCGAACCGTTATTATGGTTTCGATATTCGCGGGCAGCCCTACGCATTCAGTGCCTGCGTCTCGCAGGCCTGCTACTTCGACTCGATACTGAACGCTTACTGCGTGAGGCTCGGCGGGTGTCTTGCGGATCACCTCGCGGAGCGGATTGAGAAAGCGACCTAGAACAGTTGCGCCAAGTTGCTCATTGCATCCGAACGCTACTGCACTGTGTCGATCTCCTCGCCAACTGGCGAGAATCACTTGAGTAGGACCGTAACAATTGCCGATTTCCGATCAAGCGTGCGCAACTAAGCGTTTGCTACACGTGCTTGATGCTGTTGATTCGGTTCGAGTTGTTTCTTTGTATATTCAATCGCATCAGTTGATTTGGAATTCGAACTAGTTTTGCACCCTGGCGGTTCTAAAGTTCCGCATCCCCGTATGATTACAGCTATTTTGGGTAATGCTGCGCATCATGCATATTGAGGGATTTTCAACCCCGGATTGACTCTCGTCATCGTGTTTCCACGTGCGACAATTCAACTCATGTATGGCGAGGCGACTCCAGCTTGGCGAAATCTTGGCAAGGGTGTGTCTTTCGAGTCGCACTCTCGCCACGTGCATGACGCTTTTGACTCATGTGACGTCGCATCGCGCGTGATGAAAAGTTTTCGATCCGCACGTTTCAGGCAAGCTTCGGCAAATAACGTCACCGTTCGACAGATCGAACCGAACGGAGCATTCTCGCATGTTGTCCGATGGACAAGCTCGTCCCAACGCAACCGCCGATGCTTCCGTAACGGCGAAGCCGGCTACAGATGCGCGCGATCCCAGGGACAATGCGGCGCCGACCGCCAAGCCTTTTGCAAATACCCAGCCTTTTGCAAATACCAAGCCTTTTGCAAATACTAAGCCTACTGCAAATACCAAGCCTGCTGCGAATACCAAGCCTGCGTCGGCAGCAGCTAGCGATGAAACTCTGGCGAAAGAGGCGCTCGAGGGCCTGAAGCGTATTCGCGCCAAGGCGCGCCTCGACAAGATGGCAATCCCCAAGCCTACGCCCACCGTGATCAAGCCGGCCGTGATCGTGGCCAAGCCGCCGCCGCCGCGTCCGACATGGGTCGTGCCGCTCGCGACATTGGCGGTCGCTGCGGTCCTGGTCGTCTGCGCCTGCACCGGCGTGATCGCCTATCTCACCACGCAGCCCGCCCAGAGCAACGTCGCCGCCAATACTGAGATCAGGAATCTGCGCGAGACGGTGGCGCAACTGCGCAGGCAGGTGTCGGGCGTGTCCGATAATCTCGACGGTCTGCGCACCGCGGTCGATCAATCGAGCAAGGCGACCAATGACCGTTTTGGCCGTTTTGGCGAAAATCTGGATCGCATCGAACGGGTGAGCTCGTCCTCTACGGTGAAGCTCGACAAGCTTGCCCAGGCGCAGGCCCAGGCTCCGGCGCCCGTGGCTTCACAGCCAATGATGGCCTCGGCCGCTACGCCCGAGATCACGGGATCGGTAGCTCCGGCCGAGCGCATTTCGGCGCCGCGCAAGACGGTCAAGGGCTGGTCGGTCCGCCAGGCCTACGAAGGGATTGCGATCCTGCAAGGCCCGAACGGCGTCATCGAGGCGGTGCTGGGACAGCAGGTGCCCGGCCTTGGCCGCATCGAGGAGATCAGAAACGAGAACGGACGTCTGGTGGTCGAGTCCAGCGGGGGCGTCATCTATTCGTCACGCAAGGCAACGCCCTGATCGAGGGCCGCCTTCTATTTGCGGTGATGCTCGAAGCTGGTACATAGCAGATCGACCTCCGCCTCCGCGATCGGCGCCCGAAACAGGCGGCAGCTGAACTCGGCCGTCGTCCTGCTGTCCGTGGTGGTGCGATCTTCGCGGAGGAAGATGCATCGCTTGCAGACGTCGGTATGGTGCCGCTGTTCGGCTGCGTCCGACTGATCCAGCACGTGGCGGAGCGCGTCGCGGAAGCTGACTTTCGCCTCGTCCTCGAGCACGGCGATGGACTCGACGAGGACATTGACGGGGTCGCGCACCAGGAACTTCCTGCCCTGTTGTGTCACGCTCAGCATCACCGACCGCTTGTCCTGGGCCGAGCGCTTTCGCTCGAGATATCCGAGCCGCTCCAGCTCCCCGATGATGAACGAGGCGGTGCCACGCGTGGTGCCGATGTAACTCGCGAGCGCCGACGGCGTCCGGGAAAACCGGTTGGCGCGAAAAAGGAAACGCAGCGCCATCCACTCGCGATCGCGCAAGCCGTGCTTGGCGCCTTCGAACCACAGGATACGGGCGACCTGTTCCAGCAGTTCAATCGATTCGCGAGCCAAGTTCATTTCGATTCCAGGTCGGTAAATCTTAATTCAATTGAGCTTTGGTAGCGCAATCCGGGCGGCTGATAATGAAGCTCCCTGAGAGAGGCGGAACCTTCGGCCGTGGAACTAGAGCGTCACGAAGAAAGTTCGAGTAAATCGCCCGGCTCAACTCTTCTGAAAATTTCAGTCAAATGGACGCGGTGTACGCGCAAATTCCGCTAGCGCGGGATGTGCGTGCAACATAATGTGTCGCTGCGACCATCGCGGAGCCCATTTGTTGCGTGAACCGCTTTGGATTGCGCGAGCAGGCCGATGGGGCCGCAACTCGTGGCAGCGCAAATGGGGACGAGCGAACCGCTATTTTCGGTTAATGGATGTTGCGCCGCAATGCGGCCAAGCGGTTAAATCGAAATAGGATCGAGCCGGAAATGCCAGTGTGTCGTCCGTGATCGAGCAAGTGAAGCCGTTCAGCGTCAAGCGCGCAGCATTGGCCGCCACCGTCGGCAACATGCTCGAATTCTACGACTTCACCACCTACAGCATCTTCGCCATCCAGATCGGCCATACCTCTTCCCGACGGGAAGCGAGTACGGCAGCCCGATGCCGTCGCTGGCGACCTTCGGCGCCGGCTTCGTGACGCGGCCGATCGGCGGAATCGTGCTCGGGATCTATTCCGACCGGATTGGCCTGCCATGCTGCTGAGCTTCGCACTCATGGGGCTATCGATCCTGACCATCGCGCTCACACCGTCCTATCAATCGATCGGCCTTGCAGCGCCCGTCATCGTGATCGCGGCGCGTATGGCGCAAGGCTTCGCCAGTGAAACAGCATCAGATCAAGACCTGAAAACAAGGCCTGAAAGCGGTGCGCTCGCAGGCTGGTGATTTGCGTTTCGCCGGCAATTATTGGCGAATGCGCCGCCTGAAGGATCAGGCGCGCATCAGGAAGGACGAACCGATGAGTATCGAAACCACCATGACATCCGACGTCGTCGGGCTGACCAAGGTCGCCCCGGTCTCGCGCCGCGGATTCATGAGCGCGACCGCGGCGGTCGCGGCCGGCTACACGCTTGCGGCAGGGCCCGTGCGCGCCGAGGCGATCACCACTGATACCGGCGGCCTCCAGATCAGCGACGTCAAGATCAAAGTCGGCTCCGAGGAGATGCCTGCATATTTCGCCCGCCCCGCCGGCAACACCAAGGCGCCGGTGATCATCGTGGCGATGGAGATTTTCGGCCTGCACGAATACATCAAGGACGTGACGCGGCGCCTCGCCAAGCTCGGCGCCTTCGCGATCGCGCCGGACTATTACTTTCGCAAGGGCGTCGATTTGACCAAGATCTCCGAGATCAAGGACCTGCTGCCGATCGTCAATGCCAAGCCGGACGCGGAGCTGCTGTCCGATCTCGATGCGACGGTGGCGTGGGCGGGATCGCAAGGCGGCGACACCGCGAAGCTCGGCATCGTCGGCTTCTGCCGCGGCGGACGCACCGTCTGGGAGTATGCCGCTCAAAGCGGCGGCCTCAAGGCTGGTGTTGCATTCTACGGCACCGTCGTCGATCCCGCCAATCCGCTGTGGCCGAAGAGCCCGATGCAGCTCGCGCCCGAGATGAAGGCACCGGTGCTCGGCCTCTATGGCGGCGCCGATACCGGCATTCCCGTCACTCAGGTCGAGCAGATGAAAGCCGCGCTCGAGCAAAACAAGAAGCCGGCCGGGTTCAAGATCTATCCGGAAGCGCCGCACGGCTTCCATGCCGACTACCGCGGCAGCTACCGCAAGGACGCCGCAGAAGATGCCTGGAAGCAGGCCCAGGCCTGGTTCAAGAAGTATGGCGTGTTGAGCTGACGCTGATTTTAAAAGGGCGGCCCGAGTGGCCGCCCTTTCTATTTCAAGGCGTCGACCTCACTTCACCATCGCGCCATAGACGATGTCCTGGACCTGTTCGCGATAATATTTGCGTAGCTCGCCCGGCGCCGCCGTTCCGACCACAACGACAAGACGCTCCTTGGGATCGCAGAAGAACTGCGTCCCGTAGGCGCCGTTCCAGGTGAACTCGCCGGGATTGCCGGGGACCGACGACAATCCTTCGCTGGTGCGGACCGCGACTGCGAGGCCAAAGCCGAAGCCGGCGCGATGCGGCTCGATGTTCGCCACGTTGTTCTTGATCTCGGGGCCGAGATGATTGGTCGTCATGTGATGCACGGTCTTGGGACCGAGGATGCGCTGGCCATCGAGCTCGCCGCCGTTGAGCAGCATCTGTCCGAAGCGGATGTAGTCGCCGACGGTGGCGAACGAGCAGGCGCCGCCACAGTCGAATTTTGTCGGCGTGTCCAAAAGCTTGATGGCTTGCGGCTTTCCGGTCAGCGGATCGTTCGCGAACGGGCGGGCGAGGCGAGGGCGCTGTGCGTCGGTCGGATGGAAGGTCGCGTCCTTCATGCCGAGTGGCTGCCAGACATTGGCGGCGAGATAGTCGCCGAGCTTCTGCTCGCTCACCTTCTCGACGACGGCGCCGAGCACGTCGATCGAGAAGCCGTATTCGAACTCCGTCGAGGGCTGATGCGCCAGCGGCAGCTTTGTCATCCGATCGATGAAGGCCTGGGTGTCGCCCTCGATCGCCGGTGCGACACCGTCGGGATATTGCCGCGCCACCGGGCTCGATGAGTCCGGGCGGCCGCCATACATCAATCCGGACGTATGGCGGTACAGGTCGTGAATGAAGATCGGTGACGCCTGCGGTTCGAGTTTCAATGAACCGTCGCCCTGCTGAACGCCGACTTTCATGTCGGAAAAGCCGGGATAGTAGTCGGACAGCTTGGCCTGAAGCGGTAGCTTGCCCTGTTCCAACAACGTCAGGCCCGCGACCGCCGCCATCGGCTTGGTCATCGAGGCCAATGCGAAGATCGCGTCAACAGGCATCGGCGCGCCCTTGTCCGGATCGAGCATGCCATAGGCCTTGTAGTGCACGAGCTTGCCGTCCCGCGCCACCGCCACGACGACGCCGGGCACGCGCTTGGCGGCGATCTCACGCGCGAAGAAATTGTCGAGCCGTGCAAGGCCTTGTTTCGAGAAGCCGGCGTCGTCTGGACTGGCTTCGGGCAGCGGCGCGGCGCGCGCTGCGCCGAGCGTGATGACGGCAGCCGCCGCGACCATGGCGATCGTCTTCATTGGATCCTCCCAAGCGCGGGCTCGTTTTGCAGTGGCCCGCTCGGTGGTTAGATCACGACCGTACCGGAGCGAAGTCAAGCGCGAGCAGGGCATGTCTGGGACGCCGGGAATGCCGGAACGCTATCGTCCCTCTCCCGCGTGCCACAACGTATCCAGGGCGTGGCGGTAGGTCGGATACGCAAGCGTGACGCCGAGCTCGCGCTTCATTTTCGCGTTGGAAACACGAGCGCTGCTGGCATAGAAGCTGCGGGCCATCGCCGACATCTCGGCGGTCTCGAACGCCTCTTCGGGCGGCGGTGCAACATTCATCAGCTTCGCCGCGTACGCAATCACATCCTGCGGTGGTGCGGGCTCGTCGTCGCAGACGTTCCAGATGCCGCCGCTCGGGTGACGAACCGCGGCTATGATCGCGTTCGCGATGTCGTCGACGTGGATGCGGTTGAACACCTGTCCCGGCTTGATGATGCGCCGGGCCGTTCCAGCGCGCAGCGTCACCAGCGCGTTACGGCCGGGGCCATAGATACCCGCAAGCCGCAGGATCGCGGCATCGCCACCGGTCGTGTCCGTCCATGCCTGTTCCGCCGCGAGCCGCATGCGCGTGCGGTCGAGGTCGGCCTTCGGCGGCGTGCTCTCGTCGACCCAGCCGCCGGCATGGTCACCGTATACGCCGATGGTGGAGAGATAGATGATCCTGCGGTGGCGGTCCGCTGCCAGCACGTCCGAGAAGGTCGCGATGGCAGGATCGCCGGCGCTGCCGGGCGGGATCGAGATGAGAAGGACGTCGGCGTCGCTGATACGTTCGACCGTCTCGCGTGCCGGACTGCCGCCGGAGAAGGCGTGCACCTCGATGCCGGCGAGATCGCCCCGCTGCACGGGATCGCGCACCGTGCCGGCGATATGCGAGAAGCGGCCACCGAATAGGCGGACGAAGTGCCGGGCACTGTAGCCGAGGCCAAGGATAAAGAGCCGCATACGTCTTCCTTGCAGGTCGAAGTTCCCGTTCGCGCCGCAGCGCTCCTCCGCTCATAAGAGATTTTTGGGTCCGGCAAAAGATATTGCGATTTGTCCTTCCCGCCTGTGCAGGCGATGGTCGCTCCATCGGAGGGACGCATCGATCATGCAGGCAGAAGCGCCCGCCATCATGCTGTCTGACGCGGTTGAGCTGGTCCGCCGCGCCGCCGCGCTAATCTTCGATGTCGACGGCACCTTGGCCGAGACAGAAGAGCTGCATCGGCAGGCTTTCAACCATGCCTTCGCCCGCCACGGTCTCGACTGGCAGTGGGACCGGGCCGTCTACAAGGACCTGCTGCGGGTCACCGGCGGCAAGGAACGGATCCGCGCCCACCACGAAAGGCTGCCGATCGCGGCGCCATTGTCGGACGTGGACATCGCGGAACTCCATCGCATTAAGACTGCGCGTTATGCCGAACTGGTCGAGACCGGCTGCTGCCCCTTACGGCCCGGGGTGACGGATCTGCTTGCTGCTGCCAAGGCGCGCGGCCAGCGGCTCGCGATCGCGACGACCACGTCGCACGGCAATATCGATGCACTGCTGTCGCAAGCCTTCGGAAAGCGCTGGGCCGCGGATTTTGATGCGATCGTCGCGGGGGATGACGTGCGGCATAAAAAGCCTGCGCCGGACGTCTATTTCGAAATCCTGGCGCGGCTGAAGCTCAACGCGTCCGACTGCGTCGCGATCGAGGATTCCGCCAACGGCCTGATCGCAGCC
This sequence comes from Bradyrhizobium sp. WSM4874, assembly GCF_055811835.1. NCBI lineage: Bacteria > Pseudomonadati > Pseudomonadota > Alphaproteobacteria > Hyphomicrobiales > Nitrobacteraceae > Bradyrhizobium > Bradyrhizobium sp. WSM4874. Next base: position 69,605 of record NZ_JBVVPR010000011.1, read on the forward strand.
TCAAGGGCGAACATTCCCGTGCTCATCACCAGAAGCATGTTCTTCCGGGACGACGATTTTAGCCAGGCGCGGGTCGTGCTGGATGATCTGTCCGGGCTCGGGTGAGGCGCCAGAACAAAAAACTGAAAAACAACCCCATGCACAGTAGAATGTGCTTGCGGGCCGGGCGCCCTCAATGGACGCGGTGGCTCGCTCTATCGTCCTCAGCTTGCTCGACAATTTGCGCGATCGGACTCGACTGGTGGTGCACCAGGCGCCAGTCGTCCCCGACGCGCCGAAAATGGTTGGCAGCGGCCAATGCCGTGCCGTCGACGATCTCGATGCAGAGCACGCGCGCGCTGTCGCCATCGACAATGGCCTGCGGTTCCGCGCAGACGATCTGCGGGCGTTCCGGACTCTGCAGGATGTCGCGCCAGCTTCCGATCACCGTGGCCCGGCCGATGATGGCCGGCCAGCCGGGATGAATGCAGGAAATGGTGTCATCGTCCGCCCACATCCGCTCCATTTCGTCGAAATCGCCGGTCGAAAAGGCGGCGTAGAACGCTGCGTTCGCGGCGATCACCTTGTTGTCCTTTGCCATGCCTCTCGGGTGGGGCAATGACAGGGAAAAATCAAGCGCGACTTCCGTCGACTTTCCGTTCGATCTGGACCGCAATGCAGCATTGCTGCCCGTTTTGTGGTCACGCTGAGACAAGCGTCTCCACCGCACGCCGCGCGCCATCCTTATAGAGTCGGCCGAGCGCCACGGTCACGGCCTCGCGCAGGCGCGGCTCCGCGCCCAGCGGCCCGAACACTTTTCCGACGCCGAGCAGCGCGGGCGCCAATCGTTCGGCGACGGGACCTGCCTCGCGCGCCAAGCCAGCGAACTCGGCGGCGAGCGGATCACGCACGTCGATGGTGCGGTCCTTCTCGTCGCGGCCGGTGACGTAGCGCATCCAGCCGGCCACCGCGAGCGCATGCGTCGCGATCGGCAGGTTCCTGGCGAGACGATCCTGGATCGCGCCGAGCAGGCGCTGCGGTAGCTTTTGCGAGCCATCCATCGCGATCTGCCAGGTGCGGTGACGCAGTGCCGGATTGGCGAAGCGCTTGAGCAGCGAGGCGCGATAGGCGGCGAGATCGGTGCCCCCGGGCATCGTCAGCGTCACCGCGGCCTCTTCCATCACCTGCGCGGCGAGGCGTGCGAAATGCGGATCCTGCATGGTGTCGGCGATAGTCTCGTAGCCGGCGAGATAGCCGAGATAGGCCAGCGCCGAATGGCTGGCGTTGAGCAGCCGCAGCTTCATCAGCTCGAACGGCTTGACGTCGTTGACGAGCTCGACGCCGGCAGCGGCAAGATCGGGCCGGCCTGCCGTGAAACGGTCCTCGACCACCCATTGCGTGAACGGCTCGGTCATGACGGGCCATGCGTCGCGCAAACCGAGCGCCGATGAAACCGCATCGCGGTCACCATCCGTCGTCTCCGGCACGATGCGGTCGACCATGGTCGAGGGGAAGGCCGCGGTATCCGCGATCCACTTGCCGAGATCCTTCGAGCGCAGCGCGGCGAATTGCGTCACGATCCGCTGCACGGTGTGGCCATTGGCGGCGAGGTTGTCGCAGCTCAGCACAGTGAAGGGCGGGGCGCCCAGGGCCCGCCGGCGCGCCAGCGCTGCAACGATGAAGCCGGGTGCCGAGCGCGGTGCGTCGAAATTGTTGAGGTCGTGCACGACATCAGGATGCCGCTCGTCGAGATCGCCGGTCTGCGGCGTGGCAATAGCCTTTCTCGGTGACGGTGAGGGAGACGATGCGAATGGCGGGATCGGCCATTCGCTCGACCAATCGTGCCGGGCTCTCGCGCGCGACCACGCTGTCGAGCAGCGAACCGATGATGCGGTGCTCGGTGCCTTCGGCGGCACGGACGGCGACCGTATAGAGATGATCCTGCGGGGCGAGGGCGTCGCGTGTGTCAGGGCTGCGCAGGCTGGCGCCGACGATGCCCCACGAGGTGGCGCCGGCCGCAAGGCAATCGTCGATGACGACGGCCTGGTGGGCGCGATGAAACGCGCCAAGGCCGAGATGCACGATGCCGGGCGTGACGCGCGAACGATCGTAGGCCGGGCGGCGGATACGTGGTGGCAGCCGGTCGAGATTGGCGCGGCCAAGGCGCGTTGGATCAAGGCGCATGGTCGTCTCTCCCCTTGTTTGGCCGCTGCTTGACATGGCGCCCGTCCTCGGTCAATGCTGCGGTCAATTGGTAAGACCAATTTTCCAAAATTGGCGGGCTGCCTGCAGCGAGAGCTGCCGGCGTGACCCTTTTCGGGAGGACCAGCGTGCCGCTGGAAGCTGTGGAGGCGAGACGGCTTTATCGCCAGGTCGCCGATCAATTGCGAAACCTGATCGACAGCGGCGAGTACGCGGTCGGCAGCCGCTTGCCGACCGAACGCGAGCTCGCCGAGCAACTCAAGATTTCCAGGCCGACGGTGCGTGAAGCCCTGATCGCGCTTGAAGTCGAGGGCCGCCTCCGTATCCGCGTCGGCTCCGGCATTTATGTGATCGAGCCCGCGGCCGTTGCCGCGATCGCGCCTGCTTCCGTCATCGAGGGCCCGTTCGAGCTGCTGCGCGCCCGCGAGTTCCTGGAAAGCGCCATTGCCGAAGAAGCCGCGCGCGTGGCGACGAAGGACGACGTTGCCCGCATCGATGCGTCCCTTGTCGCGATGGAGAATGTAGAACACCCCGGCGAAGCCTCGATGGTCCATGACCGCGCCTTCCACGTCGCGATCGCCGGAAGCCTCGGCAATGCCGTTCTGGTGCGCGTGGTCGGCGAGTTGTTCGACCAGCGCCTCAATCCCTATTTCGCGCAGCTTGCGCATTATTTCGAGAGCCCGGGCACGTGGCGCACTGCGCTCGACGAGCATCGCGCGGTGCGCGACGCGATCACGGCGCATGATCCCGAGGCCGCGCGCGATGCGATGCGCGATCATCTCGCACGATCCCAGGAGCGCTTTGCGCAGAATTTTGGCGCCGAGACCGCGGCAGGATCGTCTTCGGCACGCGGCCGATCGGCAGGCTCGCCGGTAACGCCGGCAAAACCGGAGCGAGCGCTGAAGAAGCGGGCCAAAAGCGGCAGCGCGCGGCGGCGATGAGATTGGGCGGCCCGCGTCCACTTCAGGCGGGCGAACAAGAAGTAGATTTGAAAAATGGAGGAAAAGTCAGTGTTGAAAAAGATGACAATGGTGGTGGCGGTCTCGGCCGCGGCGATGATTGCTACGACTGGCGCCGGCATGGCGCAGACCAAGCTGAAATGGGCCCATGTCTACGAGACCTCGGAGCCCTTCCACACCGCGTCGGTCTGGGCCGCGCAGGAGATCGGCAAGCGCACCAACGGGCGCTATGCGATCGACGTCTATCCGGCGTCGCAGCTCGGCAAGGAAGCCGACATTAACCAGGGCCTCTCGCTCGGCTCGGTCGACATCATCATCTCCGGCTCAAGCTTCGCCGCGAAGAGCTTTCCGCCGATCGGCGTTACCTATTATCCCTACACCTTCCGCGATGCCGATCATCTGCTCGCCTACACCAAGAGCGACATCTTCAAGGAGCTTACCAAGGGTTATGAGGACAAGAGCGGCCACCACATCGTCGCGGTGACCTATTACGGGGTGCGCCAGACTTCGTCGAACAAGCCGATCAAGACCTGTGCCGACCTCAAGGGCCTGAAGATGCGCGTGCCCGACGTTCCCGCCTATCTGGCGATGCCGCGCGCCTGCGGCGCCAACACCGCGCCGATCGCGTTCGCCGAAGTCTATCTCGCGCTCCAGAACGGCACCGTCGAGGCTCAGGAGAACCCGCTGACCACGATCGAGGCCAAGAAGTTCTACGAGGTGCAGAAGCACATCGTGCTGACCGGCCACATCGTCGACCATCTCAACACGGTAGTGGCCGGCGCGCTCTGGAAGAAGCTCAGCGACGAGGACAAGAAGATCTTCACCGACGTGGCGCAGGAAGCCGCCGCCAAGGCGACCGCGGAGATCAAGCAGAACGAGGCCAAGCTGGTCGCCTTCTTCAAGGATAAGGGCCTGACCGTCACCGAGGTCGACAAGAACGAGTTCCGCGACACCGTGCTGAAGAACGTCGCGTTCGAGACGTTTGGCTATCGCAAGGCCGACTGGGAACGCATTCAGGCGGTGAAGTAACGACGTATCGTCATCCCGGGGCGGTCCGCAGGACCGAACCCGGGATCCGAGGTTCCGGGTCTGGTGCTAGCGCACCATCCCGGAATCAGTTGAGGAGCACACCCATGTCCACCGCCGAAACGCACCGGCAGATCACCGCGGACGAGATCGCCCACACCTTCGAGGAGGAGGCGGCACCCAAGGTCGATCTCGGCATCTACGCTTTCGAGGACTGGGTCGCGCTGGCGATCTTCTGGGTAATGGCGCTCGCCGTCTTCCTCCAGTTCTTTACCCGCTACGTGCTCAACGACAGCTACGCCTGGACCGAGGAGATCGCGACCTACTGCCTGATCGGCGTGGTCTTCATCGGCTCCTCGATGTGCGTGCGGCTGTCGCGGCACATTCAGGTCGACCTGCTCTATCGCTATCTGCCGCACCTCGTGGCGCGGGCGTTGTCGACGGTGATCGACCTGATCCGGATCGCCTTCTTCGGCTACGCCATCAAGCTGGTCTGGGTCTACATCCAGATCATCGGCGACGAATCCATGACCACGATCAATCTTCCCAAGGACTACGTCTACTACGCGGTGCTGCTCGGCTTCGTGCTGATGTTCGTGCGCTCTCTGCAGGTGGCCGTGCAACATTTGCGACAGGGCTATTCGATCCTCGAACGTCCCGGCGCCTACGACGGTTTTGAAGGGTAATCCCATGTTGCTGTTGCTTGGAGGCTTTCTCGTCCTGATGCTGCTCGGCGTACCCGTGGCGATTGCCATGGCGGCGTCGTCGCTGCTCTACATCCTGGTCAGCGGCGTGACTCCCGACGTCACGCTGGCACAGCGCATGATCGCCGGCGTCGAGAGCTTTCCGCTGCTCGCCGTGCCGTTCTTCATCCTGGCCGGCAATCTCATGAACATCGCCGGCGTCACCGGGCGCATCTACAAGTTCGCCGTCGCGCTGGTCGGCTGGATGCGGGGCGGCCTTGGCCATGTCAACATCATCGGCTCGGTGATCTTCTCCGGCATGTCCGGCACCGCTATCGCGGATGCCGCCGGTCTCGGCACCATCGAGATTAAGGCGATGAAGGACCACGGCTACTCGACGGAATTCTCCGTCGGTGTCACCGCGGCGTCGGCGACGCTCGGGCCGATCATCCCGCCGTCGCTGCCTTTCGTGATCTACGGCATGATGGCCAATGTCTCGATCGGCGCGCTGTTTCTGGGGGGTGTCATTCCAGGCGTCGTGCTGACGCTGCTCATGATGGCTACCGTCACCTATTTCGCGCACAAGAACAAATGGGGCAACGATACGCCGTTCTCCTGGCCGCAATTGGGGTCGGCGGGGCTCGAGATCCTCGTCGTACTGAGCTTCCCGATGGCTGTCTGGCTTCTGACGGTCGCCGGTCTCTCCACCAATTGGGCAGTTGGGATTGGTCTGGTCGTGCTGCTCGCGATGGACTGGTACTTCGACTTCTCCGCGGTGATGGCGCTGATGGCGCCGGTCATCCTGATCGGCGGCATGACGCTCGGCTGGTTCACGCCGACGGAAGCGGCGGTCGCCGCCGTGATCTGGTCGCTCTTTCTCGGCCTCGTGCGCTACCGCACCATGACAATGAAGACGGTGGCGAAGGCGACCTTCGACACCATCGAGACCACGGCGTCGGTTCTGTTCATCGTCACGGCCGCCTCGATCTTCGCCTGGCTGCTCACGGTGTCGCAGGCAGCCCAGATGCTGTCGGACTGGATGCTCAGCATCACCCACAACAAATGGGTGTTCCTGGCGCTCGCCAACGTCCTGATCCTGTTCGTCGGCTGCTTCATCGACACCACGGCGGCGATCACCATTCTGGTGCCGATCCTGTTGCCGATCGTGCTCAAGCTCGGCATCGACCCGATCCATTTCGGTCTGATCATGACGCTGAACTTGATGATCGGCCTGTTGCATCCGCCGCTCGGCATGGTGCTGTTCGTGCTCGCGCGCGTCGCAAAGCTCTCGGTCGAGCGCACGACGGTGGCGATCCTGCCCTGGCTGGTGCCGCTGATGCTCGCACTGATCGCAATCACCTACATCCCCGAATTGACCCTCTGGCTGCCGAAATACATGGGACTTTCCAAATGACCTCAACTGCTCTCGCCGCAACCCTGTTTGGCCCCGAAGATCTGCGCATGGTCGAGCATCCGCTCGACAAGCTCGCGGAAGGCATGGTGCGCATCCGCTTCGGCGCCGGCGGCATCTGCGGCTCGGACATGCATTATTTCCGTCATGCCCGGACCGGCGATTTCGTGGTGAAGTCGCCGCTGGTGCTCGGCCACGAGATCTCCGGCGAGGTCGTGGAGATCGCGGGCTCCGCAGCGAACCTGAAGGTCGGCGACCGTGTCGCCGTCAACCCGTCGCGCTGGTGCGGCCACTGCGTCGCCTGCCGCCAAGGCCGGCAAAACCTCTGCGAAAATATCTACTTCATGGGCTCGGCCTCGAAGACGCCGCACATGCAGGGAGGCTTTGCCAATTACTTCGACGCAATCCCGGCGCAGTGCGTGAAGATCCCCGATCATGTGTCCTATCAGGCCGCGGCGCTGGCCGAGCCGCTCGCGGTCTGCCTGCATGCGGTCGCGCGTGCAGGCACCATCGAAGGCAAGCGCGGTATCATTTTCGGCGCCGGTCCGATCGGGCTTCTGACCATGCTCGCCGCGCGCCGCGCCGGCATGACCGACATCACGGTGGCCGACATCGCGCCGGCGCCGCTGGCCTTTGCGACCCGGCTCGGCGCCTCACACGTCGAGAATGTTGCAGCCGGCGAGGAAGGCCTGAAGGCGCAGGCCGCGTCGCGCCCCTACGATGTCGCGTTCGAAGTCTCGGGCACGGCTGCAGGCCTTGCCAGTGCGATCGGCATCGTCAGGCGCGGCGGCGTGGTGGTGCAGATCGGCAATTTGCCGGGTGGCCAGATTCCGGTACCGGCCAATGCGGTGATGGCGAAGGAGATCGACCTGCGCGGCTCGTTCCGTTTCGGGCTCGAGTTCATGACGGCGGTGGAGCTGATTGCGGACGGCAGCGTCGACGTGCTGTCGCTGGTCACCGCCGAGCGGCCGCTGTCCACCGCGCCGGACGCGCTGCGGCTGGCGCTCGACCGCTCGCAGAGCGTCAAGGTCGTGCTGACCGCGAACTGATCCGGGAGAATTTCGATGATGCTGGAGGGATGGCGCTGGTACGGGCCGGATGATCCGGTCTCGCTCGACGATGTCAGGCAGGCCGGGGCGAGCGACATCGTCTCGGCGCTGCATCAGGTGCCGATCGGCGAAGCCTGGACACGCAAGGCGGTCGAGGAGCGCAAGAATTTCATCGAGAACGGCCAACCCGGCCGTTCGCAGCTGACCTGGTCGGTGGTGGAATCAATTCCGATCCCCGACGATGTCAAGCGTCTCGGGGCTAAAGCGACGCGCTCGATCGAGACGTGGATCGCCAGCATGGAGGCGGTGGCCGCTTCCGGCATCAAGATCATCTGCTACAACTTCATGCCCGTCGTGGATTGGTGCCGCACCGATCTCGAATGGGAGTTGCCGAACGGCGCTCGTGCCATGCGCTTCGACCAGGACCGCTTTGCTGCGTTCGAGCTGCAGATCCTGAAGCGGCCGGCCGCCGCCGCCGAGTATTCGCCGGAGCAGCAGGTTCGTGCGAAAAAGCTGTTCGACCAGATGAGTCAAGCCGATATCGATTACCTCGTCATGGTGATCGCCAGCGCGCTGCCGGGCTCGACCACCGAGCCGATGACCATCCCGCAATTCCGCGACCGGCTCGAAACATATCGCGACGTCACGCCAAAAATCCTGCGGCAGCATCTGGCCGAGTTTTTGGGCCGCGTCACACCCGTCGCTGAGCGGCTCGGGGTCTCATTGACACTGCATCCGGACGACCCGCCGCGCCCGTTGTTCGGCCTGCCGCGCGTCGCGTCCAGCGCCGATGACTATCAGGCGTTGTTCGATGCCGTGCCGTCAAAGGCGAATGGTATCTGCCTGTGCACGGGGTCGCTCGGCGTGCGCGCCGCGAACGATCTTCCCGCGATGGCCGAACGCTTCGGTCCGCGTATTGCCTTTGCGCATCTGCGCGCGACCAAGCGCGAGGGGGATGGCCTATCCTTCTACGAGTCCGATCATCTCGACGGTGACGTCGACATGGTCGCGGTGCTGAAGGCGCTGCTGAAGGAGAACGCGCGACGTTCGCCCGACAAGCAAATCGTCTTTCGTCCCGACCACGGCCACCGCATGCTGGACGATCTCGCCGCCACCAAGCGCACCAATCCCGGCTACACCGCGATTGGCCGCCTCCGCGGTCTCGCCGAGCTGCGCGGCGCAATCCGCGCGATCGAGCATCAGTAGCACGCGGCCATCGCGCCGAGCTTCGGATAGAGCCGGTCGATCGCGGCAATCTCGCCTTGCATCTGCGCGATGATCCAGTCGCGGATCTCGGCGGCGATGGGGCGCATCGGCCGGTTGCGCGGTGGCAGGAATTCGCAGATGCGGCGTGTGGTGGTGAGCGTGTCGGAGGCCGGCACCAGCGCGCCGGTCAACAGCCAGTGCGAGGCGACCGTCAGCCAACCGAGCGCGATGCCCTGGCCGAGCAGGGCGGCCTGCATCACGACGGCATAGTCCGTGAAGCTCAGCGCCTTGGCCGCGCCGCGGCGCCCGGTGAGAAGCGATGCGTAATCCGCGGCCCAGTCGCCCGGCGTCTCGGCGAGCCGAATTATGGTGTTGCCCTCGGCGGGATCGGTTTCGCCGAGATAGGCTGGGCTGCACATCGGCAGCATGACCTCCTTCATTACCAGCGTGCCGCCGGATGACGGCTCCTCGCGATCGCGGAAGCGCATGCCGAGATCGACATTTTCCACCGGTCCGCGCAGCGCGCCGGAGATCAGTTGAAAGCGCAAATCGACCTGCGGGAATTGCCGCTGCAGCTTGTCGATCCGCGGCATCAGCCAATGCGTGGTGAAGGCGGAGGAGACCGACAGCGTCACCGTCTCGGTGCCCTTGCGGCGTCGCTCGATCTCGACCAACCCGCTCTCAATGCTGCGAAAGCCTTCGAGCACGCGGCGATACAAGAGTTCGCCTTCCTCGGTGAGCACCGCGCGTCCCGCCTTGCGGTCGAACAGGCGCACGCCGAGATGGTCCTCGAACTGGCCCAGCATCCGGCTCACCGCAGGCTGGGTGACGTTCAGTTCTGCGGCAGCCGCCGTGAAGCTGCCATTGCGCGCCGCTGCGTCGAAGACGAACAGGGCGTTACTTGAGGGCAGCATCCGGCGCAGCTCGGGCATAACACCATGTTATGAGCCAGGTGAGAATTTGGCAATTGCCGAGTTTTGCCAAGTCTGGTGTCATCGCCATCACAGCCTAAAGACAGGGCTTGCGAGCGAAGAGGTGGTGCGGTGCACGCTTCCACCGTAAGTACTCAAATTTCCTGTCTATAAAGCAGGATTATGGCGCGCAGTGAGGCACGCCATTGTAGGGACATGGCGAGGTCGATCGTTGGACAAACGAGCGGAAAGCGTCGAGATCAGATCCGCGAGCAAGGCCTATGGCGCCGTTCGCGCTCTCGACGACGTGTCCCTCAATGTCGCCGCCGGCGAATTCGTCTCGCTGCTCGGCCCCTCCGGCTCCGGCAAGACCACGTTGCTCGGCATCCTCGGCGGCTTCATCCTGCCATCGAGCGGAACGATCCTGTTCGGCGGTCGTGACGTCACCTGGATGCCGCCGCACAAGCGCGACATCGGCGTCGTGTTCCAGAACTACGCGCTGTTCCCGCATATGAGCGTCGGGGAGAACGTCGCCTTTCCCTTGCGCGCGCGACGGCTGCCGAAGGCGGCCTGGCCGGACAAGGTACGCGCGGCACTTTCGATGGTCGGCCTTGCCGGCTATGAAGAGCGCGGCATCGCGCAACTCTCCGGCGGCCAGCGCCAGCGCGTGGCGCTCGCACGCGCCATGATCTTCGAGCCGCGGCTGATCCTGATGGACGAACCGCTGTCCGCGCTCGACAAGCAGCTGCGCGAATCCATGCAGATCGAGCTACGCACGCTGCACAGGCGCATCGGCGCCACCATCATCTACGTCACCCACGATCAGCGCGAAGCGCTGACCATGAGCGACCGCGTCGCCGTGATGAAGGACGGCAGGCTGGTCCAGATCGACGCGCCCGAGCGGCTGCACGATCATCCCGCCGATTCCTTCGTCGCGAGTTTCATTGGCGAAGCTACGATGCTGCCGGTGCGGCGCATCGATGCCTCCGGCGTTGCACTCGGCAATGTCCTTCTGCGCAGCGCCCGCGCCATTCCTGACGGAGACTCGCTGATGCTCGCCGTGCACAGCGAAAAGCTGCTGATCGACGACGGCGCGCAGGACACCGCCTGCAATCGGCTCACTGGAACGGTCACCGATATCGTCTATCAGGGCGAGAGCCTGCGCATCTTCCTCGCGCTCGCCGATGGCATCGTGCTCAGCCTGCGCCAGGCGAGCCACCACGAAGCCTACAGCCGCATCCCGCCGCTCGGCGGCAGTCTCACCGTGACCCTTCATCCCGAGGACACCATCGTCGTGCCCAGGGTGAGGGACTGAACCTAAGTCTTGTCCAACCGAGAGAAGAAGCCAAAAATGTCGTCAGCAGCCTCGTTCAGCAATTTCAAGGTTCTCACCTTCGACGTCGTCGGCACCTTGATCGATTTCGAGACCGGCGTGCTCTCCGCGGTGCGCAGGATCTCGGGCAAGTCGCCGGCCGAGCTCAGCGACGACAAGATCTTCGAATCCTATAAGCGTGGCCGCGACAAGCACCATGAGCGTTCGAGCGAGGTGATGTTTCATGTCTATCGCTATCTCGCCAAGGAGCTCGGGCTGCAGGCCGATGACGCCTCCTGCGACGTTTTCCAACTCGCGGTGCTGCGCTGGGGACCGTTCCCGGACTCGGTCGAGGCCTTGAAGCGCCTGCGCACCAAATTTCGGCTGGTCGCCATGACCAACGCCGACCGCGTCGCGCTCTCCTGTTACGCGCATGCGCTCGGCAATCCCTTCGACGATACCGTGTGCGCCGACGAGACTGGCGTTGCGAAACCAGATCCGGAGTTCTTCGCCTACAACAAGGGCCGCCAGTCCGCTTTCGGCTACAAGCAGTCCGATATCCTGCACGTCGCGCAGAGCCAGTATCACGACATCGGGATCGCGCGGAAACTCGGCTACAAGGTGTGCTGGATCGAGCGCCGTCAGGGCATGGCCGGCTTTGGCGGTACACCGGCCGTGGAGACGCTGACCAAGCCAGATTTCCATTTCCCGACATTGAAAGCGCTCGCCGATGCGGCCATCGGACCGGCGGCGTAGGGCATGAGCGGCGGCATGACACGGGACTGGACCGCGCTGCCATCGGCCAATTCGCTGTGGGCCGCCACGGCGGAGCCGGCGCGCGAGTTTCCGGTCCTGTCGGGCGAGCAGCAGGCGGATGTGGTGATCATCGGGGCGGGCTATACCGGCCTGTCGGCGGCACACCACATCGCCAAGAGCGGTTTGTCGCCGATCGTGCTCGAGGCCAACCGCCCGGGCTGGGGCGCGAGTGGCCGCACTGGCGGCGTGATCACCGCAAAATTCCGCCTCTCGTTCCGCGACATCGACGCTGTGCACGGCCGCGCCGTGGCGCAGCGCATGTACGAGATCGCGCATGAATCGACCGACATCGTCGAGGAGCTCGTCGCCGAATATGACATCACCAGCGCAAATCTGACGCGCTCCGGCCAGGTCAAGGCCGCGCACAACGAGACGACGCTCCGGGCCGCGATAGACGAAGCCAACTGGATGACGCGCGAGATGGGGAGTGCCGAGGTCCGCATCCTCGACAAGGGGCAGGTGCGCGACGAGACCGGCTCCGACATTTTCGTCGGCGGCGTGCTCAATCCCGGCTCCGGCGGCATCCATCCGCTGAACTATCTGCGCGGCCTCGCCGGAGGCGTGGCGCGCCGCGGCGTGCCGATTTACCAGGAATCGCCGGTAGTAAGCCTCCGGCACGAAAACGGCGGCATCGTCGCCGAAACGCCGCAAGGCGCGGTGCGGGCAAAGCAGGCGATCATCGCCACCAACAGCTACTCCGACCTCACCGGCGCGACCGCGAACATGCAGCGCACGCTGATCCCGTTCCGCAGCGCCATGATCGCGACCGAAAAGCTGCCGCGCAATCTGGCGGGCAAGCTGATGCCGACGGGCCGCACCTACACCGAGACCAAGCGCATGATGCGCTGGTTCCGGATGGTCGACAATCGCGTGATCTTCGGTGGCCGCGGTGCCTTCGGCAAGCAGGACTCCGCACCCGCGTTCGATGCGCTGCGCAAGGCGATGGTGGGTATCTTCCCCGACCTTGCCGATATCCCGCTTGCCTACAAATGGTCGGGCCTGGTCGCGATGACGCTGGACTCGGTGCCGCATATCGGCCGCATCGACGACCGCACGCTGTTCTCGATGGGCTACAACGGCGCGGGCGTGGCGATGTCGAGCCTGATGGGCCGCTACCTCGCCGCCTTCGTGCGCGGCGAGACGCCAGAGGTCGGACTGCTCGACGCGCGGCGATTGAAAGCTATCCCGTTCTATCCGTTGCGCGAGCCCGCCGTGCGCATGGTCGCCGGCTGGTACCAGTTTCTCGATGCGATCGGTCAGTGAATTTAATTGGTCACAGAGGAGGCGAGGATGACGACGAAACGAGATTTTCGATTTGGCTACGCTTTGTTGGGCGGATCGCTCGGATTGTTTGCAACAACCGGCATCGCCGCCGCCGAACAGATCACCTTCGTCTCGCAGGGCGGCGCCTACCAGCAGGCGCAGACGGTGGCGATCCTCGATCCCTCCGCCAAGAAGCTCGGCATCACCGTCAACCAGGACTCCATTCCCGACGCCTGGCCCGCGATCAAGACGCAAGTCGGCAGCGGCAAGCCGATCTGGGATGTCGTGGATACTCCGACCGGCAACTGCCTGCGTGGCGGCGAGCAGGGGCTGATCGAGAAGCTCGACTTCTCGAAGATTCCGAACGGCGCGGCGATGCCGGAGGGCTATCGTAGTCCGTACTCGGTGTCCTACGAGTTCTATTCCAGCGTTCTGTCCTACAGCCAGAAGACATTCCCGAAAGAGGCGCCGAACAGCTGGGCCGACTTCTGGGACGTGAAGAAATTTCCCGGCCGTCGCGCACTGCGCAACCACCCCTTCGCGACGCTCGAGGCGGCGCTGATGGCCGACGGCGTCGCGCCCGATAAGCTCTATCCGCTCGACGTCGACCGCGCCTTCAAGAAGCTGGAAGAGATCAAGCCGCATATCACGGTGTGGTGGACCTCCGGCGCGCAGTCGGCGCAGCTTCTCAATGACGGCGAGGTCGACATGGAGATGGCCTGGAACGGCCGCGTCAGCGCGGTCGCCAAGGAGGGCGCCAAGGTCGCCTTCACCTACAACCAGGGCGTTTTGCAAAGCACCTCGCTCTGCATCCTCAAGGGCGCGCCGAATCTCGAGACGGCCGTCAAGTTTCTCAACGAGGCCGTCGATCCCGTGCACCAGGCCAATCTGCCGCTGCATATCGACTACGGCCCGGGCAACCCGAAGGCGTTCGAAACCAATGTGATCAAGCCCGAGCGCGCGGCGCAATTGCCGAGCGAGCCCGCGAACGCGGCGAAGCAGGCGCTGATGTCCTACGCCTGGTGGTCGTCGCCAGCCGGCGAAGCCGCCGAGAAGCGTTGGGCGTCGTTCATGCAGAAGTAAGCGAAGCGAGGCTGCGTTGACGATATCCGTGCCAGATCCATCGCAAAAGCATCAGCGCCGCGAGCATGCGCTGATGCTGGCATTGGTATCGCCGGCGCTGCTGGTGATCTTGGCTCTGATCGTGCTGCCGGTCGGCTGGCTGGGCTGGCAGTCAATCTACCATGACGGCTTCACGCTGGAGAATTATCGCCGCGTCTTCACCGAAGACATCTACTGGCGCAGTTTTGCGCTGACCTTCGAGATCAGCCTCGTGGTCACGGGAATCGCGCTGCTGCTTGGCTATCCCGTGGCATATCTCGCCAATTCGATGCCGAAAGGGTGGAGCATCCTCATCCTGTCGCTGGTCGTGCTGCCATTCTGGACGAGCGTGCTGGTGCGGGCCTATGCCTGGCTGGCGCTGCTCCAGCGCACCGGCGTGATCAACCAGTTGCTGCGTTATCTCGACGTGACAGGCGAACCGCTTGCTCTGGTGCACAACACCTTCGGCACGGTGGTTGCGACGGTACACATCCTGCTGCCGTTCATGGTGCTGCCGCTCTACGCCACCATGCAGAAGATCCCGAGCGATCTCATGCAGGCCGGCGCCAGCCTGGGGGCGAGCCCGTCGCTGACCTTCGCCCGCGTCTTCCTGCCGCTGTCGTTGCCGGGCGTGCTCGCGGGCTGCACCATGGTGTTCGTGCTCTGTCTCGGCTTCTACATCACGCCGGAACTGCTCGGCGGCGGCCGCACGGTGATGGTGTCGATGCTGGTGAGCCGCAATGTCGAGCTCTACAACCAGTTCGGCGCTGCGAGCGCGGTCGCCGTCGTGCTGCTCGTCAGCGTGCTCGCGATCTTCGCCGTCGCCAGCCGCTTCATTTCGCTCGACCGCATCTTGGGGCAGAAATGACGCGATTGTCCCCCGCCCGGATTGCCCTTTATGCGGTCAGCGCGCTGGTGCTGGTCTACCTGATCCTGCCGGTGCTGATCATCGCGCCGATCTCCTTCTCCAGCGCCCGCTTTCTGACCTTTCCGCCGCCGTCGTTCTCGCTGCGCTGGTATCAGCAGTATTTCTCCAACTCGGCCTGGATGCAGGCGACGCGGGTGACGCTGACGGTCGCGCTGCTGACGGTGGTTATCGCAACGCCGCTCGGCGTCGCCGCCGCCTACGCCATCAACCAGTCGAAGCTGCGCATCATGCGGCTGATCCACATGATGCTGCTGTTGCCGCTGGTCGTGCCGATCATCATCACCGCGGTGGGCATCTTCTTCCTCTATGCGAAAGTCGGCTTGGTCGCGACGCTGCCGGGCCTGGTACTGGCAAACGTCATGTTGGGTCTGCCATACGTCATCATCTCGGTGCTGGCGGGCCTGCAAAGCTTCGATCCAGCGCAGGAGATGGTCGCACGCAGCCTCGGCATGAACCGCCTGCGCAGCTTCTTCGCGGTGACCTTGCCGCAGATCAAGTCCAGCGTGGTCGCAGGCGGCATCTTCGCCTTCATCTCGGCGATGGACGAGACCATCGTCGCGCTGTTCATCTCCGGCGGCCAGTATCAGCCGCTGACCAAGCGCATGTTCACCGCGCTCCGCGACGAGATCGACCCGACCATCGCCGCGATCTCGACACTGATGACGGCGGCCTCGTTCATGCTGGTGCTGCTGGCGAGCGCGCGGCAGCGCAAAGGGGCATGATGGCAAGGGGGCCTGCTCCCCGGTCGACGTCCGAGAGAGGCATGGCTGCCGCCGCTATTTGCCGGAGAGGCATGACGAGGCCGTAATGCCGGGCAGCGGTTTCGGCCTTGCACCTTGTTTCCGGCTGTCCTACGCCAGCCCGGAACAAAATTTTTCGCGAAGCTGCGAAACGCATCGCCAAAGCCTTGAGGGAGCCGTCATGACCATTCGCAACACCCGCACCGGGGGCCAGATCCTGATCGATCAGCTCGTCGCGCAAGGCGTCGAGCGTGTCACCTGCGTGCCGGGCGAGAGCTACCTTGCGGCGCTCGACGCGCTGCACGACAGCCCGATCGACGTCATGATCTGCCGCGCCGAAGGGGGGGCCGCAATGATGGCGGAGGCGTATGGCAAGCTCACCGGCCGCCCCGGAATCTGCTTCGTCACCCGCGGCCCCGGCGCCACCAATGCCAGCCATGGCGTCCACATCGCGATGCAGGATTCCACGCCGATGATCCTGTTCGTCGGTCAGGTCGACACCGGCATGCGCGAGCGCGAGGCGTTCCAGGAGCTCGACTACAAGGCGGTGTTCGGCACCATGGCGAAATGGGCGGTCGAGATTGATCGTCCCGACCGGATTCCGGAACTGGTCGCGCGCGCCTTCCGCGTCGCCATGCAGGGCCGTCCCGGTCCCGTCGTGATCTCGTTGCCCGAGAACATGCTGACCGAGACTGCTGCCGTTGCGGACGCCATGCGGATCGAGCCGGCGGTGAGCTGGCCGGCGCCTGCCGATATCGAGCGCGTTGGCGCCATGCTTGCCAGCGCCAAGGCGCCGCTCGTCATTCTCGGCGGCTCGCGCTGGACCGATGAGGCGACCAGGAGCATCGCGCGCTTTGCCGAGCGGTTCGACCTGCCGGTCGCGACCTCGTTCCGCCGCGCGTCGCTGATCGACGCCGATCACTCGCACTATGCCGGCGATCTCGGCATCGGCCCGAGCCCGGGCCTGAAGGCGCGCATCGACGGCGCCGACGTCATTCTGTTGATCGGCGGCCGTATGTCGGAGATGCCGTCCTCGTCCTACACGCTATTCGATATTCCGACTCCGCAGCAGAAGCTGATCCACGTGCATCCGGGTTCGGAAGAGCTCGGCCGCGTCTATCAGCCGGCACTCGCGATACAAGCCACGCCCGCCGCGTTCGCGGCCGCGGTCGAGACGCTGAAGTCCGCCGGCGCAGTCGCCTGGAAGGGCGAGGCCGCCAAGGCGCATTCCGATTATCTCGCCTGGACCGACAAGGCGCGCGAGCTGCCGGGCACGTTCCAGTATGGCCAAGTCATGACCTGGCTGCGCGATCGCCTGCCCAAGGACGCCATCGTCTGCAACGGTGCCGGCAACTACGCCGGCTGGATTCATCGCCATCATCGCTTCCACAGCTTTGCCTCGCAGCTCGCGCCGACCTCGGGCTCGATGGGCTATGGCGTGCCGGCGGCGGTGCTCGCGAAACGGCAATATCCGGATCGCACCGTTATCGCGTTCGCCGGCGACGGCTGCTTCCTGATGAACGGGCAGGAATTCGCGACCGCCGTGCAGTACGATGCAGCCCTCGTCGTTATCGTCGTCGACAATGCGCAATACGGTACCATTCGCATGCACCAGGAGCGCGACTATCCCGGTCGCGTGGTCGGCACCCAGCTCAAGAACCCGGATTTCGCGATGTACGCGAAAGCGTTCGGCGGCCACGGCGAGCGCGTCGAGCGCACGGAAGAGTTCGCGCCGGCGTTCGAGCGTGCGCTCGCCTCGGGCAAGCCGTCGATCCTCCACTGCATCATCGATCCGCGGGCGATGTCGGTCGGCAAGGACTTTGCCCCTGCGGTGAAGGCCTAAGCGATGTCGGAGGGCCGCCACGTCGCCATCATCGGTGCTGGCGCGGTCGGCGTGATCAGCGCCATCGAAGCGCTACGCGAGGGCCATCGCGTCACGCTAATCGATCCGGGCGAGCCCGGTGGCGAACAGGCGGCGAGCTACGGTAATGCCGGCTGGCTCTCCTCGCATTCGGTGATCCCGCCGGCCGAGCCCGGCGTCTGGAAGAAGGTGCCCTTCTATCTGATGGATCCGCTTGGACCGCTCGCGATCCGCTGGTCTTATCTGCCGAAGGTGCTGCCCTGGTTGATCAAATATCTGCTCTCGGGCTGGACCGAGGCGCGGGTCGAGACGACGGCATTTGCGCTACGCGACCTTCTGAAGGACGCGCCACTGCTGCACAAGAAGCTCGCGGAGGAGGCGGGCGTTCCTGAATTGATCGAGCGTAACGGCGTGATGCATGTCTTCCCGTCGCGCGGCAATTTCGACAATGATCTCGGCTGGCGCGTGCGCAAACGCGTTGGTGTCGAATGGCTGGAGCTTTCGGCCGACGAGATGCGTCAGCGCGAGCCCGATTTGCATCCGCGCTACACTTTCGGCGTGGTGGTGGAAGAGGCCGGGCGCTGCCGCGACCCCGGAGCCTATGTCGCGGCCCTCGCGCAACATGCGCTGGCAAGCGGCGCCAAGCTTGTGCGGAACAAGGCGACAGGCCTCAGACTCAACGACGGCAAGTTAGTCGCCGTCGTCACGGAGACCGGCGAGATTGCGTGCGATGCCGCGGTGATTGCCGCCGGTGCGCATTCAAAGCGGCTCACGGCGTCCGTCGGCGATCCGCTGCCGCTGGAGACCGAGCGCGGTTATCACGTCATGATCGAGAATCCGGAAACGGGCCCGCGCAGCTCGATGATGGCCTCGGATGCGAAGATGGTGGTGAATTGGACCGACAAGGGTTTGCGCGCCGCTGGCACGGTCGAGATCGCAGGCCTCGAGGCCGAGCCGAACTGGAAGCGCGCCGAGATTTTGCGCAACAACCTCTTCAGCATGTTCCCAAAACTGCCGACGGACATTCCGGCTTCGCGTATCAAGACCTGGTTCGGCCATCGGCCGAGCATGCCGGACGGACGTCCCTGCATCGGTTACGCGCGGGCCTCGCGCGACATCGTCTATGCCTTCGGCCACGGCCATATCGGCCTGGTCGGCTCGGCGCGCACTGGTCGTCTCGTCGCCCAGCTTCTGAGCGGCAAGTCGCCGGAAATTCCGCTCGCGCCGTTTTCGCCCGATCGTTTTCTCTGAGACCGCATCATGACCGCTCCAGCCAACTCGTCCTCCCGAATCGCCCGCGGCGGCAAGGCCATCTATGGAGCGCCGCTCGGCATCCTGATGCTGGAGGCGCGCTTTCCCCGCATTCCCGGCGACATGGGCAACGGCACCACCTGGCCATTTCCCGTGCTCTACCGCGTGGTGAGCGGTGCCTCGCCGGAGAAGGTGGTGTTGAAGGGCGCCGCCGGTCTGCTCCCGGATTTCATCGATGCGGCAAAGGATCTGGTGCGGCTCGGGGCCGAAGCCATCACCACCAATTGCGGCTTCCTCTCGCTGTTCCAGAAAGAGATCGCAGCCGCGGTCGGCGTTCCCGTCGCGACCTCGTCACTGATGCAGGTGCCGTGGGTGCAGGCGACCTTGCCGCCGGGCAAGCGCGTCGGCCTCGTCACGGTATCCGGTTCGACCTTGACGCCGGCCCATCTCGCAGGTGCCGGCGTGCCGCTCGATACGCCGCTGGTCGGCACCGAGCGCGGCAAGGAATTCTTCCGCGTCCTGATCAAAGCCGAGAAGGACGACATGGACATCGCGCAAGCCGAACGTGACGTGGTCGAGGCCGGCAAGGAGCTGGTCGCCAGGAACCCGGATGTCGGCGCGATCGTGCTGGAATGCACCAACATGCCGCCCTATGCGGCAGCTTTGCAGGCCGAAGTTGGACTGCCCGTCTATGACATCTATTCCATGATCACCTGGTTTCATGCCGGACTGCGGCCGCGTCGGTTTGGCTAGAGCTCGAGAAGCTGCCGATGGCTCCTCTTCCTTCTCCCCTTGCGGGAGAAGGTGGCGCGAAGCGCCGGATGAGGGGTATCTCTCCGCGCATATAGATGCGGATGAGTGCACGGAGAGATACCCCTCACCCAAATGAGTTTGTATCTATCAGCGGTGATGCCCTCTCCCGCAAGGGAGAGGGCGCAGCCATGCGCATCGTGCGCTGTCCCACCGGCAGTGGAAGAGGCAGCTATACAATCCCTCGATACCTGATCGCGCCAGACGGTCAGAGCTTTCGGGCCTGAACATCGCTAGAGTGCCGCTCGAAATCACGGAGACAAGCGGTGCACAGCCTTCAATCCAATCCCGACACGCGCGCAGACGATTGGCCGTCCGAGCTCTACCGCATCCTGAAAGCCGCCGACGTGCGGCAGATGTCCTACGTCCCCGATGCCGGCCACAGCCAGCTCATCAGCCTGTTCTCGGCCGACCGCGACGTCACCACCAACGTGCTGACGACGGAAGAGGAGGGCGTTGCCATCGCCGCAGGCGCCTGGCTCGGTGGACAGCGCAGCGTGCTCTTGATGCAGTCGAGCGGGGTCGGCAATTGCATCAACATGCTGTCGCTGTCGGCAATCGGACGATTTCCACTGCTGATGCTGGTGACGATGCGCGGCGAATGGGCCGAGTTCAATCCCTGGCAGGTGCCGATGAGCCGGGCTACCCAGCCCTCGCTGGAGGCGATCGGCCTGAAGGTGATGCGCGCGGAGACAGGAGAGGATCTGATCGAGACGGTCGAATCGGCCGCGCCGCTTGCCTACGAATCCGATCAGCAGATTGCCGTTTTGATCGGGCAGCGCCTGATCGGCAAGAAGAAGTGGTGATGCCAATGCAAGCTCAACTCGATCGCCGCGCCGCGGTCGCCGCGCTCCTGAAGAATCGCAAGGACACGCTGGTCGTCTCCGGCCTCGGCTCGCCGACCTATGACCTTCATTCGGTCGGCGACCACGACGGCAATTTCTATCTCTGGGGCGCCATGGGCGGCGCCGCGCTGATCGGGCTTGGCCTCGCGCAGGCCCAGCCGGGAAAGCGCGTCCTCGCCTTGACCGGGGATGGCGAGCAATTGATGGGCCTCGGCGGCATGGCGACCATCGGCGTCGCACGCCCGCGCAATCTCGACATCGTCGTGATCGACAATCAGCATTTTGGCGAGACCGGGATGCAGGCCAGCCACACCGGGCGCGGCGTCGATCTCACCGCGATTGCTGTGGCCTGCGGCTTTGCCGCGACCGGAACCGTGCGGACGCTCGAGGAGGTGGCACGTCTGGCGACGCAGCTCGACGAGACGGCCGATGGCCCGCGGCTTTTTGTCATCAAGGTACTGGCCGAAAATCCGCCGCGCTCGCTGCCCTCGCGCGATGCTGTCTTTATCAAGAACCGGTTCCGTGCTCATCTCGGCTTCGCGGCGGCCTGAGCCGGGTTTCTCGCCCGGCGACAGTCTGCTGTCGAAGCAGATACTCTGGAGTGAGACCATGAAACTATCCGGCAAGGTCGCCGCCATCACCGGCGCGGCGCGCGGTATCGGCAAGGCTTGCGCGAAACGATTCCTGGACGACGGCGTCAAAGTCGTCATCTCGGACGTCGATGCCGATGGCTTGGCCGCGACGGCTGCCGAGCTCGGACGGCCGGAGGCCTTGCGCACTGTCGTCGGCAATGTCGCAAAGCGCGCCGATGTCGACCAGCTGGTCGCAACTGCCGCAAAGGAGTTCGGCCGGCTCGACATCATGGTCAACAATGCCGGCGTCGCCCGCAACCGGGACCTCCTGGAGATTTCCGAAGAAGAATTTGACGAGATCATCGGCATCAATCTGAAGGGCGCGTTCTTCGGCGTGCAGGCGGCGGCGAAGCAGATGATTGCGCAAGGTAGCGGCGGCGGAGTCATCATCAACATGTCTTCGGTGAACGCGCTGCTGGCGATCCCGGCGCTTGCCACCTACGCCATGTCCAAGGGCGGCATGAAGCAGCTCACATCAGTGGCCGCCGTCGCGCTGGCTCCGCACAATATTCGCGTCGTCGCTGTCGGGCCGGGCACGATTTTGACCGACATGGTGGCATCGTCCATCTACACCTCGGAGGATGCCCGCAAAACCGTAATGTCACGCACGCCGGCCGGCCGCGGCGGCGAGCCGGGCGAGGTGGCCTCCGTCGTGGCGTTCCTGGCAAGCGACGATGCGTCGTATATCACGGGACAGACGATCTATCCGGATGGTGGGCGGTTGATCCTGAATTACACGGTGCCGGTGAGGGACAAGTAGGGCGGACCCATTCTCTGTCATCGCCCGGCTTGACCGGGCGATCCAGTACGCCAAGACGCCCGCGGTGAACCGAGGTGCCGCGGCGTACTGGATGCCCCGCCTTCGCGTGGCATGACAGCGGAGGTCGGATGAGGCAGCGAGCCCCTCACTCCGCCGCAGCCGTTATCCCGTGACCCAGCCGCTTCGAGATCCCGCCGGCGCAGTCGCTTAGCGCGTGGGCGATGGGGCTGTCCCAGCGGGCATCGAACGTGCCTTCCGGCCCCATCGCGGTGATCACCAGCGCGACATGGCCGGAATGGTCGAACACGGGCGCTGAGAATGCGTTGACGCCGGGCAGGGGGTCGCCGAGCGCGCGGGCGAGGCCGTGCTTGCGGACCTCGGTGAGCATGTCGGCGAGCTTCGCGCCTTTCACGGTGCGTTTCGGATTGTAGCCGACGCCGTGACGATCGAGGCCGCTTTCGAGTGCGGCGTTGATGGTTTTCTCCGGCAGGAAGGCGGCAAAAGCCCGGCCCGTGGCTGTCTCCAGCAGCGCCATCACCGAACCGGCCCGCATCACGATATGCACCGGCTGGCCGGGTTCTTCCAGCTGCACCACGGTCGGGCCGTGCGTCCCCCAGACCGCGAGCGAGACCGCATGCCCGATCTGACTTGCGAGCGCCGCTATCTTCGGTCCTGCGATGCGTACGCCGGACAGGCGGCGCAGGCTGATCAGGCCGAGCTCCAGCGCCAGCGCGCCGATCTCGTAACGGCCGGTGGTCTCGTCCTGCTCGATCAGGCCGATGCGGGAGAAGCTGGCGAGATAGGGATGCGCCTTGGCCGGCGTCATGCCGGCCTCGCGCGCGAGATCGCGCAGCATCATCGGCTCGCCGCATCTCGCAAGCGCGCGGAGCAATTCTCCGCCGACCTCGATCGACTGGATGCCGCGGCTTTCTCTTTTCATGCGCCTCCTGGCGTGCGGCTCGCTTACGCCGCGTTGCGCTTGGCGGCGCTGTCGGCGAGATGACGGCCGGCAATGTAGCCGAAGGTCAGCGCCGGCCCAAGCGTGATGCCGGCGCCGGGATAATTGCCACCCATGATGCTCGCCATGTCGTTGCCGGCGGCATACAGCCCGGGAATCACCCGTCCTTCAGCATCGAGCGCCCGCGCATTCTCGTCGGTGACGATGCCGGCATAGGTGCCGAGATCGCCGACTACCATCTTGATAGCGTAGAACGGGCCGTTCTCGATTGGGGCGACGCAGGGGTTCGGGCCGTGCAGCGCATCGCCCTGGTAGCGGTTATAGGCCTTCGAGCCCTTGCCGAAGGCCGCATCATGTCCCTGTGGTGCGGTCGCATTGAACTGCTTGACGGTCCCGACGAACGCCGTGCTGTCGATGCCCGCCTTTGCCGCGAGCGCCTCCAGCGTCTCGCCGCGCATGAGATAGCCGGTCTTGAGGTGATGACCCAGCGGCATCGGGAATGGCGGTACGCAGCCGAGGCCGTATTTGCGCAGGGTCTGGTGATCGCAGACCAGGTAGGCCGCGATCTCCTCGCCGGGCTTCGCCGCCTTGACCATGGCCTGGACGAAGTCGTGATAGGAATTGCCCTCGTTGGCAAAGCGCTTGCCGTCACGCATCACCGCGATCACGCCGGGTTTGGCGCGGTCGATGAAATGCGGCATCACGCCGTTTGAGCCGTCCTTGCGCTTGGTGACCGAGACCGGGACCCAGGCTGCCGCGTTCGGCAGGCGGTCCTCGATGTGTCCGCCGGCGTTCTCGGCAAGCCGGAGGCCGTCGCCGGTGTTGCCGGTCGGTCCCGGCGAAAAGTGCTCGTTGCCGGTCGGCGCGTGTGGGAACATCTTCTTGCGCCGTTCGACATCATGCGGGAAACCGCCGCAGGCGAGCACGACGCCTTGTCTTGCACGAATGCGGACGTCGCGTCCCTCGCGGGCGACAATGGCGCCGGTGACAGTGCCGTTCTCGACCGTCAGCTCGCGTACCGGCGCGGACAGCCACATCGGAATCTTCATGTCCTGCGCGGATTTCGCGAGGCGCCCGGCGAGCGCATTGCCGTTGGTCAGCGTCATGCCGCGGCCGTAGCGCAGCACGTCCATCAGATGCCGCGACAGGCGCTTTGCGACATAGACCGCTGAGGTCAGCGACTTCGTCGCGCGCATGAAATGGACGATGTCCTTGCCGGATCCGAGCATCATGCCGAATACGGTCAGCTCGGGCAGGGGCATGCCGAGGGTCTTGATCTGGCCGCCGAGCTCGCGGCCGTCGAACGGGCGTGCCACCATCGAACGACCGCCCTGGGTGCCGCCGGGCGCCTCGGCGTGGTAGTCCGGGAACACCAGCGGCATGTCGAAACGGAGCGCCGTCTTGCTGGTGAAAAAATCGACCGCCTCGGGCCCGGCGCTCAGGAACGCATCGACCCGCGCGGCGTCAAAGTTGTTGCCGGCTTCGTGCCGCAGGTAAGTCCGCGCCTGCTCCGGCGTGTCCTCGATGCCGTAAGCCTTTGCCAGCGACGTGCCGGGAATCCACAACCAGCCGCCGGACCGCGCGGTCGTGCCGCCGAATCGCGGCTCCTTGTCGACGATCAGGACGTCGAGGCCGCGATAGCGTGCGGTGATAGCGGCCGACATGCCGGAGCAGCCCGATCCGGCCACGAGCACATCGCACTCATAGGTTTCGCCTGCGTTGCGCTCGTTGCCGGTCATGCGGGCCTCACTTCTTCAGCAGCGGACATTTGGACTCGGAGACCGGGCGGAAGGCGTCCTCTCCCTTCACCGTCTTGATGATCTCCAGATAATCCCAGGGTTCTTTGGACTGCTCGGGTGTTTTCACCTTGGCGAGATACATGTCGCGAATGACGCGGCCATCCTCGCGCAAGCGTCCGCCATGGACGAATGTATCCTCGATCGGCAGCTCGCGCATCTTGGCCATCGCCTTGGCGGGATCATCGGTGCCGGCGGCCTTGATGGCCTTGAGATAATGCAGCACCGAGCCGTAAACGCCGGTCTGGATCATGGTCGGCATCACCTTGGTGCGCTCGTAGAATTTCCGTGACCATGCGCGGGTCGCCTCGTCCATGTTCCAATACGACGCGGTGGTCATGTAGGTGCCCTGCGCGGATTTGAGGCCGATCGCATGCACGTCGGTGTCGAACATCAAGAGGCCGACCAGTTTCTGTCCGCCTTGGACCAGGCCGAACTCGCCCGACTGCTTGATCGCATTGTCGGTGTCCTGGCCGGCATTGGCGAAGGCGACGACGTCCGATTTCGAGCTTTGCGCCTGGAGTGCAAAGGAGGAGAAATCGGCCGTATTGGTCGGGTGCTTCACGCCACCCAAAACCTTGCCGCCCATCTCGTTGATGAAGCGCGTGGCGTCCTTCTCGAGCTGCTGGCCGAAGGCGTAGTCGGCGGTGATGAAGTACCAGGATTTTCCGCCTTCCTTGATCACGGCGGAGGCCGTCACCTTTGACAGCGCGTAGGTATCGTAGGTGAAATGCACGGTGTTGGGGCTGCAAAGCTCGTCGGTCAGCGAACTCGCGCCGGGGCCGGAGAGCAGCGCAACCTTGTTGCGCTCGCGCACCATGTTGTGCACGGCGATCGCGATGCCGGAATTTGGGATGTCGACGACGGTATCGACCTTGCCGTTGTCGAACCAGCCGCGCACGATCTGTACGCCGACGTCGGTCTTCATCTGGTGGTCGGCGCTGATGATCTCGATCGGCTTGCCGAGCACGGTGGGCCCGAACTCCTCCACCGCCATTTTCGCGGCCTCCACGGAGCCCGGCCCACTGTTGTCGCGGCCCCAGCTCGACAGATCCGTCAGCACGCCGATCCGCACCGCGTCGTCGGAGATTTGCGCGTTCGCAACGGTGGTCATGGCAACCGAAGTCATGGCCGCGAGCATGGCGCAGGCCAAAAGCCCTCTCATCGTCGTTCCCTCTCTTTTTGGGCCGCTTGGCGCGGCTGGTTGTTCTGGCAGATAAATTAGATAATGGCGAATGAGTTTGTCAATGGCGAATAAGGACTACGTCGTCCCGGCGAAGGCCGGGACCCATACCGCGTGATCTATCGCTGCCGGGCGGTCGCAGTACCGGAGCACCGGTCCTCGCCAAGCTCCTCCCTGTGGTTATGGGTCCCGGCCTTCGCCGGGACGACGGTGAGGAGGCAGTGGCGCGAAAATCTCGCATCGTGATTTGGGGAGACCTGACACTCCCACAAGTTGCAACCGCCACAACGTTTAGCCATGATGCCACCTGGAATTTTGGGGCGGATGGTAATGACGGCAGCATCGGGGATCTCCACGGCGAGGGAGAAATCGACGACGGCGCATGTGGTGTGGGCGAGTGCGCTCGGCACCGCGATCGAGTGGTACGACTTCCTGATCTACGGCACGGCGGCGGCGCTGGTGCTGAACAAGCTGTTCTTCCCGAGCTTCGATCCCTTCGTCGGCACGCTGGCGGCGTTCTCGACCTATGCGGTCGGCTTCGTCGCGCGGCCGATCGGCGGCGCGATCATCGGGCATTATGGCGACCGGCTCGGCCGCAAGAAGATGCTGGTCGCGACCATGATGGCGATGGGACTGGGCACGTTCCTGATCGGCTGCCTGCCGACCTACAGCCAGATCGGCGTCTGGGCGCCGATCTTCCTCGTCATTTTGCGCTTCGTCCAGGGCATCGGGCTCGGTGGCGAGTGGAGCGGCGCCGTGGTCATGGTGGCCGAGCACGCCGGCAACCGCCGCGGCTTCTACGGCAGCCTGGTGCAGATCGGCTTCCCCGTCGGCGTCGCCGCCTCCACCGGCATTTTTGGTCTGATGACGCAGCTGCCCGAAGCGGACTTCCTGAGCTGGGGCTGGCGCGTGCCGTTTCTGATCAGCATCCTGCTCGTCGGCGTCGGGTTCATCGTGCGGCTGAAACTCGCGGAGACGCCGCACTTCAAGGAGGTGCTCGAGCGCAAGGAGGTGCTGGCGCAGCCGGCGCTGGAAGTCCTGCGCCGCGATTGGCGCAGCTTCCTGCTGGCGGTCGGTATCACCGTGTCCGAAGTCGGGCTCGCTTATCTCCTCACTGTCTTCACCGTGGTCTATGCAACGACGCAGCTCGGCCTGCCGCGGCAGGTGATCCTAAATGCGGTGGTCTATGCCGCACTCGTCGAGCTCGCGACGCTGCCTCTCGCCGGCTGGCTGTCCGACATCTTCGGCCGCAAAGCGCTGTATCTCGCCGGCGGCGTGTTCTCGGTGGCGTTGGCGTTTCCGTTGTTCTGGTTCCTCGACACCAGGGAGCCGGCCCTGATCACGCTCGCGCTCGTCGTCACGATGACACTGACGCATGCGCTGCTGTTCGGGCCGAAGGCTGCCTTCATGCCGGAGCTGTTCCGCACTCAGGTGCGCTACAGCGGCGCATCGCTGGGAGCCAACGTTGCCGCCGCGCTCAGTGGCGGCTTCTCGCCGCTGATCGCAACCGCGTTGCTCGCGTGGGCCGGTTCCTATTGGGCGGTGTCGGTCTACATCATCGCGCTCTCGATCATCACGATCGTCGCAACCCTGATGGCGCCGGAGACGGCGCGGGACTCGCTCAGATCCTGAACGCGGTCATCGGCACGCCGGGTTCGCAGCGCCCGGGACGACGAGGAAGGTGATGGTCTCAGGCGCGAGGCGCACTGCGCTGGCCGCAGTCTTGCGCGCGGCGAGGTGCGGCAGCCCATCTTCGTCGGTCAGCGCGAGCGTCTTGCCGTTCAGTTGCACGGTTGCACCATTCAGTCCTGCTGCCTGCAAAGTGTAGCGTTTGGCGGACAGCGGTAACATGATCGTGCGCGTTGCGCTGCGCGAGATATTGATCGCGAGCACGGTCACGGCGCCGCGCATCGACGGGTGACAGTGCGCGTAGACATGGAGGCCGGGCGCCATCGCTGCGCCTGCGCCGAGCACCGTCGTGCCCATCAACCGATGCCAGAGCAGCGCGCCCCAATAATTGGGTCTCGGGCGGAACGTCTTCTCGTCCAGCAATCCGTAATCGCTCGCGGCCAGCGTGTTGTGCATCACCACTTGAACGCCAGCCTTGGCCAGGCCTCCGAGCTGGTCGAGATAGCGGAACGTATCGGGGAAAGTCTTATCCCAGCGGTTGCCGCCGCAAGCGGCATCGGCGGTTTCCGTCAGCCAGATCGGTTTGCTCGGCGCGAATTCATCGCGCAGGCCACGGTAGATCGACAGCGTCGCATCGGTTCGGGCGAGCCATTCTTCGGACAACGCGCGTGCCGGCTCATCGCGGCCGCCGCAGCGTGGTGAGATCGTGTTGTAGTGATGGTACGAGAAGCGATCGACGTCGGCTCCGGAATTGGCAAGCAGATCGCGGGTGCGAATACTTGACGCGGAAGAGGACGTGGAATCGCCGACCGAGCCCGGGCCGACGATCAGTGTTTCCGGCGCCGCGCGCCGTATCCAGTCGCGAAAGACGTCGAAATCGCGAACATAGGCTTTCGCGTCATATCCTCGCGGCGCTCCGCTCATCGCCGCGAGCGTCGGCTCGTTCATGAATTCGGCGGCGGCGATGTGGCCGCTCAGCGAACGCGTATAGTCGATTAGGGGTTGCGCCTGATCCCGCCTCCAAAGGCCATCCGCATCGCGGCTGCCCGGGCTGATGGCAAAGGAGGTGACGATCTCCGCACCAGTCGCGCGCGCAAAGTCGACGACGCCGCGCCACTGCGCGCGGCTTAGCACTGCGTCGAATCCCGGGGGCGGTGCAGCCGGCGCATTCGCGGTGTCGGCGAAGAACGTCGCATTGGCCCAGGTGCCACTCACGCGCAGATACGCCGGCGACAACGCCACCGCGAGCTTGCGCAGACGCGTGTTGCCGAGATCGATTGGAGGTCTGTAACTGTAGCGATCCTTGTCAACCCGCGTGCGCATCGTTTGCGGATAAGGCTTCCAGAACCGCCCGCCGGTCAGCTCCACCATCTCGATGTTGTAGGACTGGAAGCGGGGATCGACGGTGCCGATCGCTTGCAGCCCCGCAGGTGCGATCGGCACGGCGCCGGCGTGCGCCGCGCACGATGTTCCGGCCGCGAGCAGCGCAAGCCTTGTCGCACGTGCTGCGTGAAAAAGTCCGCCGCGCCGCATTCGCCGTCTTGTATGCACGTCCTGACGCCTTCTTATGCGTGCTGCCAAAAGCAAATGCAGCCGTCCGAACCATTAGCCTCCCTTATAGCGCGAATTTTTACTTCCAATTTTACTTCGCAAAGTTCCGCCCATAGCCTCCTGTGCAATCGATCATATCGCAGCCGGTCAATGGCGATCGGTGCGAGCGTTCATCGTAACCAACGAGGGTTGCCATGCTTGACAGGGACAAGGGGACATCCACTGCCAATCCGGCGGGGACGAGCGACAAGCCTGCGAAAAAGCTGAGCAGGCGCACGCTGTTGAAGGGCGCCGCGGCGGTGGCCGGCGCGGCCGCAGGATCGGACGCGATCCGCGGATTCCCGACCATCTGGGCGCAGGAGATCAAGGATATCGAGCTGCGCCATGTCGGCGTGTCCTATTCGGTGGTGAAGGCGATCGGTGACCAGGCGGCCAAGGATCTCGGCTTCAAGGTAACGATGCAGAACCTCGACACCTCCGCCGCCATCAACCGCTTCATAAGCCAGCCTAATACGGTCGATATCGCCGATCTCGAGGGCTGGCAGGCCAAGCTCGCCGCCAAGCGCGGCGTGATCCAGGGCATCGAGGTCAAGAAGGTCAAGGAGTTCGACAACATCCTGCCGATCTTCACCAAGGGCGAGATCGACGGCCACAAGATCCCGCGCCAGGGCATCTCGCCCTACGAGGCCATGTATATCGCCAAGCCCGATTCGACCGACCTCAACGACGGCGTCACGGAATGGGCGACGTTCCTGCCACAGGTCTACAACGCCGACTCCATCGGCTACCGCCCCGACCTCGTCGGCCATGAAGTCACGGAATGGAAGGATCTGATCGACCCGAAATTCAAAGGCAAGGCCGCGATCCTCGACGTGCCCGCGATCGGCATCATGGACGCCGCGCTCTGCTTCGAAAGCGCCGGCCTGATCAACTACGGCAACAAGGGCAACATGACCAAGGAGGAGATCGACTTCACCTGCAACAAGCTGATCGAGCTCAAGAAGCAGGGCCAGTTCCGCGCGACCTGGACCACCTTCGACCAGTCGGTGCAGTTGATGGCGGCGGGTGAAGTGGTGATCCAGTCGATGTGGTCGCCGGCGGTTGCCGCGGTGCGCGTGAAAGAAATCCCCTGCGTCTACGCGCCGGTCAACATCAAGAACGGCAAGGAAGGCTATCGCGGCTGGTGCAACGGCATGGGCCTGATGAAGCATCTCTCCGGCAAGAAGCTGGACGCGGCCTACGAATATCTCAACTGGTATCTGTCGGGTTGGCAGGGCGGCTTCGTCGCCCGCTACGGCTATTACAGCCCGGTGCCTTCGACTGCGAAGAAATTCCTCACGCCGGCCGAATGGGCATTCTGGTACGAGGGCCAGCCGGCGCCCGAGGTGGTCAACGACCCCTATGGCGTGCCGATGGAGAAGAGCGGCACCAAACGCGACGGCGGCTCGTTCCTCGACCGCGTCAAGAACATTTCCTGTTGGAACACGCTAATGGACGAAGCCGCCTACATGAACAAGCGCTGGAACGACTTCAAGGTGGCCTGAAACCTGCTTTCCCTGACGTGAACGAAGCGCCGGCGCGGCGATGCGCCGGTGCCAAAAGATCGACTTCGAGGCGTTTGCCGACATGCAGCCAAGTCTTAGTCCAGCTCAAACCTCACCACGCGCAAATCTCGCCGGCTGGCTCTACGTGTCGCCGCTCGTGCTGGTGCTGGTGCCGTTCTTCGTGGCGCCGATCCTGGTCGTGCTGGCGGCGAGCTTTTTCGCCACTGACGGCTTTGGCGGGCTGACGCCGGGTTTCACGCTCGCAAGCTATGTCGAGGTGCTGCATTCGGCACTGACGCTGAAACTGTATCTGGCGACGATCAAGTTCACGGTTCTGACCTGGATCTTCACGCTGATCATTGGCTTCTTCGTCGCATACTTCCTGGTTTTCCACGTCCGCAACCAATTACTGGCGATTGGTCTGTTCCTGCTCTGCACGGTACCGTTCTGGACCTCGAACATCATCCGGATGATTTCCTGGATTCCGCTCCTCGGCAAGGAAGGCCTGATCAACCAGGTGCTGCTGGGGCTCGGTGTGATCCGCCAGCCGCTCGAAGTGTTGCTGTTCTCCGACCTCGCGGTGGTCATCGCTTATGTCCATCAGCTCACCATTTTCATGATCGTGCCGATCTTCAATTCCATGGCACGGATCGACAAGAAGCTGATCGAGGCCGCGATCGATGCAGGCGCCAGCCGTTTCGACATCATGCGTCTGATCGTGGTCCCGATGTCCAAGAGCGGCATCGCGCTCGGCACCATCTTCGTCGTCTCGATCGTGATGGGCGATTTCTTCGTGGTCAAGGTGATGTCCGGCGGCGGCTCGGCCTCGGTGGTGAGCGCATTCTACGAGGACGTCGGTGTATTGCAATATCCGACCGCAGCCGCGAGCGCGGTGCTGCTGACGCTGGTTCTGGTCGCGATCGTCTCGCTGATCCTGCGCACCGTCGACATCAGGCAGGAGATCACGCGATGAGCGCGGTTCTCGCCGACATGCCCAAAACCGACATGTCAAAGATGGTCGCGCCCGCGACGACCAAGGCGATAGCACCGAGCAAGGGCGGCCGGCCGTGGACGTTCTATCTTCTGGCGACGCTATTCGGGTTCTATGTGATCGCGCTGTACGGCCCGATGTTCTGCATCTACGTCCTGTCGTTCCAGGACATCCGCGGCGGCCTCGTCTTCCCGATGAAGGGACAGTCGCTACACTGGTTCGTCGATCTCTTCACCCAGGTGCGGACCGGCGACGTCAAGGGCTCGTTCGATCGTTCGATCAAGCTCGCCGTCATTGTCACCGTCATCACGGTGGTTGTCTCGTTCCTCGCCGGTCTCGGTTTTCGCAAGCGCTTTCGCGGCGACACCGTCGTGTTCTACATGATGATCGGCAGCCTGGTCGCGCCCGGTCTCGTGCTCGGCCTCGGCACCGGTCTGTTATTCCAGGCCCTCGGGCTCAATGCGAGCTGGTACACCTCGGCGCTCGGCGCGCAACTGTCCTGGACGCTGCCGTTCGGCGTGCTCGTAATGTTTGCGGTGATGTCGCGCTTCAACCACGTCTGGGAGGAGGCGGCCTACGACCTCGGCGCCAGCCGCTGGCAATCGATCCGGCTGGTGATGATCCCGGTACTGGCGCCCGGCCTGGTCGCGGTCGCGCTGTTCGGCTTCACGCTCTCCTACGACGAGTTTGCGCGTAGCCTTCAGACCGCGGGCTCACTGAACACACTGCCGCTGGAGATCTGGAGCATGACCCTGAACGTCACGTCGCCCTCGCTTTACGCGCTCGGCACGGTGACGACGATCGTCTCCTTCATCGTCATCGGCGCGAGCCTGGGCAGCATCGTGCTGATCCAAAAGAAGCGTGGCAGCAGCACAAAGGGTTGAGCTCGGAAATGAAGAGCGATCGCGGCGATATCGAACTGGCGGGCATCTGCAAGAGCTTTGACGGCGTCACCAATGTGGTGGACGGCGTCAATCTCAAGATCGCCGACGGCGCCTATTGCTGCTTCATCGGCCCGTCCGGCTGCGGCAAGACCACGATTCTGCGCATGATCGCGGGGCATGAAGACCCGAGTGCGGGTGAGATCGTGATCGGCGGCCAGAACGTCGTCGGTCTCGCGCCGGTGCAGCGGCGCACCGCGATGATGTTTCAGTCCTACGCGCTGTTCCCGCACCTAACCGTGCGCGACAACATCGCGTTCGCCTTGCGCGTGCGCGGCATGTCGAAGGCCGATCGTCTGCGCGCTGCGGATGCCATGATCGAGAAGGTGCGTCTGACGCAATTCGCCGACCGCCTGCCGGCCCAGCTCTCCGGCGGCCAGCAGCAGCGTGTGGCGCTGGCGCGCGCGGCGATCACCGAGCCGAGGGTACTTTTGCTCGACGAACCGCTCTCCGCGCTCGACGAGCAGCTCCGCGTGCAGATGCGTCAGGAGCTCAGGCGGATGCAGCAGGAGCTCGGCATCACCTTCATCCATGTCACCCACACCCAGCTTGAGGCGATCGCACTCGCCGATCTGGTCGTGGTGATGGAGCAGGGCAAGATCAAGCAGGCGGGAGCGGCGCGCGACGTCTATGCCCATCCGCACGATCGTTACGTCGCCGAATTTATGGGCGGGCAGAACGTCCTGTCGGGGCGGGTCGAGAAGGTCAACGGTTCGACCTTTACGCTCGCGCAGGCCGCGCCTGACGGCATCGAGGTCCCGCTTCAGGCGCGGTCCACGGTCAGCGTCGGTGACAGGATCGATATCGCCGTGCGTCGCGACGATGTCGCGCTGGTCCGGCCGGGCAGGGAGCTGCCGCCGGGCTGCTCCACCTCACTGCCAAGCCGCGTGCTCGCGATCGAGTACCAGGGCTATTTCGTCAAGGTCATGCTGGACACCGTGCCGGACGATGCGTTCGTCGCCTATGTGCCGGAAAAGACTTTTTTCGCGGATCCCTTCACCGTCGGCGACGTCGTGATGGCCACATGGGCCACCGGCAGCGCGCTTCCACTCGCCTAAAGACCCGTCGCGCACAGGAGTATGACCGTGCAGATATCCTTCACACTCAATGGCCGGCCCACGATCGTGGACGTCGAACCGGCGACGCTCGTCGCCGAGCTGCTGCGCGAGCAGCTCAATCTCACCGGCACTCATATCGGCTGCGACACCAGCCAGTGCGGCGCCTGCGTGGTGCATCTCGACGGCCTGCCGGTGAAGAGCTGCACGCTGCTGGCGCCCGCGCTCGACGGTGCGACGCTGCTCACCATCGAGGGGCTTCAAGGTGCGCCCGGTTCGAACCGGCTGCATCCGATGCAGGAAGCGTTTCGCGAGCATCACGGTCTGCAATGCGGTTTTTGCACGCCCGGCATGCTGATGACGGCGGTGGCGCTCGCGACCGAGAGGCCGGACCTGACGGAAGCCGACGTCCGCCACGGCCTTGAAGGCAATATCTGCCGTTGCACCGGCTATCAGAACATCGTCGTCTCGGTCATGGCTGGCGCCGCCGCCATGAACGCCGCCAGGGGAGAGTGACCATGGGCAACGTGATCGGGATCGGCGCTTCACCCAAACGGAAAGAGGACCAGCGCTTCCTCACCGGCCGCGGCAATTACGTCTCCGACATCAAGCGTCCGGGCATGACGGCGGGCGTGTTCGTGCGCTCGCCGCACGGACACGCGATCCTGCGCAGTATCGACAAGAGTGCCGCACTCGCATCGCCCGGCGTCATCGCGGTCCTGACCGGCGAGGATGCCGCCGCGGACAAGTTAGGCTCGCTGCCCTGCGGCTGGGGTATCACGGACGCCAAGGGCGTGCCGATGAAGGAGCCGCCGTTCCCGATGCTGGCGCAGGGCAAGGTGCGCTTCGTCGGCGACATGGTCGCCTTCGTCGTCGCGGAGACGCCGGCACAGGCCAGCGCTGCAGCCGAGCTGCTGACGGTCGATTACGAGGTGCTGCCCTCGGTGGTCGGCGTGCTCGAAGCCGTGCGACCCGGCGCGCCGCAACTGTTCGACGATGTTCCGAACAACATCTGTTGCGATTGGGAGCTGGGCGACAAGGCGGCGGTCGAGACCGCGTTCCGGAAAGCGGCGCATGTCGCAAAGCTTAGTCTCGTCAACAACAGGCTGATCGGCAACCCGATGGAGCCGCGCGCTGCGATCGCCGAATACGAGCCCGGCACGGATCGCTTCACGTTGTGGACCACCAGCCAGTTCCCGCACGTCGTGCGCTTTCTGATGGGCGCGCTGGTGCTGAACATTCCGCAGCACAAGCTGCGCGTGGTCGCACCCGATGTCGGCGGCGGCTTCGGCGTCAAGCAGTTCCACTATGGCGAGGAGGCCGTGATCACCTGGGCCGCCAAGCGCGTGATGCGGCCGATCAAATGGGTTGCGAGCCGGTCGGAGGGCTACGTCTCTGATCGCCACGGCCGCGATCACGTCACAGAGGCCGAACTCGCACTCGACGAGACCGGGAAGTTTCTGGCCTTCCGTGTCAACACGCTCGCCAATATGGGCGGCTATCTCTCGACCTTCGGGCCGAACATCCCGACCAATCTCTACGGACCGCTGCTCGGCGGCGTCTACACCACGCCGGCAATCTACTGCAACGTGAAGGTGGTCTTCACCAACACCGTTCCGGTCGACGCCTATCGCGGCGCCGGCCGTCCCGAGGCGACCTTCGTGCTGGAGCGCATCGTCGACGTCGCAGCCAGCGAGATGGGCATCGACCGGGTCGAGATCCGCCGACGCAATATGATCCCGAAGGAGGCCTATCCCTACCAGACGCCGGTACTGGTGCAGTACGATTCCGGCGATCCGATGGGGTGTCTCGACGGCGCCCTTGTCGCGGCCGACGTCAAGAACTTCGGTATCCGCAAGGCGGAGTCGGCGCGCAGGGGCAAATTCCGCGGGCTCGGCTACTCGACCTATGTCGAGGCCTGCGGCCTCGCGCCGTCGCGCTTCGCCGGACGATTGGGCGCGCGCGGCGGGCTCTATGAGAGCGCCACGGTGCGGGTGCATCCGACCGGCCAGGTCACGGTCATGATCGGCACGCACAATCACGGCCAGGGCCACGAGACGACGTTCGCGCAGATCGTCTCGGAAAAGCTCGGCGTCGCGTTTGACAACGTCGACATCGTGTTCGGCGATACCGACCGCGTGCAGTTCGGCATGGGCACCTACGGCTCGCGCTCGCTGGTGGTCGGCGGCGCGGCGCTGTCGAAGGCGACGGACAAGGTGGTCGCGAAAGGCAAGAAGATCGCGGCGCATCTGCTTGAAGCGGCCGAAGTGGATATCCAGTTCGAGGCCGGAAAATTCTCGGTCGCAGGCACCGACCGCATGAAGACGTTCGAGGAGATCGCGGGCGCCGCCTACGTCCCGCACGACTATCCGCTCGAAGTGCTGGAGCCGGGACTGGAAGAGCAGGCTTATTACGATCCCGTCAACTTCACCTATCCCGGCGGCTGCCACATCGCCGAGGTCGAGATCGACCCCGAAACCGGCACGGTGACGCTGGTCAATTACACCGCGGTGGACGACGTCGGCACCGTCATCAACCCGATGATCGTCGAGGGCCAGTTGCACGGCGGCATCGTGCAGGGCGTCGGTCAGGCGCTCTATGAGAACGCGGTCTATGACGAGGGCTCGGGCCAGCTGCTGTCGGGCTCGCTGATGGACTACTGCATGCCGCGCGCCGACCACATGCCGATGATGAAAATCGCGACCCATTCGACTCTGTGCACGCACACGCCGATGGGTGTAAAGGGCTGCGGCGAGGTCGGCACCATCGGTTCGCCGGCGGCGGTCATCAACGCGGTGGTCGATGCGCTGTCGCATCTCGGCGTCACCCATGTCGACATGCCGGCGACGCCGAACCGGATCTGGCGCCTGCTGCAAAACGCGTCGCTGCCGGTCGCTGCTGAATAGGGAGGATGACAATGAAGCCGTTTGCCTATCACCAGCCGGACCGGATTCCCGACGCTGCCAAACTGCTGACCTCGATCGAGGACAGCAAGCTCCTCGCCGGCGGCATGACGCTGATCCCGACGCTGAAGCAGCGGCTCGCCAGTCCGCCTGCCTTAGTCGACCTGTCGAGGCTCGGACATCTGAAGGGCATCACCGACGATGGCGCCACCATCACCATCGGTGCGATGACGCCGCATGCGGTGGTGGCCGCCTCGAAGCTGGTGAAGGCGAAGATTCCAGGTCTTGCCGCGCTGGCCTCGATGATCGGCGATCCCGCCGTGCGCATCCGCGGCACGATCGGCGGCTCCGTCGCGAACAACGATCCGGCGGCCGATTATCCGGCAGGTGTGCTCGGACTGGGCGCGACCGTCGTCACCAGCACGCGCGAGATCGCGGCCGACGGGTTCTTCCGCGGCTTGTTCGAGACCGCGCTTGAACCTGGCGAGATCATCACGGCGCTCCGCTTTCCGATGCCACTCAAGGCGGGCTACGCCAAGTTCAAGGCACCGGCGTCGCGCTATGCGCTGGTCGGCGTGTTCGTCGCGAAATTCGCCGATGGCGTTCGCGTTGCCGTGACCGGAGCAGGCTCCGGCGTATTCCGCGTTCCCCCGATGGAGGAAGCGCTGTCGCGAAGTTTCGATCCGTCCGCGATCGCGGCGATCAGGATCGATACCGACGGTCTCACCTCCGACATCCATGCCGAAGCCGACTACCGCGCGCATCTCGTCACGGTCATGGCCAAGCGCGCCGTCGACGCGGCGGTCAGCTAGCACTTTTAGGGTTGATGATGACTGATGGTTCCGGCCGAACGGCCTTCCCGCCGGCGCCGACTGGCCTTGGCTCGCTTTCCGCAACCGAGATCCTGGCCGGCTACCGGCGCAAGGCGTTCACTCCGCGCGATGTCGTCGACGACACCATTGCCGCGCTGGAGGTGACGAACGAGGCCTGCAACGCGGTGGTGACGCCGATGTACGAGCAGGCGAGGGCGGAGGCCGATCGTCTCACCAGGGAGATGCGTGCCGGCGAGGCCAAGGGGCCGCTCGCCGGTATACCCGTCACGATCAAGGATTTGGTCTTTGTCGCGGGCGTGCCGGCCTATGGCGGCTCGCCGATGAACAAGGCCTTCGTGCCCGATGTCGATGCGGCGGTTGTCTCAGCGCTGAAGGGGGCGGGTGCCATCATCACCTGCAAGACCACGACCTGCGAGTCCGGCTATAAGTTGACGGCGGACAGCCCGGTCACCGGTACCACGCGCAATCCCTGGAACCCTGGTCGCACCAGCGGCGGATCGAGCGGCGGCGCGGCGGCGGGCGTTGCCGCCGGCTGCGGTCCGATCGCGATCGGAACCGATGGCGTCGGCTCGATCCGCGTGCCCTCGTCCTTTTGCGGGGTGTTCGGTCTGAAGCCGACCTTTGGCCTGGTGCCGCGTTCGCCCGGCTTCTCGCCACCATCCTGGGGCTCGCTCGCACATACCGGGCCGATCACGCGCACGGTCGCGGATGCCGCGCTGACGCTGCAGGTCATCGCCGGCTACGATCTGCGCGATCCCGCGAGCCTGCCGGTAGCGGCGCGGCGATTCGATGCGAAGGCCGAGCCGTTGAACGGCATTCGTATCGGCGCCAGCGTCGATCTCGGCTACGCCGCCGTCAGCCCCGATGTGCGCGCGGCGTTCGGCAAGGCGCTGGCCATTCTCGATGCCTGCGGCGCGCAGGTCACCATGGATGGTCCTGGCCTTGATCCCGGCATCCTCGAGCACACGCTGAAGCCGATCGCCTTTACCGAACAGGCGGCCGCGGTCGCGAGCAAGAGCACGGCCGATCTCGCCAGCTCCGAAGCAGATTATCTTGACCTAGTCAGTGCCGGCCGGCGCTACAGCGGGACGGACTATATCGAAGCGGGGTATCGCCGCGGCCAGGCTCGCAGCGGTTTCCTGAAGCTTTTCGAGCGCGTCGATGCGCTGGTGACGCCGACCGTCGCGGTGACCGCGTTCGAGGCCGGCCGCCTCGGCGTCGACACGATCGACGGCGGCAAGGTCGATCCGCATCTCGGCTGGTCGCCCTTCACCTGGCCGATCAACCTCGCCGGCCTTCCGGCGGCGACGCTGCCCTGCGGCTTCGATCGCGATGGAATGCCGATCGGCCTTCAGATCGTTGCGCGCTGGCTCGACGAGCCGACGATCTTCCGCATCGCCGCCGCGTTC
Organism: Bradyrhizobium sp. WSM4874; assembly: GCF_055811835.1. Classification (NCBI taxonomy): domain Bacteria; kingdom Pseudomonadati; phylum Pseudomonadota; class Alphaproteobacteria; order Hyphomicrobiales; family Nitrobacteraceae; genus Bradyrhizobium; species Bradyrhizobium sp. WSM4874. The sequence continues at coordinate 108,143 of NZ_JBVVPR010000011.1, forward strand.
GAAGCGGCGCAGCCCTGGGCAAACTTCTGGCCGTCACTGGCGCTCCGCGAAAGTGCCGCGCGCGCGAAGGTATGAAGCTCAGGACAGCTCGATCGGGTCGCCGCGGCCGCTGAGCTCCTCGTCGAGGCGGAGATAGTGCGCGAGGTAGTCGTGCAAGGCGGTCGCCGCCTTCGAGGTCGCGCCGCTCGACTTGTAGAGCAGCAGCTCGATCTTCGGCAATGGCGGCAGGCCCTCGTTCGGGCCGATCTCGCGCATCGCCGGCACCAGCGCGCTGCGGCCGAGGACGGTCACGGCCATGCCGGCGAAGGCCGCCGCCTGAAGGCCGCCGACGCTTTCGCTGACGCAGGCGATGCGCCAGCGCAAATTTGCGCGTTCCAGCGTGTCGATCGCGTAGTCGCGATAGATGTTGCCGGGCGGCAGCAACGCCAGCGGAATGGGCCGTTCCTGGTGCGCGGCGGACTGCTCGCCGGTCATCCAGACCAGTTGCTCGCGCCGTACTACCTGGCCGCCCGTAAAATCGTTCATGCGGGTGACGAGCGCGATGTCGACATCGCCGCGTTTGACCAGGCCCACCAGCGGCGTCGAGAGTGCGCAATTGAGCTCGACCTGGACGCGGGGGAAGGATTTTCGGAACACGCTGAGGATCTGCGGCAGCATGAAGGCGGCATAGAGGTCGGGCGTGCCGAGCACGACCTGACCCTCGATCTCCTGTGACGCCAGTTGCGAAATCAATTCGTCATGCAACCGCAGGATGGATTTGGCGTAGGTGAGAACCGTGGTGCCGTCCTCACTCAGCGTCAGCCGGCGGCCGGCATGCTCGAACAATTGCTTCCCGGTCAACTCCTCCAGCCGCTGCAATTGCAGCGTGATGGCCGGCTGGGTGCGGCCCAGCCGCCGCGCGGTCTCGGTGATGCTGCCGGTCTCGACCACGGAGATCAGCGACCGGAGCATGCGGATATCGAGGCTGATGAGGTTCATGCGGCGTCCATGTCGCCCAGAATTTATGCAAGTTCCATGCTAGGGCGAAAGGGAGCCGGGGTGGGAAGGCTCGGTCGCAAACGGCGTGTTCTCAATTGGACGACGTGCCGGTCCAGCATTGCTGGCATACTGAATATTGATTATCAGGCGGCTCGGCGCGCATGATGCGCCCAACGAACATAAAAAGGGAGCGCAAACATGAAAGAGATCTCAGCAACGCGACGGGAGCTGCTCGCAATTGCCGCGGCCGCGAGTGCTGCCTCAATCGCGGAAGTTGCGCCGGCTGCGGCGCAGGCCGGCCCGAAACCGCTCTTTCCGGTGCCGATGGTCACCATTCCGATCATCGGCGAAACCCAGGTGTTCCAGGTCCGCCGCATCTACTGCATCGGGCGTAACTATGCGGCGCACGCGATCGAGCGGGGCTCGGACCCGAACCGCGAGCCGCCGTTCTTTTTTCAGAAGCCGACCGACGCAATCCAGAACGTCGCTGTAGGCGAGGTCGCCGATCATCCCTACCCGTCGCTGACCAAGAACTATCACCACGAGGTCGAACTGGTCGCCGCGCTGAAGTCCGCCGGCAGCAACATCCCGGCCGAGAAGGCGCTCGACCATGTCTATGGCTACGCGCTCGGCCTCGACATGACCCGGCGCGATCTCCAGAACGGGATGGCCGCGGAGAAGAAGCCCTGGGAGATCGGCAAGAGCTTCGACCACGCCGCGGTGATCGGCCCGATCCACCCGGCCAGCAAGACCGGTCATTTCGACAAGGGCGCCATTTCGCTGGCGATCAATGGCACCGTCAAGCAGAGCTCGGATCTCAGCAAGATGATCTGGAACGTGGCCGAGCAGATCGCAAAACTGTCGGAAGCGTTCGAGCTGAAGGCCGGCGACATCATCTATTCCGGCACGCCGGAGAATGTCGGCCCGGTCGTGAAGGGCGACGTGCTCTTGTGCAAGCTCGACGGCTTGCCGGACATGTCGATCAAGATCGTCTGATTGTCTTCGCCTCTCCCCGTTTGCGGAAAAGTGAGGGGCGGGACGTTTTCGCTTCGTCATGCCCGGGCTTGTCCCGGGCATCCACGTTTTTGGGTGCCGGTTGCGTGGAAGCCCGTGGATGGCCGGGACAAGCCCGGCCACGACGACGCTGAGAGCGGCTTCGATCCCATGTCGCAGCGCGGCGTCCTGATCTAGCTTTGGCCGAGGATCTTCATCGCGGCGCGAAGATGCGGCTTGTCGATCATCTGGCCGTCGAGGCGCAGGGTGCCGGAGTTCGGATTGCTCGCGAACGCCGCGATCACCTTCTCGGCCCAATTGCGCTCGGCCTCGGTCGGTTCGAACGCCGCGTTGACCACGTCGACGTGCTTGGGATGGATCAGCGCTTTCGCCGAAAAGCCGTCGCGCCGCGCCGCGCGCGTTTCCTGTTCGAGCCCCGCCAGATTGTCGATATCGGTATAGACGGTGTCGATCGGCGCGACCTCGGCCGCGGCGGCTGCCATCAGGCAGAGATCGCGCGCCAGGCGATAAGGACTGTGGAACACGCCGCCTGACGCCTTTTCAGTAGCGCCGAGCGAGGCCGAGAGATCCTCCGCGCCCCACATCAGGCCGGCGAGGCGAGGGGAGCAGCCCTTATAGCTGCCGAGCCCGAAGATCGATCCTGCGGTTTCGGTCGCGACGCAGACGATGCGTGTTGAGCCGATCGCGATACCAGCCGCAGCTTCCAAAGCTTCCAGCCAGGTCGCGACCTGCCGCACGTCGTCGCCGCCCTGCGATTTCGGCAGCACGATGCCGTCGGGCTTGCCTGGAATCACCGCGGCAAGGTCGGCGAGCGTCATGCCGGTGTCGAGCGCGTTGACGCGGACATAGAGCTGATGGGGCTTGTTGCGGCCCTTCAGCATCGCCAGCGTCAACCCGCGCGCCTCCGGCTTCTTGTCGGTGACGACGGAATCTTCGAGATCGATGATCAGCGCGTCGGCCTTGCCTTCGCTCGCCTTCTCGAATTTGCGCGGGGAGTCGCCCGGCACGAACAGCATCGAACGCATCAGACCGGCCTCTTGTGCATCATCGCCATGCGGCGGCATTTTCCGACGATCTCGTCGTTCTGGTTGAGAGCGTGGTGCTCGAACTCGACGATGCCCGCCTTGGGGCGCGATTTGGATTCCCGTAACGAAAGCACCTTCGTCGTCGCCCGCAGCGTGTCGCCATGGAAGACCGGCTTCGGAAAAGTGACGTCGGTCATGCCGAGATTGGCAACGGTGGTTCCCATGGTCGTATCATAGACCGTCATGCCGATCATGATGCCGAGGGTGTAAAGGCTGTTGAAAATGCGCTGGCCGAACTCGGTCTGGGCCGCAAAATGTGCGTCGATGTGCAGCGGCCGCGGATTGAGCGTCAGCAGGCTGAACATGGTGTTGTCCATCTCCGTGACGGTCCGCGTCAGGGGATGCCTGAACTCCTGGCCTACCGAAAACTCCTCGAAATAAAGTCCGGCCATCGCGGTCTTCCTCCCTGCGAAATAACGGCGCGCTCACACCGTCGCGCCGCATGATCCCATGCATGGTACACACAGTTGGCAGGCAAATTCACGTATCTGTACCCGGTTTTTCGAGCTAAAGAACGCAAGCGAGGGCACGTCCGGGTACAGTCATCGGCCACGGCCCTCGCATGGGAAACGCGAAGAGGCGGGAGATTGCGCGGGCGCGGCTCCCAACAAGGAGACCATCATGGATTTCGCGCTCACCGATCAGCAGGAGGCCATTCGCGACGCTATCGCGAAGATCTGCGAAGGCTTTCCCGATGCCTATTGGCTGAAGAAGGACCATGACGGCGGTTTTCCGCACGACTTCCACAAGGCGCTGGCCGACGCCGGCTGGCTCGGCATCTGCGTGCCGGAGGCCTACGGCGGCTCCGGGCTCGGCATCACCGAAGCCGCGATCATGATGCGCGCCATCGCCGAATCCGGCGCCGGCATGTCCGGCGCATCAGCGGTGCACATCAACGTGTTCGGTCTCAATCCCGTGGTCGTGTTCGGCACCGAGGAACAGCGCAAGCGCATGCTGCCGCCGATGGTCGAGGGCCGCGAGAAGGCGTGCTTTGCCGTGACCGAGCCCAACACCGGCCTCAACACCACCCAGCTCAAGACCCGCGCGGTGGCCAAGAACGACCGCTACATCGTCAACGGCCAGAAGGTGTGGATCTCGACCGCACAGGTCGCGCACAAGATCCTGCTGCTGGCGCGCACCACACCGTTGGAGGACGTGCGCTCGCCGAAGCATGGGCTGAGCCTGTTCTATACGGACTTCGATCGCAACAGGATCAAGGTCCACGAGATCGAGAAGATGGGCCGCAAGGTCGTCGATTCCAACGAGCTGTTCTTCGAGGATTTCGAGATCCCCATGGAAGACCGGATCGGCGAAGAAGGCAAAGGCTTCCAGTACATCCTCGAAGGCATGAACCCGGAGCGCATCCTGATCGCAGCGGAAGCAGTCGGCCTCGGCAAGCTCGCACTGTCGCGCGCGACCGAATACGCCAAGACCCGCGTGGTGTTCAACCGGCCCATCGGTAAGAACCAGGGCATTCAGCTTCCGCTGGCCGTAAACTGGGTCGAGCTCGAGGCGGCCTGGTTGATGGTGATGTCGGCGGCTTGGCAATACGACAAGGGCATGCCTTGTGGCGGCGCCGCCAATGCGGCGAAATACATTGCGGGTGAGGCCGGCTATCATGCCTGCGAGCAGGCGGTGATGACCCATGGCGGCTTCGGCTATGCCAAGGAATTCCATGTCGAGCGTTACTTGCGCGAAGTTCTGATCCCGCGCATCGCGCCGGTCAGCCCGCAGCTTGCGCTCAGCTTCATTGCGGAAAAGGTGCTTGGACTGGCCAAGTCATACTAGCTAACGCGCGACCTTTTGGCCTAGACGAGTTCGCGCGCTGGCCCAGTGGCCGTGCTTATTCAGCAGCGATCCGCTCCATCGCCATGGCCCGAAGCCGGGCGCGCTGGATCTTGACGCCATTCGCGCTGTCGGTGACGGGGAAGGCCTCCACGACATAGATCCGCGCCGGGACCTTGTAGCCGGCGAGCCGCTCGCGCAAGCGCGTGATCAACGCGTCCTGCCGCGGCGGCTCGTGGTGGGGGTCCTGGATGGGGATCACGAAGGCAACGCAGCGGGCGTTTCCCTTCAGATCGACCGCGACGACCTGGGCGTCGGCCACGCCAGCGCACGATTTGAGCTCGTCCTCGATCTCGCCGGGCGCAACCAGGAAGCCGCCGAGCCGCATGGCATCGCCCGCGCGGGTTTCGTAGACGAAGGAGCCGTCGCCGCGCAGCCGGCCGATATCCCCGGTGCGGAAGAAGCCGTCCGCGGTGATGGCGTCGCGCGTCGCGTCGGGATTGTTGTAGTAGCCGAGGAAGCGTGACGGCGCACGGATCTCGATCTCGCCGGAGACACCTGGAGCGGCGAGTTCGCCGGTCTCGGTGTCGCGCACACGGACCTTGGCCTCCGGCGACATCGGCCAGCCGCCGCCCTCGATGCGATCGGTGAAGGCGTCACTCGCGCGTGCGATCGAGAACAGCGCCTGCACCTCGCTCGAACCGTAGAGGCCGAACAGGGGCATGCCGCGCGCCTCGGCCTCCGCGGCGAGTTCGCGCCAGCCGGGCTGGAACGCGGCAAAGCCGCAGATTTCGAGCTGCGGAAACGGATGCAGCGCGTCGGCGAGGGTGAGGATGCGGCGGAACATCTCGTCCGAGCCAAAGGCGTGGGTGATCCCGTACTCGCGGAGAATCTTCAGCGCCGGCGCGCCCTCGAAGGCGTCGAGCGCATGGACGGTCGCGCCCGCTGCGATGAAGCCGAGCAGGCTCGTCATGCCGAAGGTGCCGCAGAACGGCAGCATGGCCAGCAGCGCATGGCGCTGCGGCGAGAGTTTTAGCGCCTTGGCAACGGAGGCGGCGTGCGTGGCCAGCGTGCGCTGCGAATGCGCGACAAGCTTCGGTCCCTTGGTGGTGCCCGATGTCGTGTAGAGCAGCAAAGGCAGATCGACGTCCTCATCCGCTGGGGGAGCCGGCGGATAGGGCTTGTCGAAGGCATCGAAGCGCACGCACGGCCAATGTGCGGGGATCGCATCCCCGCCAACTACCGCGAGTTCTCGCAGCGCAGGCACCTCGTCCTTGGCGACGTCAGCGAGAATAGCGGCAAAGTCGATCGAGCGGAACGCGGCTTCGATCACCATCAGCCTGGCGTCGGACAGCTTCAGGAGATGAGCGACCTCCGCGCTGCGGTAGCGTGTATTGACGGCGGCGACGATTGCCCCGAGCCGGGCGGCGGCGAACAGCAGCGCGATCCATTCGATCCGGTTGACCAGCCAGACCGCGACGACGTCGCCCTTGCCGATACCGCGCGCGGCAAGCCAGGCGGCGGCCTGCTCGATCTTTTCCGAGAATTCCGCGCGCGAGACCGGCGTGCCGTCGAACACAAAGGCCGGATCGGCGGCTTCGGTCCTGATCAGCGATTGCAGCGAAAATTCATTGGCGCTCATGGCAACCGGACTAACCCGACCGCGCGAACCTGTCTACTTGGTGCCGAACATCCGGTCGCCGGCGTCGCCCAGCCCCGGCACGATGTAGCCGTGGTCGTTCAGCCGCTCATCGATCGCGGCGGTCCAGACCGGCACGTCGGGATGTTCGCTCTGGAACTGCGCGACGCCTTCAGGCGCGGCCAGAAGGCAGACGAAGCGGATGTCGCGGGCGCCGCGCGCCTTCAGCAGCGAGGCGCCGGCGCAGGCCGAGTTGCCGGTCGCCAGCATCGGGTCCATCAGGATCACGGTGCGGTCCGACAGGTCCTGCGGCGCCTTGAAGTAATATTCCACGGCCTGCAACGTCTGGGGATCGCGGTAGAGTCCGATATGGGCGATGCGCGCCGAGGGCATCAGCGCCAGCATGCCGTCGAGGAAGCCGACGCCGGCGCGCAGGATCGGCGCCAGCGTGAGCTTCTTGCCGGCGATCTTGGGCGCCCGCATCGGCGCAATCGGCGTCTCGATCTCGACCAGCTCCAGCGGCAGGTCGCGCGTCACCTCGTAGCCGAGCAGCATCCCGATCTCGTTCAGGATCTCGCGAAAGCTCTTGGTCGAGCGGTCCTTCTCCCGCATCAGGGAGAGCTTGTGCTGGACCAGGGGATGGGCGACGACGTTGACGTTGCTGGTGCTCATGAACCCGATCTACACGGTTCCGCGAAATTTCGCCAGATCGGCCGGGTGTTTTTGGCCACGCCCTCTCCGAGGGGATACGCACCCTCAACCGGGCATCGTGACCGCGCTGCGGAGCCGGTTGCTCGCCTCCTAGGCAGCCATGGTCAATTCGCGGTCGATGGCGTGAGGGCTTATGCTCCGAGCCCGCGCGCCACGAGTGTGATGACGAGCGTCAGGACCGCGCCCCACTAGCCGAAATTCTCGCAGCCGACCGGCTCATAGAGCGGGTCAGGCGCGGAACGAACAGTGGGAACGCTCGGACGCGAGACGGCCAGGATCGATGCCTCGACCTCGACGAAGGCCGACAGCAGCGCGAGCGCGAGATCGGCGTGGTGGGCTTCGACCGCGGCGTCGAGCCAGTCCGGCAATTCGCGCTCGCGCGAGAGAGCACAGTGCCATTCGCCCTCGTCATAGGCGATGCGGCGGACCTGCCAGAGTGGCAGCTCCAGCTCCATCAGTGCCAGCGCGGCATCGGCCCAGGCCTCGACATCGACCAGGCGCATGATGCGTGCGGTGCGTTCGCTTTGTCCAAGCGAAGGGAAGCGACGGCAGGCGTGCGCGATGATGTCGAGCATCAAGGGCCGCGTCATCGCCTGCGTGCTGCGCAAGCGGTCGCTGAGTGACGGCGGTTCGTGGTGTCGGCGGGCGGCGGTCATGTCAGGCCTCCTGGGATTGGCGTCGGTCAGTCGGCCGGCCTCTCCAAGATGGCCAAAACGGCATTTGAAAACGAGATGGGGACGGGGCGGGAGATATAGCGATTTCATAAGTGTGGGCATCGGACCGCCGCCGGCCTTTATGAGATTCCTATAACTTCGCCACGGCCCTCGTCTCGAAAACCTATCCCCGCGGTGGCACTTCAGCCCGGTCAAAAGTCCCGGTAGGCCCCGTGGAAATGCACCGGCATTTCCTTTCACGCGCCGACCGGGTCTCCCAAGAAAACGGTTGCACCGAAATCAAGGGCGCAACGAGGAGTATCTCCATGATGGACATTCTGATGCTGGCGCTGGGCTTCGGCTTCTTCGCGCTCGCGATCGGTTACACCTACGCCTGCGAACGGCTTTGAGGGAGCGGACCATGATCTTCGATTATTCGCTCGCCGGTGCCGTCTCGCTCGGTCTCCTGTTCTACCTCACTTACGCGCTGCTGCGGCCCGAGCGGTTCTGATCGTGCTTACGAAGCCTGAAGGGTTAATTCCATGACTGTGATCGGTTGGCTCCAGATCATTCTTTTCTGCGTCATTATCGTTGCGCTGACAAAACCGCTCGGCTGGTACATGACGCGCGTGTTCAACGGCGAGCGGACCTTCCTGTCGCCGGTGCTGCGTCCGATCGAGGCCGGTATCTACTGGTTCTCCGGCGTCGACGAGAAGCGCGAGCAGCATTGGCTGACCTATACGGTCGCCATGCTTTTGTTCCACGTCGGCGGCTTCCTCATCATCTATGGCGTGATGCGGCTGCAGGATGTACTGCCGTTCAATCCGGCCGGGCAGTCGGCGGTCGCCGCGGATTTGTCCTTCAACACCGCGATCTCCTTTATCACCAACACCAATTGGCAGAACTACGGCGGCGAGAGCACGATCTCCTATCTCGTGCAGATGCTTGGCCTGACGCACCAGAACTTCCTGTCGGCGGCGACCGGCATCGCCCTCGCGGTGGCGCTGATCCGCGGCTTCTCGCGCGCCTCAATGCGCACGATCGGAAATTTCTGGGTCGACGTCACGCGCTGTACGCTCTACGTACTGCTGCCGATCTGTATCGTCTACACGCTATTCCTGGTCTGGCAGGGCATGCCACAGACGCTTGGTGACTATGTCGAGGCCACCACGCTCGAAGGCGCCAAGCAGACCATTGCGGTCGGGCCGGTCGCCTCGCAGGTCGCGATCAAGATGCTTGGCACCAATGGCGGCGGCTTCTTCAATGCCAACGCGGCGCACCCGTTCGAGAACCCGACCGCGCTGTCCAACTTCATTCAGATGCTGTCGATCTTCACGCTTGGCGCCGCGCTCACAAACGTGTTCGGTCGTATGGTCGGCAACCAGCGCCAGGGCTGGGCAATCCTGTCCGTGATGGGCGTGCTGTTCCTCGCTGGGGTCGCCATCACCTATTGGGCGGAGGCCAACGGTACTTCGACCATGCACGCGCTCGGCCTGACCGGCGGCAACATGGAAGGCAAGGAGGTTCGCTTCGGCATCGTGGCGTCCTCCCTGTTCGCCGTGATCACGACGGCCGCCTCCTGCGGCGCTGTCAACGCCATGCATGACAGCTTCACCGCACTCGGCGGCATGATTCCGCTGATCAACATCAAGCTCGGCGAGATCGTCGTCGGCGGCGTCGGCGCCGGCATGTACGGCATGCTGCTGTTCGTCATCCTCGCGATCTTCGTGGCGGGCCTGATGGTCGGTCGCACGCCGGAATATGTCGGCAAGAAGATCGAGGCGCGCGAGGTCAAGATGGCAATGCTGGCCATCCTGGTGCTGCCGCTGATGATCCTCGGCTGGACCGCGGTCGGCGTGGTCTATCCGGCGGCGGTCGCCTCGATGGCGAATGCCGGCCCGCATGGCTTTACCGAGGTGCTCTATGCCTTCACCTCGGCGACCGGCAACAACGGCTCGGCCTTCGCAGGCCTCACCGGCAACACCTTCTTCTACAACCTCACGCTGGCAAGCGCGATGTTCGTCGGCCGCTTCTTCATGATCATCCCGGCGATGGCGATTGCGGGCTCGCTGGCCGCCAAGAAATCCATCCCGCCGTCCGCGGGTACCCTCCCGACCACCGGCGGGCTGTTCGTTGGCCTCGTCGTCGGCGTGATCCTGATCATCGGCGGCCTGACCTTCTTCCCTGCCCTCGCTCTCGGTCCCATCGTCGAGCATCTCGCGATGAACGCCGGCCAAATCTTCTGAACAACAAGTGTTCTGAACAGCAAATCTTCTGAACAGCAAGTGTTCTGATCGACAGCCTTCTGATTGTTTTGGAGTGACCTCCATGGATACCATGAAACTGCAAAAACGCGCGTCCGTCTCGGCGATGCCCGATCCCAAGATCGTCGTGCCTGCGATCCGCGCGTCCTTCACCAAGCTCGATCCGCGCTTGATGATCAAGAACCCCGTGATGTTTGTGGTCGAGATCGTGGCCGCGCTCACCACTGTGATCTTCCTGCGCGATCTCGTCACGGGCGGCGCGAATCTCGGCTTTACCTTCCAGATCATCGTCTGGCTCTGGTTCACGGTGCTGTTTGCCAATCTTGCCGAGGCCGTGGCCGAAGGCCGCGGCAAGGCGCAGGCGGAATCGCTGCGCAAGACCCGCACCGAGAGCCAGGCCAAGCTGCTGGCCGGCGCCGGCCAGGCCTTCAATCTCGTGCCGGGCACCAGCCTCAAGGTGGGGGACGTTGTGCTGGTCGAGGCCGGCGATACCATTCCCTCCGATGGCGAGGTGATCGAGGGCGTCGCGTCCGTCAACGAGGCCGCCATCACCGGCGAGTCCGCACCCGTGATCCGCGAATCCGGCGGTGACCGTTCGGCAGTGACCGGCGGCACCCAGGTGCTGTCCGACTGGATCCGCGTGCGGATCACCGCAGCACAGGGCTCGACCTTCATCGACCGCATGATCAAGCTGGTCGAGGGCGCCGAGCGGGCGAAGACCCCGAACGAGATCGCACTCAACATCCTGCTGGCCGGCCTCACCATCATCTTCGTGTTCGCCACCGTCACCATCCCGAGCTACGCGGCCTATGCCGGCGGCTCGATCTCGGTGGTCGTGCTGGTCGCGCTGTTCGTCACGCTGATCCCGACCACGATCGGCGCGCTGCTGTCGGCGATCGGCATCGCCGGCATGGACCGCCTGGTCCGCTTCAACGTGCTGGCGATGTCCGGCCGTGCCGTCGAGGCCGCCGGAGACGTCGACACGCTGCTGCTCGACAAGACCGGAACGATTACACTCGGCAACCGCCAGGCGACCTCCTTCCGCCCGGTGCGCGGCGTCACCGAGCAGGAGCTCGCGGACGCGGCCCAGCTCGCCTCGCTCGCCGACGAGACCCCGGAGGGCCGCTCGATCGTGGTGCTGGCCAAGGAGAAATACGGCATCCGCGGCCGCGACATGGCCGAGTTGGGAGCCACCTTCATCCCATTCACGGCGCAGACTCGCATGAGCGGTGTCGCTGCCGGCGGCTCGTCGGTGCGCAAGGGCGCGGTCGATGCGATCCTCAACTATGTCGGTGGCGGTGCACCGCTGGCGGTCGCCTCAGGCAACACGGCTCGTTCCATCCAGCCCGCCGGGTTCTCGGACATCGGCCGCGAGATCCAGACCATCGCCGACGACATATCGAAGGCCGGCGGTACGCCGCTGGCGGTCGCCAGGGACGGCAAGCTGCTCGGCGTCATCCAGCTCAAGGACATCGTCAAGGGCGGCATCCGCGAGCGCTTTGCCGAGCTGCGACGCATGGGTATCCGCACCGTCATGATTACCGGTGACAATCCGATGACGGCCGCCGCGATCGCAGCGGAAGCCGGCGTCGACGACTTCCTGGCGCAAGCGACCCCCGAGGACAAGCTCAAGCTGATCCGCGACGAGCAGGCCAAGGGCAAGCTGGTGGCGATGTGCGGCGACGGCACCAACGACGCGCCGGCGCTCGCGCAGGCGGACGTCGGTGTCGCCATGAACACGGGCACGCAGGCGGCTCGCGAGGCCGGCAACATGGTCGACCTCGACTCCAATCCGACCAAGCTGATCGAGGTGGTCGAGATCGGCAAGCAGCTGCTGATGACGCGCGGCGCGCTGACCACGTTCTCGATCGCCAACGACGTCGCGAAGTATTTCGCGATCATCCCGGCGATGTTCCTGGCGTTCTACCCCCAGCTCAACGTGCTCAACGTCATGAACCTGTCGAGCCCGCAGAGCGCCATCCTGTCGGCGATCATCTTCAACGCGCTGATCATTATCGCCCTGATCCCGCTGGCGCTGAAGGGCGTCGTCTATCGTGCGGTCGGCGCGGGCGCACTGCTCCGGCGCAATCTGCTGATCTACGGCCTCGGCGGCATCGTCATTCCCTTCATCGGTATCAAGGCGATCGATCTCGTCGTCGTTGCCTTGCACCTGGCTTAACGTCATTGCGAGGAGCGAATCTCTCTGTCATTCCGGGGCGCCTCGGAGAGGCGAACCCGGAATCTCGAGGTTCCGGGTTCGATGCTTCGCATCGCCCCGGAACGACGGCAGGGATGCTCCGCTCGAGATGGCGAAATAACTGGAGACCTAACATGCTCAGAGAAATCCGCCCCGCCATTGTCCTGCTGCTGGTGCTCACCGCCATCACTGGCTTGGCCTATCCGCTCGCGATGACCGCTATTGCCGGCGCAATCTTCCCGGTGCAGGCGCAGGGCAGCCTGATCGAGAAGGACGGCAAGGTGATCGGCTCCGCCCTGATCGGGCAGGAGTTCAAGGACGACAAATATTTCCACGGCCGCCTCTCGGCGACGGTAGCCCCTGATCCGAGCGATTCGACCAAGACCGTGCTGGCGCCCTACAACGCCGCCAATTCGGGCGGCTCCAATCTCGGCCCGACCAGCAAGGCGCTGGCCGACCGGCTGAAGGATGATGTGGACAAGCTCAAGGGCGAGAATCCGAATGCCGCCGTGCCGGTCGACCTCGTGACGACCTCAGCCAGTGGCCTCGATCCGGATATCTCGCCGGAAGCGGCGCAATTCCAGGTGCTGCGGGTAGCAAAGGCGCGAAACGTGCCGGAGGATCAGGTCAGGCAAATGGTGGCTTCCAACATCCAAGGCCGTCTGCTCGGCCTGATCGGCGAGCCCCGCGTCAACGTGCTGGCTCTGAATCTCGCGCTCGATCGTGCCACGAAGTAGTCTAGGCTAGGCCCGCGCGGATGTTATATTGACTTGATGGTCCGAGAGCGCCGCGATCCCGAACAACGTCCTTCGCCCGAGGCGCTGCTGGAAGCTGCGCGCCGGGAGGAAGGCGTGAGCGGCAAGCTGAAGATCTTCGTCGGCGCCGCTCCCGGCGTCGGCAAGACCTACGAGATGCTGCAAAGCGCCCACGCCAAGCGCAAGGCCGGCATCGACGTCGTGGTCGGCTTCGTCGAGACCCATGGCCGGGCCGAGACCGAGGCGCTGGTGCGCGGGCTGGAAGTGATCCCGCGCAAGAAGCTCGATTACCGCGGCCAGATTGTCGAGGAACTGGATCTCGACGCCGTGATCGCGCGCCGGCCGAAAATCGCGCTGGTCGACGAACTCGCTCACACCAATGCCGCCGGCAGCCGCCATCCAAAGCGTTATCTCGATGTCGAAGAACTGCTGTCCCACGGCATCGACGTCTACACCGCCGTCAATATCCAGCACATCGAGAGCCTGAACGACGTCGTCGCCCAGATCACCCATGTGCGGGTACGCGAGACCGTGCCGGATTCGGTGTTCGACCGCGCAGACGCCATCGAGCTGATCGACCTCACGCCTGACGACCTGATCCAGCGGCTGAAAGAGGGCAAGGTCTATGTCCCCAGGCAGGCCGAGCGGGCGCTGGAGCATTATTTCTCGCCCGGCAACCTGACCGCGCTGCGCGAACTCGCGCTGCGGCGCACGGCCGAACGGGTCGACGAGCAGCTGCTCACTCACATGCAGGCGAACGCGATCGCCGGTCCTTGGGCCGCGGGCGAGCGCATCCTCGTCTGCATCAGCGAAGATCCGCGCGCGGCCAGCCTCGTTCGCTACACCAAGCGGCTGGCCGACCGGCTGCACGCGCCGTTCATTGCGGTGTCGATCGAGACGCGGCGCTCCCTGCAAATGTCCGATGAGGAGCGCGACCGGCTGGCCGATACGCTGCGGCTCGCAGAATCGCTCGGCGGCGAGGCGCTGACGATTCCGGGCGTCGGCCGCCGCATCGCCGACGACGTCGTCAACTTCGCGCAAGGCAACAACGTCACCCAGATCGTGATCGGCAAGTCGACGCGCTCGCTCTGGTTCGAGATGACGCGCGGCTCCGTCGTGCACGATCTGGTGCGCCGCGCCGGGAATATCAGCGTACATGTCATTCCTGGCGACGAACTCACGAGCGAGCCGGCGCCGAAGACGGCGGTGCAGACCGCAACGCGATCGGACCCGTTCGATGCGCGACCCTACCTGAAGGCACTCGGGATCACCGCGCTTGGCCTCGCTGCCGCCGTGGCCATCAAGCCCTATTTCGGCATTGAGAACGTCGACCTGATGTTTCTGACCGCCGTGGTGACGGTTGCCGTGCGCTACGGATTGTGGCCGTCGTTGCTTGCGAGTGTCGCAGCGTCGCTCGCCTACAATTTCTTCTTTCTGCCGCCGGTCTATACCTTCACCATCACCGATCCGACCAACGTCGCGGCATTCTTTTTCTTCATGCTGATTGCGTTCGTGGTGTCGAATGTTGCGGGGCGGGTCCGCACCCAGGCCGATGCTGCGATCGGCCGCATCCGGACCACCGAGCAGCTCTATGCTTTCAGCCGCAAGCTCGCCGGCACCGGCACGCTCGACGACGTGCTGTGGGCGACCGCCTACCAGATCGCGCTGATGCTGAAAGTCCGCGTGGTGCTGCTGTTGCCGGACGAAGGCCTGCTCACGGTGAAGTCGGGCTATCCGCCCGAGGACGATCTCGATCAGGCCGACCTTGCCGCTGCCAACTGGGCCTGGAGCAACGATCGGCCTGCAGGCCGCGGGTCGGACACGCTGCCGGGCGCAAAGCGGCTGTTCCTGCCGATGCGCACCGGGCGCGGACCGATCGGCGTGATCGGCATTGACGACGATCGCACCGGTCCCTTGCTGACGCCGGACCAGCGCCGGCTGCTCGACGCGCTGGTCGACCAGGGCGCGCTGGCGATCGAGCGCGTGCTGCTGGTCGAGGACGTCGATCGCGTCAAGCGCTCCGTCGAATCCGAGCGGCTGCGTTCCGCATTGCTCACCTCGATTTCACACGACCTGAAGACGCCGCTCGCATCCGTGCTGGGTGCGGCCTCGACCATGCGCGATCTCGCCAGCGCGCTCTCCGACACTGAGAAGCGCGACCTGCTCGCGACCGTGATCGACGAATCCGAACGGCTCAACCGCTTCATCGCCAATCTGCTCGACATGACCAAGCTCGAATCCGGCGCCATCGTGCCCAACGCTGCGTTGCACGATCTCGGAGAGATCGTCGGCAGCGCGCTCCGGCGTGCAGCCAAGATCCTCGCCGCTCACAAGGTGGAGTTGGAGTTGGCCGCAGACCTTCCTATGCTCCAGCTCGATGCGGTGCTGTTCGAGCAGGTGCTGTTCAACCTGCTCGACAACGCCGCCAAATATTCGCCGCCCCACGCGACCGTCTCTATTCGCAGCCGGCGCGACAGCGATCATGTGGTGCTCCAGATTGCCGACGAGGGCGACGGCATTCCGTCCGAGGAGCTCGAGAGCGTGTTCGACAAGTTTTATCGCGTGCAGAAGGGTGACCATGTCCGGCCCGGCACCGGGCTCGGGCTCGCCATTTCCCGCGGCTTCGTCGAGGCGATGCATGGCACGATCTCGGCCGCGAATCGCGGCGACCGGAGCGGTGCGGTTCTGACCATCCGTCTGCCCATTCCGGCCCGGACCCGCGCATTGGATACCGCCGCATGAGCGCTGCCCCGATCAAAGTGCTGGTCATCGACGACGAGCCGCCGATCCGCAAATTGCTGCGGATGGGGCTCTCGACGCAGGGCTATGAGATCCTGGAGGCGTCGAGCGGCAAGACCGCGCTGGAGAAGCTCAGCGAGGATCCGGCGCTGATCATCCTCGATCTCGGCCTGCCCGACATCCAGGGCCACGACTTGTTGCGTACCATCCGCGCCCGCAATGAAGCTGTGCCGATCGTGGTGTTGTCGAGCCGTGGCGACGAGGGCGGCAAGGTGCAGGCGCTCGATCTCGGTGCCGACGATTACCTGACAAAGCCGTTCGGCATGGACGAACTGCTGGCGCGCCTGCGCGCCGCGCTGAGGCACCAGCTTCAGATCCAGGGCGAGCGCCCGGTGTTTCGTGCCGGCGGTCTCTCGGTCGATCTGGTGCGCCGGATCGTCAAGGTCGGCGAGCGCGACGTCAAACTGTCGCCGAAGGAATATGACCTCCTGCGTGTGCTGGTGCAGCACGCCGGCAAGGTGCTTACCCACCGCTTCCTGCTGAGGGAGCTCTGGGATGAACTGACGGATGCGCAATATCTGCGCGTCTATGTCCGCCAACTCCGGCAGAAGATCGAAGCCGATCCGGAACGGCCGCAATTTGTGCTGACGGAGACGGGGATTGGGTATCGGCTGAGGGCGGGGGATTAGGCTGCCCACGTGCGACGATCCGTCATGGCCGGGCTTGTCCCAGCCATCCACGTCCTGACGCGGCATCGAGAACGTGGATGCCCGGGACAAGCCCGGGCATGACGACCGAAATGGCGGCGCAAGCCTGCATCAACATCGTCATTGCGAGCGCAGCGAAGCAATCCAGAATCCCTCCGCGGAAAGATACTGGATTGCTTCGCTGCGCTCGCAATGACGGAGCAGGTCAGCTCGCCTTCCTCTGCCGCGCCGTCGATCGATGCGTCTTCTTCGCGGCGCGCGTTCGCCCCGACGCCCGGCGCGCATGGGACTTGGCCGCGGTCTTCTTCCCGCCGCGGCCCTTCAGGCTCTGCTTCAGCGCATCCATCAGGCTGACGACATTGCTCGGCTTCTCCTCGGGCTCCGGCAGTTCGATCGTCTTGCCGCTGGCCTTGCGCTTCACCAGGGCCTTCAGCGCGTTCTCGTAGTCGTCCTTGAACTTGCTGGGATCGAAATGGGAAGCCTTGGTCTGGAGGATGTGGCCCGCGAGCTCGACCATGTCCTTGGTGATCTTCGGGCTCTTGATATCGTCGAAGAACTGGTCTTCGTCGCGCAGTTCGTAGGGGAAGCGCAGCGTGGTGCCGAGCAGACCTTTGCCGAGCGGCTCGATCGCGATGATGTGCTCGCGATTGGTGAGCACGATCTTGGCGAGCGCGACGCGATCCTGGTCCTTCATGGCGTCGCGGATCACGGCAAAGGCATCGACTGCGGCCTTGCCGTCGGGCGCGATGTAGTAGGGATGGTTGAGATAGCGCTGGTCGATCTCGTCGCTCGGCACAAAACTCTCGATGTCGATGGTGTGGTTGCTCTCGATCTGGACCGCTTCGAGCTCCTCCGGCTCGATCTCGACGTATTTACCCTTGCGCAGCTCGTAGCCGCGTCCCTTCTGGTCGCTTTCGACGACGTCGCCGGTCTCGGCGTCGATCATCTGCTGCTTCAATCGGTTGCCGGTCTCGCGGTTGATCATGTGAAACCGCGTCTTCTCGGCCGCGGTGGTCGCCGGATAAAGCACAACGGGGCAACTGACCAGCGAGAGCTTCAACGTTCCCTTCCAATAGGCGCGCGGTGCCATTCCGTTCTCCAGCGTCTTCGAGTTAGTTTGGAACCCCAACCGTCCCGCGGGGTTTTGGTTCCGGGTGGGGTGCGGGGCGTGATAGGCTTCCACGCCGAAAGAGAATCCGGGACCAGTCGTGCTGCAAAAGCTCTCCAAGTATCGACAGAAACGTGATTTCGAGAAGACGCCGGAGCCGTCGGGAAAGACCGCGGTGGCGCAATCGAAGCAGCGGCGCTTCGTGATCCAGAAACATGACGCCTCGCGGCTGCACTACGATCTGCGGCTCGAGTTCGACGGCGTCTTCAAGTCCTGGGCGGTGACGAAAGGGCCCTCGCTCGATCCGCACGACAAGCGGCTGGCCGTCGAGGTCGAGGACCACCCGCTCGACTATGGCGACTTCGAGGGTACGATTCCGGAGGGCCAATACGGCGGCGGCACGGTCATGCTGTGGGACCGCGGCACCTGGGAATCCGAAGATCCCGAACGCGGTTTCAAGAAGGGCGATTTGAAATTCACCCTGCATGGCGAGAAGCTGCACGGTAGCTGGGTCCTGGTGCGCATGCGCAACGACCGCACCGGCGGCAAGCGGACCAATTGGCTCTTGATCAAGCATCGCGACGAACATGTCCGCGAGGGCGCAGACAACGACATTCTCGAGGAGGACAAGTCGGTCGCCTCCGGCCGTGCGATGGAGCAGATCGCCGGAGGCAAAGGCCGGGCGCCAAAACCGTTCATGCTGGCGAAGGGCACCAAGGCCAAGGCCGACGCGGTCTGGCAGTCCAACCGGGCGGACGAGGCGAAAGAGCGCACGGTCAAGCCGGCACCCCGCGCGGCGTTGAAGACCGGCAAGACGGCAAAGAAGAAAGCCACAACCGCGACGACCGCGAAGAAGGCGGAGATGCCGGATTTCGTCGCGCCGCAGCTCTGCACCTCGGTCGAGCGCCCGCCGGGTGGCGATGGCTGGTGCCACGAGATCAAGTTCGACGGCTACCGCGTGCAGCTGCGGGTCGAGGGCGGCAAGGCGACGTTGAAGACGCGCAAAGGCCTCGACTGGACCGAAAAATTCGCAAGCATCGCGAAGGAAGCGGGCGCGTTGCCGGATTTGATGATCGACGGCGAGATCGTCGCGCTCGACCACAATGGGGCACCGAACTTTTCGTCGCTTCAGGCCGCGCTCTCGGACGGCAAGACCGACGAGCTCATCTTCTTCGCTTTCGACCTCCTGTTCGTCGAACGCCTCGATTTGCGGCGGCTGCCGCTCGGGGAGCGCAAGGACCGCCTCAAGGAGCTCCTGGAGGCACGCAAGAAAAAATCGAGCCAGATTCGCTATGTCGAGCATTTCGAAAGCGGCGGCGACGCCGTGCTGCAATCGGCCTGTAAGCTCGAGCTCGAGGGCGTGGTGTCGAAGAAGCTGGACGCACCTTATCGTTCGGGGCGGACAGAAAGCTGGACCAAGGCCAAATGCCGTGCCGGCCATGAGGTCGTGATCGGCGGCTACAAGACCACCAATGGTAAATTCCGTTCGCTGATGGCCGGCGTGCACCGCGGCGATCATCTCGCCTTCGTCGGGATGGTCGGAACCGGCTTCGGCGCCGACAAGGTCAAGCGCATCATGCCGTCCTTGAAGGCTATGGAGGCCAAGCAAAGCCCCTTTGGCGGCAAGAACGCACCGAAAAAAGCGCGCGAGGTGCACTGGCTGAAGCCGGAGCTTGTGGCGGAGATCGAGTTCGCCGGCTTCACTGCCGACGGCAACATCCGCCAGGCCGCCTTCAAGGGTCTGCGGCAGGACAAGCCGGCGGAGGAGGTCGAGGCCGAGACACCGGTCGATACCGAGCTTGCCGAGCCCTCGACCAAGCGGCGTGCCAAGCCGCGCGCGCAAGCGAAGACCGGCGCACGAACGGCGCAAGGTGGCAGTGCCGAAGTGATGGGTGTCGTCATCTCCAAGCCGGACAAGGAGCTCTGGCCGGACGACGGCAATGGCGATCCCGTCACCAAGCTGGATCTCGCGCGCTATCTCGAAGCCGTCGGCGAGTGGATGATCGTGCACCTGAAGGGCCGGCCATGTTCGCTGATCCGCGCCCCTGACGGCATCAAGGGCGAATGCTTCTTCCAGCGCCACGCCATGCAGGGCACGTCGAACCTCCTGGAGCTCGCGCGGGTCTCCGGCGACCGCAAGCCTTATTTGCAGATCGATCGCATCGAGGGGCTCGCGGCCGTGGCGCAGATCGGCGGCGTCGAGTTGCATCCCTGGAATTGCGCGCCTTACGCCTACGATACTCCGGGCCGGCTGGTGTTCGATCTCGATCCCGCGCCCGACGTCGTCTTCGCCGACGTCGTCGAGGCCGCCAAGGAGATGCGGCAGCGGCTGACCGACATCGGCATGGAGAGCTTCTGCAAGACCACCGGCGGCAAGGGCCTGCACGTCGTGGTACCGCTGCGACATGGCGCGCGCGACCAGGTGAGCTGGAAAGAAGCCAAGGCCTTCGCGCAAGGTGTCTGCCAGTGGATGGCGGACGACAATCCCGAGCGCTATCTGCTCAACATGTCGAAGAAGCTGCGAATGGGAAAGATCTTCCTGGACTATTTGCGCAACGATCGCATGTCGACGGCGGTGGCCCCGCTGTCGCCGCGTGCGCGCGCCGGTGCCACTGTGTCGATGCCGCTCACCTGGGCGCAGGTGAAGACCGATCTCGATCCGAAGCGCTACACGCTGCGTAGCGTGCCCGGCCTGCTGTCGCGGTCGAAGGCGTGGGATGGTTATGACGATGCAGCCGTGTCGATCAAGGCAGCGATCAAGAAGCTGGCGGATAAAAAGAAGTAGGGTGGGTTAGCGAAGCGTAACCCACCACTTTTGTCGACGCGGAAAGAAAGAGGTGGGTTACGCCTTGCGGCTAACCCACCCTACCGAACCCGGCTAGATCCGTCCCAGCAGCAGCAGGATCAGCAGGATCACGATGACGAGCCCGAGACCGCCGCCGCCGTAATAGCCGGTGCCGTAGAACGGGCCGCCGCCGATGCCGCTGAAGCCGCCGAGCAGCGCGATGACCAAAATGATCAGAATGATCGTACCGATAGACATGCGAAATCTCCTCCAGCCCTTCGTTGGAAGGGTCGTTGCAACCTGTCCCGTTGTGCGAGGGCAACTTGCCGCAGGTTTTAAAGTTCCCCATATGAAACACCGGTTGCACGCTCCACTTGCATGGAACCTTTGTGGCACTGGGGGGCATGATTATGTGAGGTTCAATCACTAACCGGGCAGAGCCATGTCAGCACCGCTTGTCGTCTCCATTCCCCACCGTCTCGGCCGCGAGGAGGCGGTGCGCCGTCTCAAGACCGGGCTCGGCCGCGCTGCCGCCAGCATTCCGGTGGTGCAGGTCGAGGAGGAGCGCTGGAACGGCGACAGCATGAACTTCCGCATCCGCGCGCTCGGGCAGATAGCAACGGGGCAGGTCGACGTCGGCGACGACCATGTCAAGGTACAGGTGGTGCTGCCTTGGCTGCTGCAGCGCTTTGCGGAGATGGCTCAGGCCACGATCCGCAAGCGCGGCCAGTTGCTGTTGGGCAAAGACGCGAAAAGCTAGCGTTCAAGCGCGGGTGCGCTGTCGCACCGGCTTCGCCGCATCCGCGGGGCGCGCCGGGATGACCGAAGCTGGAAAGCCGCGAAGCGCCTGCGCGAGCGGCAGATCGTTGCCTGCAAAACCCGGCACGCTATAGCCCGTGACGTCGATGGTGGCGTCGACCCCATCGAACGCCGGCCATTCGCGTCCCGCTTGCGTGAAAGGAGCGAAGTGGCGCCCGACAACGACGATCGCAGCAGTGCGGCCGTGGCGGCGGGCAAAGGCCACGACATGGTCGGCATGTGCGCCCCGCACCTGAAGCGGCTGGTAGTCGCCTCGCGCGAAAACGTCGGGCAGCTCATTGCGCAGCTTGAGCAGGTGCCGCGTCCAGGCCAGCTTGAGCTGGCCGTCCGGCCAGCTCTTGATCAGATCATTCCAATCCGGATTGTCCAGCGTGCCCAGCGCCGCGTGTCGCGCGGAAAAATCCACCGGGCGCCGGTTGTCGGGATCGACCAGCGACAGATCCCAGAATTCGGTGCCCTGGTAGAAGTCGGGGACGCCCGGCAGTGTCGCCTTGAGCGTGAGCTGGCTCAGCGCGTTCAGCGCCCCGAGCAGCGCGACGCGGCGTGCCAGGGTTTGCAGCGCCTCCAGGAGTTCGCCTGAGAGCGCGGGATCGAGGATCTTCGCGATAAAGCTCTTGACGCCGTTCTCATAAGCCTCGTGCGGGTTGAGCCAGCTAGTCTCCTCCTTGCCCTCGCGCGCGGCCTTGAGCGCGTAGGCCTGGATACGCTCGACGAAACCGGCATCGGCCGGCGCCGGGAGGGACCAGGCGCCGAGCAGCGTCTGGTAGAGCATGTATTCGAACGTTGCCGACGGAGCGCGCAGATTGCCGTCGAGCGCGAGGTGCGGCGCGTTCAGGACTTTCCAGCGCGCCACGGCGCTGGTCCATTCGCCGGGAATTTCACTTAAGGCCGCGATCCGCGCGCGGGCGTCCTCGCCACGTTTGGTGTCGTGCGTGGCGGTCGCCGTCATCCCTTGCGGCCATTCCCTGGCGCGGGTCTGCATGATCTCGTGGAAAGCGGGAATGGTGAGGCCCTTGCTCGCGGGATCGCCACCGACTTCGTTCAGGGCGAGCAGCCGGTGGAATTGATAGAAAGCGGTGTCCTCCAGCGACTTCGCCATCATCGGCCCGGTGAATTGCTGCACCTTCAGCGCAAACCGACGCACGCGCGGGGCGCTGTGCGGGGGACGGCCAGGCTTGAGCAAATCCATGGTGAGCGCATCGCGCAGGAAGTCGAAAATGCCTTCGTCCGCGGCGAACCATTCCCGGCGAGCGGCATCGATGGTGTCGTCGATCAGCTTGCGATCGTTCGCCGTTGGCGCGCTTGTCGTCAGGTAGGTCCGGTACACCGGGAAATGCAGCACGTAGAGTTCGAGCGCCTGCCGCAGGCTGTCGGCTGAAAAGTCGCGGGTCGAATAGTGCCCGTTGGCGATGCGCGCAAGCAGGCGCGTCAGAACCGTGAATTCGCTGGTCAGCAACGTCTCCAGCACGCGCCGTTTGGCGTCCTTGACGTAAGGCGCGAGCCGTGGCGACCGGTTGCTGATCTGCCGCCAGGTCTCGTCCAGAGCCTCCAGCCCCTTGGCATCGACCAGAACGTGAGTGATGGCATTCATCCACTCATAGCCGGTGGTGCCCTGGACACCGGCGAAATGCGGCAGGCGCTCGTGCTCGCAGAGGATTTTCTCGATCACCGTATAGAACGGCTTTGTGGTGCCCTGCGCGTCGCGCACCAGACGGCGCAGCCGCTGGCAATATTGCGCGGGATCGCGCAGGCCGTCGATATGATCGAGCCGGATGCCTTGCAGTTTGCCGTCGGCAATGAGTTGCTTCACCAACCGGTGCGTGGCGGCGAACGTGCCGGGATCCTCGACGCGCATGCCGGCGAGCCCGTTGACGTCGAAGAAGCGGCGATAGTTGATGTCGCTGGAGGCAAGCCGCCAGTGGCCGAGCTTGTAGTGCTGGCGCTCCAGCAAGTGATGCAGCGCCAGCGTCTGCGCGGGACGGTCCTTGGCGGCGCGATAGGCGCCGAGGCCGCGCGCGATGATATCGGCACTGCCTGCGATCTCCCTAAGCTCCGCCTTGAAGCCGGGCGCTTCCTTGCGGTTTGGACGGCGCAGTCCCGTGTAGCGGGCCGCGAGCGACAGCAGGCGCTTGCCGGCCTCGGTCTCGGCCGCGTCGGCTTCCTTCACGATCATCCGCAGCATCTCGCCATAGCGCTCCGGCGCGATCGGCAATCGATGCTCGAAATACCAGGCGGAAAAACTACCTTCGTTGGCATCGTAGCGCAGCTCGATGTCGCCGCTCTCGAGCGCTTCGCCATAGGACGCGCCGAGGATGGGCAGCAGCACGCCGCCACGGGCGCGGAAAGCCAGTTGATCCCAGTCGATATCGAAGGAGACGGCGTGCGGCGAGGCCTGGCCCCATTCGAGCACGTCCAGCCACCAGGGATTGTCGGCAAAGTGGACGCCGACGTGGTTCGGTACGAAATCGATGATGAGGCCGAGGTCGTGTCGCGTCAGCGCCTCGCTCAGCCGCGCGAATCCGGCCTCGCCGCCGAGCTCCGGA
Source organism: Bradyrhizobium sp. WSM4874 (assembly GCF_055811835.1). Lineage (NCBI taxonomy): Bacteria > Pseudomonadati > Pseudomonadota > Alphaproteobacteria > Hyphomicrobiales > Nitrobacteraceae > Bradyrhizobium > Bradyrhizobium sp. WSM4874. Next base: position 131,925 of record NZ_JBVVPR010000011.1, read on the forward strand.
TTGAACTGGCTGTGATCGACGGTGTCATAGCCGTGGGTCGAGCCCTTCCGGGCCTTCATCACCGGCGAGGTGTAGAGATGCGTGATCCCCAGCGCCTTCAGATACGGCACCACCGCGGCGGCGTTGTCGAAGTCGAACTCCGCGGTGAGCTGAAGCCGGTAGGTTGCGAGAGGAATGGCTGAAGGCATGTCAAGCTCCGAGGCGCCAGACCACCGACCAGGGCGCAAGCCGGTCGCCGGTCGTGCCTCCCCAGATCAGGGTCCCCACACCGCTGTCGGAATCCGCGACGTCCTTGTCGGAGAGATTGGCCACGAGGCGCAGCGTCGTGCCATCTCCCATGTGCCAATGTGCGGTGAGCAGGCCGTTATCGGCCACGGCGCCATCGCCGAACCGCGCGCCTTTCAGTCGTGGCGCGATCTCTTTGTGGCGGAGTGCGAGCAGCTCGCGCACCAGCGCGAGACGTGCATCCTGCTCCGGCGTGTGGCCGGTCCAGTCGAGCACGGCCGATTGCAGCGTTGCCGGATCGAGCGGGTCGGGCACCTCCTCGCCGTACGTCTCATAGGCCCAGGCGTATTCGTGCCTGCGCCCCTTGCGGACGGCATCAGCCAGTCCGCCCTGGAAGTCGCAGAAGAACGGGAAGGGCGCGGTCGAGCCCCATTCCTCGCCCTGAAATAGCATCGGTATCATCGGCGCCAGCAGGGTCACCGCAAGCGCGGCTTCGATCTGCTTGGGCGACGCCAGGCTTTCGAGCCGGTCACCGAGCGGCCGGTTGCCGATCTGGTCGTGGTTTTGCAGGAAGTTGACGAAGGTTGCCGGCGGCAGCTCATCGCTTTTCTCGCCGCGCGGCTTCTTGCCCCAGAATTCCGAGATCTCGCCCTGATAGACAAAGCCGGAGGCGAGCGCGCGTGCGAGATCGAGCCGCGGCGTTTGATAGTCCGCGTAATAGCCGGCGAGCTCGCCAGTCAGCATCACGTGCCAGACGTGATGGTAGTCGTCGTTCCACTGTCCGCGATATTTGCCGTTCGGAGGCTCCTGCGCGGCGTCGAGCATGCTCGCGCGGTTGTCGCCGTTCTCCAGCACGAGATGGATATGCCGCCCCGTCGCCTTGGCAAGCTCGCCGGCGGCGACGCTAAGATCTTGCAGCATCGATTGCTCGCCGGGGATCGCCATGATGTGATTGGCGGCATCAAGCCTCAGGCCGTCGAAGCGATAGTCGCTGAGCCACGACAGCGCGTTCTCGACAGCAAAAGCGCGAACCTGCGGCACGCGATAATCGATCGCACTGCCCCATGGCGTGTGCGCGTCGGTGAAGAAGGCCTGCGCGTAGCGGCCAAGGTAATTTCCCTCGGGGCCGAAATGATTGTAGACGACGTCGAGGAACACCATCAGCCCGCGCAGATGGGCTTCGTCGATCAGCGTCTTCAAATCCTCGGGACGACCATAGGCGCTGTCGGGCGCGTACCACAGCACGCCATCATAACCCCAGCCGCGGCGACCGGCGAAGTCAGCCAGCGGCATCAACTCGACCGCGGTGATGCCGGTCGCGACGAGATGATCGAGCTTGTCGATCATGGCGCGATAGGTGCCTTCCGCAGTGAAGGTGCCGACATGCGTCTCGATCAGCACCGTCTCTTCCCAGGGACGGCCGCGCCAATCGGATGCGCGCCAGGCGAAGGCGTCATGATCGATCACCTCGCTCGGGCCGAACACGTCGTCGGGTTGGAATGCAGACGCCGGATCGGGCACGTCGATCTCGTCGTCGATCCTGAATTTGTAGTTGCTGCCGACCGGCAGATTGGCAATGTCGGCGACATACCAGCCATCCTGCCGGCGCTGCATGGCGTGTCGTCGGTCGAGCAGGAGATCGACACGGCGCGCGGCAGGCGCCCACAGCCTAAACGACACGCCGTCCTTCGTCGGCCTCGCCCCGAAGGATGGCCTCATAGCGCCCCCGCGAAAGCGAGCACGGAGCGCGGCGGCGCCTTGCTGTCGCTTCCGGGCAGGAAGTCGACCGTGTTCAGCTTGGCGTCGGTCGTGTTCAGGATTTGCTGCCAGCTCTTGTATTCGGTCAATTTTGGCAATTTGAATGCGATCTCTTCGGGGGCTGCGTTGAGTACGATAAAGATCGCAGCGCTGCCCGGTTCCATCGGCCCCATCACATAGGAGAGGAACCGCCCTTCCGGGAATTTCCAGTCGCTTTCCGTCATTTCGTCGCCCGCCGGCGTCAGCCACAGCGCGCCATAGGAGATGCCGTCCTTGGGGCGGCCGTCGAGCCAGCGATGGCTGCGAAGCTGCGAGAACCGGCGGCGGATATCGGCGAGCTCGGCGACGAAATCGACCATGTCGTCGCCGTCCTTGCCGAGATTGTCCCAGCCGACCCAGCCAACCTCGTTGTCCTGGCAATAGGCGTTGTTGTTGCCCGATTGCGAATTCCCGACCTCGTCACCGGCGAGGATCAGCGGGATGCCCTGCGCCAGCATGAGGCAGGCCAGCACGTTCTTGCGAAGCTGCCGGCGCAAGCTGACGATTTGGGGATCGTCGGTCGGGCCCTCGACACCGCAATTGTTGCTGTGGTTGTCGTTGGAGCCGTCGCGATTGTCCTCGCCATTGGCCTCGTTGTGCTTCTCGTTGTAGCTGAAGAGATCGGCGAGAGTGAAACCGTCATGCACGGTGATGTGGTTGACGCTGGCGCGCGGCCGCCGTCCATCGTGGTTGAACAGGTCGGAGGACGCCGTCATGCGGCTGGAGATGTCGCCGATCAGGCTGCCTTCGCCGCTCCAGTAGCGGCGCATGGCGCTGCGGTAACGGTCATTCCATTCCGACCATTGCGAGGGAAATGCGCCGACCTGGTAGCCGCCGAGCCCGAGGTCCCAGGGTTCGGCGACGAGCTTGACGCTCGCCAGCACAGGGTCCTGGCGGATCGCGGTCAGGAACGAGCTGCCGCGATCATACCCGTTCGGCCCGCGCGCCAGCGTGGTGGCGAGGTCGAAACGGAAGCCGTCGACATGGCAGACCTCGACCCAGTAGCGCAGGGAATCCATCACCATCTGCAGCACGCGCGGGTGGGTGAGGTTCACCGACGAGCCGCAGCCGGTGAAGTCGTCGTAATAGCGCGGGTTCTCGCGGTTCAGCCAGTAATAGGAGGCGTTGTCGATGCCGCGGTAGCACAGCGTCGGGCCGAGGTGATTGCCCTCGGCGGTGTGGTTGTAGACGACGTCGAGCATCACCTCGATGCCGGCATCGTGCAGGCGTGCGACCGTGGTGCGGAAGGAATCGAGGGCGTTGTCCTGGGCGTAGCGCTGCTCGGGCGCGAAGAAGGACAAAGTGTTGTAGCCCCAGTAATTGGCGAGCTTCTTCTCGACCAAGATGCGGTCATCGACAAAGCTGTGCACCGGCAGAAGCTCCACCGTGGTGACGCCGAGCTTCCTCAGGTGCTCGATCATCGCGGGCGAGGACAGGCCGCCATAGGTGCCGCGCAAATTCGGCGGCACGTCGTCGCGCTTCTGTGTCAGTCCCTTGACGTGAGCCTCGTAGATGATGGTGTCTTCCCAGGGAATGTTGGGCCGGATCTCGCGGCGGCCCCAGTTGAAAGTCTCGTCGACGACGACGGCCTTGGGCATGCCGCGCGCGTTGTCGCGCCGGTCGAACGACAGATCCTCGCGCGGACTTCCGGTGCGATAGGCGAAATGCGCGTCACTCCAGACCAACCGCCCGGAAAGCCGCTTGGCATAGGGGTCGAGCAGCAGCTTGTTGGCGTTGAAGCGGTGGCCCTGTTCGGGCTCGTAGGGGCCATGCACGCGGTAGCCGTAGAGCTGGCCGGGCGAGACGTCGTTGAGATAGCCGTGCCAGACATCCTCGGTGCGCTCCGGCAGCTCGACGCGCTCGAGTTCGCGGCGGCCCTGCATGTCGAACAGGCACAGCTCGACCTTCTGCGCGTTGGCGGAGAACAGCGCGAAATTGGTGCCGCGTCCGTCCCAGCTTGCGCCGAGGCGTGCGGGCGATCCAGCAGTCAGGCGCATCGTTCAGCTTTCCGGAACGAGGAAGATCGCGGCGAGCGGCGGAATGGTGAGCCGTAGCTCGCCATTGACGGCGTGGACTTCGCCGATGTTGCCGACATTGCTGCCGCCGTAATGGGCGGAGTCCGAGTTGAACACTTCCTTCCACTTGCCACCGAAGGGCGCCCGAACGCGGTAGTTGCGATAGACGTTGGGTGAGAAGTTGACGATCACCATGCACCGAGCGTGCTCGTCAAACCCCTTGCGCAGCCAGGCGAACACGTTGCGGTTGGCGTCGTCGGTGATCAGCCATTCGAAGCCGGCCGGCTCGCAGTCCATCTGGTGCAGGGCGGGCACCGCGCGATAGAGCCGGTTGAGATCGCGGATCAGCGCCTGGATGCCTGAATGGGGCTTGTACTCGAGCAAGTGCCAGTCGAGCGACTGGTCGTGATTCCATTCGCGGCTTTGCGCGATCTCGGCGCCCATGAACAGCAGCTTCTTGCCGGGATGGCCGAACATGAAGCTGTAATAGGCGCGCAAATTCGCGAAACGCTGCCATTCGTCGCCGGGCATGCGCCCCAGGATCGAGCGCTTGCCGTGCACGACCTCGTCATGCGACAGCGGCAGGACGAAGTTTTCCGAAAAGGCGTAGTGCAGGCCGAACAGGATGTCGCCGTGATGATGCTTGCGGTGGATCGGGTCCTTGCTGATGTAGTTCAGCGTGTCATGCATCCAGCCCATGTTCCACTTGTAGCCGAAGCCGAGCCCGCCGAATTCGACCGGACGCGAGACCTGCGGCCAGGCGGTGGACTCTTCGGCGGCCGTGGTCGCCTGTGGGAAACGCGCGAACAGCTCGGTGTTGAAGCGGCGCAGGAACGCGATCGCCTCGATGTTCTCCCGGCCGCCATGCTGGTTCGGAATCCACGCGCCGGGCGGACGGCTGTAGTCGAGGTAGAGCATGGACGCGACCGCATCGACGCGCAGTCCGTCGATCGCGTAGCGCTCGAGCCAGAACAGCGCGTTCGACACCAGGAAGTTCGTCACTTCGGTGCGGCCGTAATTGTAGATCAACGTGCCCCAATCGAGATGGCGGCCCTGGAGCGGATTGGCGTGTTCGTACAGCGCTGTGCCGTCGAAGCTGCCGAGCCCGTGCGGGTCGTCCGGGAAGTGGCCGGGCACCCAGTCGAGCAGCACGCCGACGCCCTCGCGGTGGCAGGCATCGACCAGCGCGGCAAAATCCTCCGGCGTGCCGAAGCGGCTGGTTGGCGCATACAGGCCGGTCGGCTGATAGCCCCATGAGCCGTCGAAGGGATGCTCGCTGACGGGGAGGAATTCGAGATGGGTGAAGCCCATGTCGCGGGCGTAGGCCGGCAGCTGCTCTGCCAGCTCGCGATAGGTCAGCCATTCATCGCCGTTCTTGCGCCGCCACGAGCCGAGATGCACCTCGTAGATCGACATCGGTGCGGACAGCGCGTTGATGCCGTCGGGCGCCGGTCGCGGCCGCGGCAGATGCGCTTCGTCGAACACGATGGAAGCGGTCTTCGGCCGCACCTCACTCGCAAACGCCATCGGATCGGACTTCAGCGGAAGCAGATGGCCATGCGGTCCGATGATTTCGAACTTGTAGTGGTCGCCGGCCTTGGCGTGCGGGATGAACAATTCCCAATAGCCCGCGCCGCGCACCCGCATCGGATGGCGCCGCCCGTCCCAGAAGTTGAAGTCGCCGACCACGGAGACACGTCGGGCGTTAGGCGCCAGCACCACGAAGCCGATGCCATCGATGCCTTCGAGCCGCATCGGATGTGCGCCGAGCTTGTCGTAAAGGCGTTGGTGGGTGCCTTCGCCGAGCAGATAGAGGTCGAAATCGGTCAGGATCGGCGGAAAGCGATAAGTGTCCTCGAATTCGATGACGTTGTCGCCGAACTTCGCGCGGAGCTGGTAGTGCTTCGCGCCGTTCGGCAGAGCGCCGATGAACAGGCCGGAATCATGGACGCGATCGAGCTTCGCCACCTCGCCGTGCTCGCCCACCGCTTCGACGTTGGAAGCATCGGGAAGAAACGCGCGCACCACGCTCTTGTCGCCCTCGGGATGCAGCCCGAGATAGTGGAAGGGATCGGAGTGGCGACCCTCGATGATCGCATAGGCCTCGGCAGGGAGTTTAGGCATGGGCTTCGCTCTCGATACTGGACAGAATGCGAAGCAGTCCGGACAGCGGCGCATGGAGCCCCTCAGGCCGGTTGGACAGCTCGTACTCTACTTCCTCGAATGCATGATCAAGCAGGAAAAAGCTTAACAGGCCTGCCGCGGATTGCGGATCTTCCGGCCACAGCCGCCGATCGGTCATAGCGTCGCGGTAGGCGGTGAGGAACGTCGCGGTGGTGCGCTCGCGCCATTCGTCGAGCGCAGCCGTAAGCCGGCCCTGTTCGTCGGAGGCGCCCGTGAGCGCGCGATGGAGCGCCGCGTTAACCGAAAGATCAATCGAGCGGATCAGGCCGGCAACGTCGCGCGCCGCAGGCAGCTTGCGCCGCTTGTCGGCCTGCGGCAAACGCGGATCTCCGTCGAAGTCGATGATGAAGATATCGTCCTTCACGATCAGAGTTTGCCCGAGGCGGAAGTCGCCATGATGACGGATGTTCAACCCGCCGATCTCGGAAGGTAATAGCGCGTTGAGCCGGCCGGACAGGGACGCGCGCTCCGCGACGAGCTGATTGATCAGCGGTCGATCCGCCTCCCGCAGGCCGTCGGTGCTGGCGGCCAGCCGCTCGAAGACCCGTTCGGCCCGTGCCTTGAGCTCGGATGACCAGCGCTTGATTTGTACGGAGCCAATCGGCTCCGGCGCGAGATCGCCAGGCTTTGCGGCGGCCAGAGCCACATGCAGCTCGGCGAGCCGCCGGCCGATCTGCGTAATGAAGTGCAGATAGGGCGCTTGCTCCTGGGTCTCGCGGGGCATCTCGCCCGGAGGCAGCACCCGCTGCTCGTCGATATAGCGGTCGAGATAGCCCGCGGTGACGCCCCAGCCGTCGCCCTGGTTCTCGACATAGGCGTGCAGCACGCCGACCGCGCTGCGGCGGTCGTCTTCGACCAGCTCGACGCTGCCGAGCAGTGCCGGCGTATTGGCAAAGCGGGCGATTTCGGTGAGATAGGAGCCGATCTCGATCTCGGGATGGATACCGGCTTCGAGCTGGCGATAGATCTTGGCGACATACTGGTTGTCGACCAGCGCGGTGCTGTTCGACTGTTCGATCGCGCGGATGCGTTCGGGCTCCTTGATGGTGTACTCGGCAAACCGGCTGGTCGCCTTGAACTCCAGCCGCAGATTGTTTTCCTCCACCACTAGGTTCTGCGACAGATTGCGCAGGAACAGGCCAATGAAGATCTGCTCGGTTGCCACATCCAGCAGCGTGCCTTCGCGGGCACCCTGGCGTACGGCGGCGAGCGCCCTGGGATTGAAGCGTTCGCGGTCGAAGCGAACCCATTCGATCTGCATCGGCAGCACGTAGCGCGTGGTGACGTCGCCCTGCGCCGCCTCGAAGAACGCGATCCAGGGCCTGTTGTCGCCGATGTCGCAGAACGGCACCGCCGAGGTCAGCGTCGGTTTGATGTGCTTGGGATTGTGCTCCGGATACCAGCGTGTGCGCGACAGGAAGCCCGGCAGCACCTCATGCTCGAACACGCCGCGCTCGCGCGCCAGCGACACCCAGGTCGAGTTCACCGGCACCACCAGCGTCTCGAATTCCGGCACAGCGCGCGGTGTCACCGGCTCGGACTTGTCGCGCTCGGCGAGCTGGAACCAGTAGAAGCCATAGGGCCCCAGCGTGACCATGTAGGGCAGTTCGCCGATCGCCGGAAAACGCGTGCGGCCGAGCATCTCCTGCGGGATGCGGTCCTTCCAGGGCGACAGATCGAGCTCGGTCGCCTGGGCTGCGCGCGACAGATTGGCGACGCAGAGGATTACCTCGTCGCGGTACTGCCGGACATAGGCCAGCACGGCGCGGTTGGCCGGACGGATGAAGGTCATGGTGCCGCGGCCGAAGGCGAGCGTCGATTTGCGCACCGAGATCAGGCGCTTGGTGGCGCTGAGCAGCGAGGACAGGCTGCGCGACTGCGCCTCCACGTTCACTGATTCATAGCCGTAGACGGGATCCATGATCAGCGGCGCATAGAGGCGGGCAGGGTCGCAGCGCGAGAAGCCGCCGTTGCGGTCCGGGCTCCACTGCATCGGCGTGCGCACGCCGTTGCGGTCGCCGAGATAGATGTTGTCGCCCATGCCGATCTCGTCGCCGTAATAGATGATCGGCGTTCCCGGGAAGGACAGCAGCAGCGAGTTCATCAGCTCGATCTTGCGCCGGTCGTTGTCCATCAGCGGCGCGAGGCGCCGGCGGATGCCGACATTGATGCGGGCGCGCGGATCGTTGGCGTAGGTGGTCCACAGATAGTCGCGCTCGACGTCGGTCACCATCTCCAGCGTCAGCTCGTCATGGTTGCGCAGGAACAGCGCCCATTGGCAGCTCGCCGGAATGTCCGGCGTCTGGCGCAGGATGTCGGTGATCGGAAAGCGGTCCTCCTGGGCGATCGCCATGTAAATGCGCGGCATCAGCGGGAAGTGATAGGCCATGTGGCACTCGTCGCCGCGGCCGAAATATTCCTGCACGTCCTCGGGCCATTGATTGGCCTCGGCCAGCAGCAGCTTGCCCTTGGAGTAGGAATCGAGCTCATGGCGGAGCCGCTTGATGATGGCGTGCGTCTCCGGGAGGTTCTCGTTCGAGGTGCCTTCGCGCTCGCAGAGATAGGGAATCGCGTCCAGACGGAAGCCGTCGACGCCGGCGTCCAGCCAGCGCTTCATCACCTGGATGAGGGCGCTGACGACGCGGGGATTGTCGAAATTGAGATCCGGCTGGTGCGAGAAGAAGCGGTGCCAATAGAACGCGCCGGCCTCGTGGTCCCAGGTCCAGTTCGACTTCTCGGTGTCGGTGAAGATGATGCGGGTGCCTTGGTATTTCTGGTCGGTGTCGCTCCAGACATACCAGTTGCGGGCGCTCGAGCCCGGAGGGCTGCGGCGCGCGCGCTTGAACCAATTGTGCTGGTCCGAGGTGTGGTTGACGACGAGCTCGGTGATGACGCGCAAGCTGCGCTTCTGCGCCTCCTGGATGAAGCGCTTGAAATCCTTCATCGTCCCGAAATCGGGATTGACCGCGCCGTAGTCGGCGATGTCGTAGCCATCGTCGCGGCCGGGCGAAGGATAGAACGGCAGCAGCCACAGCGCGGTGACGCCGAGCTCCTGCAGATAAGGCAGCTTCTCGGTCAGGCCTGCGAAGTCGCCGATACCGTCCTGATTGCTATCGGCAAACGCCTTGACGTGGAGCTGATAGATAATGGCGTCCTTGTACCAGAGCTCATCCACGATCTCGGCAGCCTCGGCTTTCTTGGTGTCGACGGAAGACAATACGTTCATGGCGTGCGCCCTTACGCCAGGCAACGGAACAGCAGCGCCGGATCGCGCTCGGGATCGATACGCAACCTGATCCCGCCCCATTCGATGCGGGCCTGTTCGCCGGTGAGGAGGTTTTCGAGTGCCGACACATGGTGTCGCTGCCCGCCGGCGTCAACCGTGACGTCGCCGAGCGGCAACCAGAATTCGCGCGCGTGGCGCGAGAGCGCAACAACGGCCACGACGATGTTGGCCGGGCCGGTCGCTTCCTTGACGAAGGCGATCGTCTCGCCGTCTTCGATGCCGAGGAAGCGCAGGTTCGCCGTCTGCTGAAGCGCAGCATTCTCATTGCGGATGCGATTGAGCTCCGTGATGTAGGCCTTGATGTTGCCGGGCTTGTTCCAGTCGCGCTGCTTGATCTGGTATTTCTCGGAGTCGAGATATTCCTCGCGGCCGGGGACCGCGTCGTGCTCCAGCAACTCGAATCCGCTGTAGACGCCGTAACTGCCGGACAAGGTCGCCGCCAGCGCGACGCGGGATTTGAACGCCCATGTCTCGCCGCCCTGGAGATGATAGGGCAAAAGATCGGGCGTGTTCACGAACAGGTTCGGCCGATAGAATTCACGTTCGGGGTAGCGCGTCAGCTCGCCGAGATATTGCTCCAGCTCCCACTTTGCCGTGCGCCAGGGGAAATAGCTGAACGATTGTGCAAAGCCGAGCTTGGCGAGCCCCTTCATCAGCTTCGGGCGCGCGAACGTCTTGGAGAACAGGATCACCTCGGGATGCCGGCGGCGGATGTCACGGATCAGCCACTCCCAGAAAGCGAGCGGCGCGGTGTCGTGATTGTCGATGGCGAAGATGGTGACGCCGTGGTCGATCCAGAACAGCATGGCGTCGCGAAACGCATTCCACAGTCCAGCCCGGTCGAGGGACGTGAAATCGGGGATGACGATATCGGAATAGGGGCCGTCAGCCGTCCGCACCGAGCGGTCCGGCCGCCATTTGAACCATTCCGGATGCTGCGTCAGCCACGGGTGGTCCGGCGAGCATTGCACGGCGAAGTCGAGCGCGAGTTCGAGGCCGTATTCCAGGCAGGTCGCGACCAGCGCGCGAAAATCCTCGATCGTGCCGAGTTCGGGGTGCAGCGCATCGTGCCCGCCCTCGATGGCGCCGATCGCATAAGGCGAGCCGGAATCGCCGTCGCCCGCTACCGGAGCATTATTGCGGCCCTTGCGCCGGCTGCGGCCAATGGGATGGATCGGCGTGAAGTAGAGCACGTCAAAGCCCATCGCGGCGATGTCGGGCACGCGCGCTATGCAGTCGCGGAGTGTGCCGTGCTGTCCCGGCACCGCGCTCTGGCTGCGCGGCATCATCTGATACCAGGCGCCGAAGCGTGCCTTGTCGCGGTCGACGAACAGTGGGAATAGCGCCGAGCGCGTGAGGTCGGGCCGCAACTGGCTCTCCGCCATGGCTGCGCCGAGCTCGGTTGCCAGCAGCGGGGCAACGTCGCCGGTCTGAAGATAGTCCTCGCATTGCCTGACGATGAGAGCGGCGGCGTCCTGCTGCGCGCCATGCGCCTTGGTCAGGAGGCCGGCGCCCTCGATCGCATCGAGCGTGACGTCGGCGCCGGAGCGCTGCTTGCGCGCGACCGCGTGCGACCACGTCGCGAACTCGTCGGTCCAGGCTTCGATCGCATAGACATATTTGCCGGGCTCGACGGGTGTGAACGCGCCGGACCAGCGGTCATTGCCGTGAGGGATCATCGGCTCGCTCTGCCATTCGCGGTCCTGCTCCTGTCGCCAGATCAGCGCTGCGCCGATCACGGCGTCGCCGTCGCGGTAGATGTCGGCCCAGACCTCGACCGGTTCGCGCGCAATCCGCTTCACGGGGAAGCGCCCGCCGTCGATCAGGGGATAGACGTCTTCGATGAGGAAAGTGCTGCCCGCTGCGGCACTCTCGACAGTTTGAATTGTCTTGTTCACGGTGATGCCATTGACAAGAAAGCAGGAGCCCGTTTCCCTTGCCGGGAACCTACGCTTGATACCACTATAGAAAGCCGCTTGTGTGTCATTGGTTCCGTTGGGAACGGCAGGCGCGGCTCGCGAGTTAACCCTGAATAACCTCTTCCGCGACCTCGTTAAAATCGATGCCCCCGGCCAAAAAATGGCCTGCAAGCTGCGTGCCGAATGGATCTTTTAGCTCAAGCCCGGATCAAGGGCGTTCAATCCGAATTCGTCGATGCCCTCGGAAAGCTGCGGGTCACCGATCCCGTGGCCCTCAAATCCATCCTCGACGCCCTGCCGGAGAAGCGGGTTTACCGCTTCGTCAGCGGGCCCGTGGTGGTACGCGCCTTGGGACATCCGCGCACCGAATTGACGACGATCGGTGCGCCGCCACTCAAATGGAAGATCACGGGCAACGGCAATTTGATCGCGCAAGGCGAGACGCGCGAGCCCGTGATTGCCTGGCCCGCCGGCCTGCCGCTCGGCTATCACCGCCTGACGCTGACCGATGCCGAAGGCGTGACCGAAGAAGTGCCGATGATCGTGGCGCCGGAGCGGGCCTTTGGCGGCGATTTCGACCGCGGCTGGCTGCTTGCCGTGCAGCTCTACAGCGTCCGCTCGGACCGCAATTGGGGCATCGGCGATTTCACCGACCTCGCCGGTCTCGTCCGGCTCGCCAAGCAGTTGGGGGCCGACGGCGTCGGGCTCAATCCCCTACATGTGTTGTTCGACGACCATCCGGCGGACTGCAGCCCCTATTCGCCGAACAGCCGGCTGTTTCTCAATCCGCTCTATATCGACGTCGAGGCGATCCCGGAATTTTCTCCCGACCTCGTCCCCGACGCGGCCGCGACCGCCGCGCGGCTCCGTAAAGGCGATCGTGTGCCCTATCCGGATATGGCGGCCTTGAAATGGTTGGCCTTGCGCGCCGCCTTCGACAGCTTCGTGAAAACCGCGAGCGGCGTCCGCCGCAACCAGTTCGACGCCTTCCGCGCGGCTCGCGCGCCGCTGTTGTCCCGCTTTGCCTGTTTCGAGGTGCTCCGTCATCGCTTCGCGGCGCCGTGGTGGGAATGGCCGATGGAATGGCAGCAGCCGGACGAGGCGAAATGCGCCGAGCTGCGCAGCGGGCCCGACAAGCACGAGGTCGAGTTCGTCGAATTCGTGCAATGGACCGCCGATAGCCAGTTGCATGCCGCCAAGGAGCTGGCCGGCCAGCTCGGCATGCGGGTCGGGCTTTATCTCGACGTTGCCGTCGGCGTGCAGTCGAACGGCTTCGATGCCTGGAACGAGCAGGGGGCGATTTCCCGTCATCTCGCCGTCGGCGCGCCGCCGGACGTGCTCAACACCGTCGGCCAGGATTGGGGCCTCGCCGGCTTCAATGCCGGCGGCCTGGAGGCGCAATCCTTCGTGCCGTTCGCCGATATGCTCGCGGCTTCGATGCGCCATTCCGGGGCCATCCGTCTCGATCACGTGCTGGGCCTGAAGCGGCTTTATCTGGTGCCGCGCGGCTTCAAGCCCGACAACGGCGCCTATGTGCAGATGCCGTTCGATGCGCTGCTGGCGACCGTGGCGCGCGAGAGCGCGGCCCATAAGTGCATCGTGATCGGCGAGGACCTCGGCACGGTGCCGGAAGGTTTTCGCGAGACCATGCAGGATTTCGGCATCTGGTCCTATCTCGTCATGATGTTCGAGCGCGACGATGCCGGTCACTTCCGGCCCGTCGATCACTACCGGCCCAACGCGCTGGTGACGCTGAACACGCATGATTTGTCGACCTATGCCGGCTGGCGCTCCTTCAGCGATCTCAAGATGAAGCGCTCGCTCGGGCTCGATCCCGGCGAGAACGATCAGGCCCGCTGGGATGCGCTCGGCCTGCTCGACGAGATCCTGCGTGCCAACGGCATCCGTGCCAATGATGTCTATTCGGTGCTCGCCTTCCTGTCGCGCACGCCGTCGCGGCTGCTTGCGGTGTCGCTGGAGGATCTGCTCGGCGTGATCGACCAGCCCAACATTCCCGGCACGATCGATGAGCATCCGAACTGGCGCCAGCGCCTGCCAGTGACGCTCGACAAGATCGCCTCGAAGGTCGATCTCGCGGCTTTGAAGGCCGCCACACGGGAACGCTCGTTGCCCGGCGGGCGTTGATCGCCGGGTCGTCCAGGACGCCGTTTTCGAGGCTCGCACGACATTGTCTCAGAAAATCGAGGACTATGCGCTGATCGGCGACTGCGAGACCGCGGCGCTGGTCGGCCGCAACGGCTCGATCGACTGGCTGTGCTGGCCGGCCTTCGATTCCGACGCCTGCTTTGCCGCGCTCCTCGGCACCCACAAGAACGGCCGCTGGCTGATCGCGCCGGGCGAGGACGTCACCGCGACGTCGCGCCGCTATCTCGGCGACACCCTCATCCTCGAAACGCGCTTTGAGACGAAAAGCGGCACCGTTGCGCTGATCGACTTCATGCCGCCGCGCGGCAAAGCCTCCGACATCGTGCGGCTGGTCCGCGGCGTCAGCGGCACGGTGAAGATGCGGATGGAGCTCGTGATCCGCTTCGGCTTCGGCGTCGACATCCCGTGGGTGCGGAGGATCGACCATTCCCTGCTGGCGGTCGCCGGGCAGGACATGACCGTGCTGCGGACGCCGGCGAAGACCCGCGGCGAGGATCTGACCACGGTTTCGGATTTCGAGGTGAGGGCCGGCGAGACCGTGCCGTTCGTGCTGACCTACGGCCCCTCGCATCTCGCGCCGCCCCCGCCGATCGACCCGGAACTCGCGCTCCAGGAGACCGAGAAATTCTGGCAGGAGTGGTGCAGCCACTGCAATCGCGATGGCGACTATCGCGACCTGATCGTGCGCTCGCTGATCACGCTCAAGGCGCTGACCTTCGGTCCGACCGGCGGCATCGTCGCGGCGCCGACCACCTCGTTGCCGGAGAAGCTCGGCGGCGCCAGGAATTGGGACTACCGCTTCTGCTGGCTGCGCGATGCCACCTTCACGCTGCTGGCTCTGATGAACTCAGGCTATACCGAGGAAGCCTCGGCCTGGCACAATTGGCTGTTGCGTGCGGCAGCCGGCTCGCCGTCGAACATGCAGATCATGTACGGCATCTGGGGCCAGCGGCGGCTGCTGGAATGGGAAGCCGGTTGGCTCGACGGTTACGAGGGCGCGCAGCCGGTGCGCGTCGGCAACGCCGCGCATGCGCAGCTCCAGCTCGACGTCTACGGCGAACTGATCGATGCCTTCCACCAGTCGCGCATGGCCAAGCTCAAGCTCGACGACGAGAGCTGGGCGTTGGAATGCGCCGTGCTCAAGCATCTCGCCGAAGTCTGGGACCAGCCCGATCATGGCATCTGGGAGCGGCGCGGACAGCCGAAGCATTATGTCTTCTCCAAGGTGATGACCTGGGTCGCCTTCGACCGCGGCATCAAGAGCGCCGAGACCTTCGGCTTCAAGGCGCCGCTGCTGCACTGGCGTACCTTGCGCGATGCCATTCATCGCGACGTCTGCAACCGGGGCTTCGACGCGGAGGAGAATGCCTTCGTGGAGTCCTACGGCTCGAAGCTGCTCGATGCCAGCGTGCTACTGCTGCCGGGCGTCGGCTTCCTGGAAGCGTCGGATCCGCGCATGCGCGGCACCATCGCGGCGGTGGAAAAGCACATGCTGCGCGACGGCTTCGTGCTGCGGCACGATCCCCGCGAGGTGCCTGCGGGGCAACCCCCGCTCGAAGGCGCCTTCCTCGCCTGCAGCTTGTGGTTGGCCGATGCCCATGTGCTGTCGGGCGATCTCGACAAGGCGCAGGTCTTGTTCGATCGCGTGGTCGGTATCGCAAATGACGTCGGGCTGCTGGCCGAGGAATATGATTCAGGCGCCAGGCGTCAGACCGGCAATTTCCCGCAGGCGCTGACCCATATCGCGCTGGTCAACACCGCGCATAATCTGTCGGCGGCAAGGCAGGGCAGCCAGAAGCCGGCGATGCAGCGGTCGAAGCAGTGACCTAGGCGACCTCGTTCCGCTTCAAGATCATCTCCATCGCTTCCGCAAAACCGTCCTGCTCGTTGGTCGCGGTGACGTGGGTCGCCTGGTCCTTGACGTTGTCGGCGGCGTTGCCCATGGCGATCGAGGTGCCGCTGACGCGGAACATCGCGAGGTCGTTCTGCATGTCGCCGATGGTGGCGACCGCGTCCGTTGAAATGCCGAGGCGCCTGGCCATGGCTTGCACGAATGTGCCCTTGTCGAAGCCGGGCGGGGTGATGTCGAGGTAATAGGTCTGCGAGCGCACCGCCATCGCCTCGCTGCCGAGCGCCTTCTGCATCGCCTTTTCGCAAGCTTCGAGGCCGGCTGCATCGGCGCTGGCTCCGACGATCTTGCAGGCGCTCGCGAGATAGGGTGAAAAGTCCGTGACGATGGTGGGATCGGAGCGGATGGTGTGCTGCTCGTGAGCGACGTATTGGCCATCAGGCCTGTCGATCAGCCACTTGTCGGTGGTGAATAGCCAGATGTCGGCGCCGAAGGCCCGGAGAATCTGCAAGCTTCGCTCGGCCGCGCCGGCCGGGATGAGATGCTGTTCGACCGGATTCATCTCGGGATCGACGATCGAGGAGCCGTTGAACGGGCCGACCGGCAGCCAGAGCGCCAGCGGCTCGATCAGGAAGCGCATGCCGATCGCGGGGCGGCTCGACGTAATCGTGAAACCGATGCCGGCCTGGTGCAGCCGCTGCACCGCGGACCTCGCGCGGTCGGTCAGCGTCTTGTCCTTGGTCAGCAGCGTACCGTCGACGTCCGAGACGACGAGCGAGATTTTTGTCATGGCGGTCCCTTGGGTATTTGGCCTCAGCGTTTCGCGCCGCCCAGTTTCAACTGCCGCACCGCGCCGTCCACGATCGCTTCCACGGATTCGTCGATCGAGACGGTGATCACGTGCTCGCCAGCCTCCGGCGGCTCCAGCGTGTTGAACTGGCTCGTCAGCAGGCCGGGCGGCATGAAGTGCCCCTTGCGTTGCGCGAGGCGAGCGGCGATCAGCTCCTTCGTGCCCCTCAGGAAGACGAAGCGGACGTCGTCGCGTCCGCGCAGGAGCACGTCCCGATAAGTATGCTTCAGCGCCGAGCAGGCGATGATCACGTGCTCGCCCTTGTCGCAGACCCGCGCGATCTCGTCGGCGATGGCGTTGAGCCAGGGCCAGCGGTCCTCGTCGGTGAGGGGATGGCCGGCCCGCATCTTCTCGACATTGCTGGCGGGGTGAAAGCTGTCGCCGTCCTCGAATCGCCAGCCGAGGCGCTCGCCGAGGGCTTTTGCAACCGTGCTCTTGCCCGAGCCCGACACGCCCATCACGATCAATGCACAAGGTGCTTCAACGCCCGCCACGAATTCCCTCCGGAAGCGCGGCCTGGTCGACCAGCCAGACGGTCTCGCCATTCGAGCGCGCGCGTACAGCCGGCAGAGTCTCGCCATTGAGCAGGCGCGTCAAGATCGGCTGCTTGTCGTGCCCCGCTATCTCGAACAGCATTTCGCGGCAGGACGCCAGCGCGGGCAGGGTGAGCGAGACCCGCGGCACGAAGGGCGCAACATTGGCCTTGGGGACGCCGACCACCCAGCGTCCCGTCTCCTCGATGGCGGGGTAGCCGGGGAAGAGCGAAGCCGTGTGGCCGTCCGGGCCCGCACCCATCAAGACCATGTCGAACAGCGGCCGTGCCGGATCCAGGCTTTCTGCGCCGTAGAAAGCCTGCAACTCGCGCGCATAGGCTTCGGCGCTCTGATCGGGGGTGTCTGCCGTCGTCGGGATCGGGTGAACATGGCCGGAGGGCGCGTTGTGATCGAGGAAGGTCGCGCGCGCCACCGCCATGTTGTGGAGGGGATCGCTTTCGGGCACGAAGCGCTCGTCACCGATGAACCAGTGCACGCGCTCCCACGGGATCTTTTCGCGCCAGGCGTCGCTGCCCAGCAGCTGATAGAGCTTCTTTGGGCTGGAGCCGCCGGTCAGGCAGATCGCGATGCGCCCGGGATTGGCCGCGATTCGCGCCATCACCCGTTCGGCCGCGGCTTGGGCGAGAGCCACGGCGTCGGGCTCGACGATCAGCTTCGGCTGTCCGGCCGTCGCCATCACGAAAACTTACGCCAGCTTCGGCCGTCGCGGCGGAGCAATTCATCGGCGCAGGCGGGGCCGTCGCTGCCGGCTTGATAGGTCTCGATGCCGTTGCTGCCCGCGTTCTTCCAGGCGTCCAGGAATGGCTGCACCGCCTGCCATCCGGCTTCGATGCCGTCGGCGCGCTGGAACAGGATGTTGTCGCCGATCATGCAGTCGTAGATCAGCGTCTCATAGCCGGTCGAGGGATCGGCCCGGAAATAGTCGCCGTAGCGGAACTTCATCTCGACGCCGTCGATGGTGACGCTCGGCCCCGGGATCTTGGCGTTGAACTGGAGCTCGATGGTCTCGGTCGGTGCGATGCCGATGGTGAGGAAGTTCTGCGAGAGGCGATCGACAGCCGTGCCTGAGAACATCGACAGCGGCGCCTGCTTGAACTTGATCGCGACCTCGGTGCGCTTGTGGCCGAGTGCCTTGCCGGTACGCAAATAGAACGGTACGCCGGCCCAGCGCCAATTGTCGATCATCAGCTTCAGCGCGACATAGGTCTCGGTGGTGCTGCCGGGCTTGACGTCCTCGGTCTTGCGATAGTCCGGGATCTCATCGTCGCCGATGCGCCCCGAGAGATACTGGGCGCGCACCGAGCTCTTCAGCGCTTCCTCTTCGCTCGGGCGCTGGATCGAGGTCAGAATCTCGGCCTTCTCGGAGCGCACGGAATGGGCGTCGAAACGCGCCGGCGGCTCCATCGCGACCAGCGACATCAGCTGAAACAGGTGGTTCGGCACCATGTCGCGCAGCGCGCCGGTCGCGTCGTAGAAGCCGCCGCGATGGCCGACGCCGAGTTTTTCCTCCACCGTGATCTGGATGTGGTCGATATGGTTGCGATTCCAGATCGGCTCGAACATGCCGTTGGCAAAGCGTAGCACCAGGATGTTCTGCACCGTCTCCTTGCCGAGATAGTGATCGATCCGGTAGATCTGGTGCTCGTCCATGATCTTCAGCAGCTCGCCATTCAGCGCGCGCGCGGAGGCGAGGTCGGTGCCGAACGGCTTTTCGATCACCAGCCGCCGCCACGCGCCGTTCTCCTTCATCATGCCGGTGCGGCCGAGCTCGCGCGCGGTCGGCGCGAACGCCGCCGGCGGCGTCGCGAGATAAAACAGCCGGTTGCCGCCGGTGTCCTGGGCGCATTCCAGGGAATCCAGATGCTCGCGCAGGCGATCAAAGGATGGCGGATCCTTTGCGTCGGCTTCGACGAAGGTCACGCATTCCAGCAGCTTCTTGGCAATGTCGTCGTCCACCGGACGGGTCGCGAACTGGCGCAAGCCCTTCAACAGGCTGTCGCGCAGCTCGTCGTCCGACTGGCCCCGGCGGGCGACGCCGACCACGCAGAACTTTTCCGGTAACAGATGCTCGGCCGCCAGATTGTAGAGCGAGGGCATCACCAGCCGATGGGTGAGATCTCCGGTCACGCCAAAGATGACGAAGGCGCAATTTTCCGGCTTGCGCTTTGGCTGCGGGTCTTTTGTCACGAACTGTTGGCCTTCGCTTGATTACGTTCTACTTCAGCTTCGAGCTATTTGGGCTTCGAAGCAGCCGACTGCTTCGGCTCCTTATGGCCGCCGAAGCCGGCTCGCATCGCTGAGAGAATTTTCTCGGCGAAGGTGTGTTCCTTGCGGGAACGGAAACGTGCGAACAGCGCCGCGGTCAGGACTTCGGCCGGCACGGCCTCGTCGATTGCGGCGTTCACGGTCCAGCGGCCTTCGCCGGAATCCTCGACGAAGCCGGAGTATTCCGTCAACGCCGGGCTGTCGGCGAGTGCGGTCGAGGTGAGGTCGAGCAGCCAGGACGGGATCACGCTGCCGCGCCGCCACACTTCGGCGATATCGGCGAGATCGAAATCGTAACGATGATCCGCCGGCAAGGCGTCGATGTTGGCGTTCTTGAGGATATCAAAACCTTCGGCGTAGGCCTGCATCAGGCCGTATTCGATGCCGTTGTGGATCATCTTGACGAAATGACCGGCGCCGACAGGGCCGGCATGGATGTAGCCCTGTTCGATGCGGGGATCGCGCCCCTCACGTCCCTCCGTGCGTGGAATGTCGCCGGCGCCGGGCGCGAGCGCGGCGAAGATCGGATCGAGCCGATCGACCACCTGTTTCTCGCCGCCGATCATCATGCAATAGCCACGGTCGAGGCCCCAGACTCCGCCGGAGGTGCCGACGTCGACATAGTGGATGCCGCGCTCCTTCAGCGCCTTGCCGCGGCGCACGTCGTCCTGCCAGAACGTGTTGCCGCCGTCGATGATGACGTCGCCGTCCTGCATCGCGCCCGCGATCGTGTTGATCGTGGTCTCGGTGATGTGGCCGGCCGGCAGCATCACCCAGGCCGTGCGCGGCCGCTCCAGTTTCGCAATGAACTCTTCGAGCGTCGCCGACCCGACAGCGCCGTCTGCGGCAAGGCCCGCGACGGCCTTGGCGTCCTTGTCGTAGACCACGGTCGAATGTCCCTGGCGCATCAGCCGGCGAACGATGTTGCCGCCCATCCGGCCGAGGCCGATCATGCCGAGTTGCATTTGAGAAATTCCCTTAGTTCAGTGCGTCGTTGAGCGCCGCATTGAGCGCCGCGAGACCCTTCTTGAGCCCGCCCTTCAGGTGGACCCGCAGCGCGCGCCGGCCGCGCTCGGTGAGCACGTCGAAGTCGCCGCGCGCCTGCGCGGCCTTGATGACGCCGAAGCTGGCCTTCTGACCCGGCACCGGCAAGTCCTTGGCATCGTCGGCAGTGATCTGGAGGAACACGCCGCTGTCGGGGCCGCCCTTGTAGGCCTGTCCTGTCGAGTGCAGGAAGCGCGGTCCGAACTCGGCGCAGGTTGCGACATGTCGCTTCTCGCGGACTTCGAGCCGCATGGCCTGGAGTGCGTCGATCGTCGCCTTGTCGCGGGCGATGTAGCCGAGCAGGGCGACGTAATCGCCATGGTTGGAGCGCGACAGATGCGCTTTCAGCCATGAGGTGAGGTCGCCGTTGGCGCCGGCGGCGCGTAGGGCCGCGGCATTGGTCTCGTCGGTGTAGAGATCAGCCTCGGTGGTGCTGACCACCGGCCGTTCGGCCGGCAGCGAGCCGGTCTTCTCGAACGACGCCGTGAGCTCCCGGGTCTTCATCTTGGCCGCTTCCACGTCCGGCTGGTCGAACGGGTTGATGCCGAGGATGCTGCCCGCCACCGCCGTTGCCATTTCGAAGCGGAAGAACTCCTGGCCGAGATGGTCGATCGACTTCATCACGATGCGCACGACGGGATGGCCGGCCGCTTCGATCGCAGCAAGCTGTGAGTCATGGGCGGCGTCCGCTTCGCCCTCGATACGGATGTCGATGAAGAGCCGGTCATTGCCGTAGACCGCGGGCTCGCCCAGCGGCTCGCCGTCGATCGGGATCAGGCCCTTGCCGTCCTTGCCGGTCGATTCCGCGATGAGCTGCTCGGCCCAGGCGCCGAAATCGGCGATCTTCTTCGACGACAGGATCGTCACCTTGTCGCGGCCTTCGAGGGCTGCATGGCCCATGGCAAGGCCGAGCTGCACGCCGGGGTTCTCGGCTGGCGGCACGTCCGGTCCGCAGGAGCGGGCCATCGCAAGCGCATGCTTGACGAAGGTCTTGATATCGATGCCCGCGGTTGCCGCCGGCACCAGGCCGAACGGCGAGAGCACCGAGTAGCGTCCACCGATGGAGGGCTCGCCGTGGAAGATGCGCGCATAGTTCAGCGTCTTCGCCGCCTTTTCCAGCGACGATCCGGGATCGGTGACCGCAATGAAGCGATGGCCGGTCTTGACCTTCGGCCCGACCGCCTGCGCGACGCGCTCGTGGAAATAATCCTTCATCGCATTCGGTTCGGTGGTGCCGCCGGATTTGCTGGAGACGATGAACACGGTGTTGGCGATGTCGATCCTGGCCTCCATTGCCCGCACCTGCGCCGGATCGGTGGAATCCAGCACGTGCAGCTTCGGGAACCCGGGCTTCTTGCCGAAGGTCTCGGCCAGCACCTCCGGCCCGAGGCTTGACCCGCCCATGCCGAGCACGACGGCGTCGGAAAATTTCTGGCCTTTCACGCGGCTGGCATAATCCTCATAGTCGGCGACGTCGGCCTTGGCGGCGCTGTCGAGCCAGCCGAGCCATTTGTCCTCGTCGGTGCCGGTCCAGACCGATTTGTCGCGTTGCCACAGCCGGCGGATCTTTGCCGACGCACGCCATTCCTCGGTGCTCTTGGCCACGGCCTTGCCGAGACCGTCGCCGAGCGAGAGCAGCTGGCGGTCGATCGCGGGCCCGAGCACGGTGGCGCGCTTGTGGGCGACCGCGCCATAGAGCTTGTCGGCGGCATCGGCAAACTGCCTGACGCCGTCCTTGACGAGCTCCTCGGTGATGGCGTCGAGCGAGACGCCGGAGCGCTCCAGTTCTTCCAGCACGCGCCTGGCGTCGTCGACATTCTCTTCCAGGCTGTCGCGCGGCGTGCCGTGGTCGCGGAACGCATCCAGTGTCGCCGGCGGCACGGTGTTGATGGTGTCGGGACCGATCAATTCCTCGACATAGAGGACGTCGCTGTAGTCCTTGTTTTTGGTGCCGGTCGAGGCCCACAGCATGCGCTGCGGTTTGGCGCCTTTGGCCGCGAGCTTGTCCCAGCGGGGACCCGAGAAAAGCCGCTTGTAATCCTGGTAGGCGACCTTCGCATTGGCGATCGCGACCTTGCCTTTCAGCGCAGCGAGCCGTTCCTTTTCGCTCGGATCGTTGGCGCGGGCGATCTTGTCGTCGAGCTGCTTGTCGACCACCGAGTCGATACGGCTGACGAAGAAGCTCGCCACGCTCGCCACGTGCGAGGGGTCGCCGCCACCTGCGACGTATTTCTCCAGACCGGCGAGATAGGCCTCGGCGACCTGCAGATAGACGTCCCTGGAGAACAACAGCGTGATGTTGATGCTGATGCCGTCGCCGATCAGGGTCTCGATTGCCGGCAGGCCCTCCGGCGTTGCCGGCACCTTCACCATCAGGTTCTTGCGATTGACGTCCTTCCAGAGCCGCCGCGCCTCGGTGACCGTGCCGCTGGTGTCCATCGCCAGATAGGGCGAGACTTCCAGGCTGACATAGCCGTCGCCGCCCTTGAGGCGGTCGTAGACCGGGCGCAGCACGTCGGCGGCGTTCTGGATGTCCTCGACCGCGACGGCCTCGAACAGGTCGGCGACCGACCGGTCGCCGCGCTTCAACGCCTTGCCGATCGGCGCGTCGTACTCGTCGGAGCTGCCGATCGCTTTCTCGAAGATCGAGGGGTTGGAGGTGATGCCCTTGACGCCGTCGGTGTCGATCAGCCGCTTCAGGTCGCCCTTGGCGATGAAGCCACGGGCCAGGAAGTCCAGCCAGACGGCTTGTCCGTGCTTTTCCAGTTCTTTGACGGGATTCATGATGCTAATTTATCTCCAAGCCTGCGGGCGAGGGGTTTCCGCGCCGGTCCTGACGCGCTATCCTCTAGCTTACATGCTGCCTTGAGGGAACCAATCAAGGGTATGGGCGTCATATCCTCCAGTGTAACTCCGTCGCGATCATGGCGATCGGCGTAGAGGTGGCGCAAGTTGCGTAAAGGGTTGTCGGCCGTGAGGAATCGGCCGGGCCTCGTTGTGTAACGTCAGCAGCCTCGCCTCGCCGCTAATGGCTGCGCGGAGTACTCATCAGCGGATTCCGGTCCGCCTGATGCATTGTGGCTCGGTCGCGAATGGCCATGCTGGGGGAAGGCATGCAAGCACATCATGACCGTCCGGCGCTCGCTGTCACGGACAGACCCCGATCGGTCACGTCGACCGGATGCGTCGATGCGTCCCACGATCTCGAAATCGGTCCATGTACGACCCGACTGCGGCTGCTGGTCGTAACGGGCTTCGCCATGACGCTGCTCAGCGCAACGCTCGCCTTGGGCTGGTGGAATGCTTTTGGCCATTACGACACGATGGTCGGCTATGCCGGCGTGGTGGTGTTCGCCCTGATGACGGGTGGGCTGATCTGGGTGCTCCCCGCCGAACGGGGATCGGTGGTGATCGTCACCCCCTACGGCATTCGCGATCTCCGCATCGGCAATGAATTTCTGCTGTGGGACTCGATCGCCGAGATTTCAGCTGAAGAACGCCACGGGCGCAAGGTAATCGTGCTGACCCCGACGCCGGCCTTGCAGCGGCAGCTCAGCAGCATCCGCGGCTTGGCCCGCTGCGTGAGGGACGACCGCATCGTCATCCGGTCAGAAGGTCTGGCGACCGATTTTGATACACTGCTGCGCGCTTGCCGCGACTGTCACGCCGCCAGCGGTCCACGCACCGCATTGCAGCAGGAAGATGAACGCGGCACCCAAGGCTTCGCCGTACAAGCGTCATAAGATCGCCGTTCGCAGACGGCTATGATGCAGCGCCGGATGAACGCATCCCCGGTAATGCCCGGATGGTGCGAGCGAGTGACATTTTCTGGAAATGAGCCAATATAGACAAAGATTCGCTCAAATATCAGGCAGGTGCCTGTTCGTAACTCACCCTGTGCCTACGTTGTGCGTTGCGCCGAGAAGGCGCCCGGGTGTCGAATGATCGTCATGTGCTCACGCTGATTCGAGAGTGGCGCTAAGGAACGGTCCGGTCGCTGCTTTCGTTCAATTGTGTAGCGGAACTCACGCGGAGAGGGATCATGTATAACGATTCTCTATTCAACGCTTTCGCTAAGTCGTTCGAGGCGAGAAGCCAACACGACATGTCGATGGCGGAATATCTGGAATCGTGTCGAAGCGATCCCATGAAATACGCGAACGCGGCCGAACGACTGCTAGCAGCGATCGGTGAGCCCCAGACGATTGACACGGCCAAGGACCCACGCCTTGGCCGTATTTTTTTGAACCGCACGATCCGCACCTACCCGGCGTTCGCCGGCTTCTACGGCATGGAAGAAACCATCGAGCGCATCGTCGGTTTCTTCCGTCACGCGGCGCAGGGCCTCGAAGAGCGCAAGCAGATCCTGTATCTGCTCGGTCCGGTCGGCGGCGGCAAGTCCTCGCTCGCCGAGCGGCTCAAGTCGCTGATGGAAGTGCATCCAATCTACGTGCTCAAGGCCGGCGACGAGCTCTCGCCCGTGTTCGAAAGCCCGCTCAGCCTGTTCGATCCGGATCAGCTCGGCCCGATGCTGGAAGAGAAATACGGCATTCCGCGCCGCCGTCTCACCGGCCTGATGAGCCCGTGGTGCTACAAGCGGCTGGAAGCCTTCGGCGGCGACATTTCCCAGTTTCGGGTCGCAAAGATCCAGCCGTCGCGGTTGCGCCAGATCGGGATCGCCAAGACCGAGCCGGGTGACGAGAACAACCAGGACATCTCCTCGCTGGTCGGCAAGGTCGACATCCGCAAGCTCGAAACCTACGCGCAGAACGATCCCGACGCCTACAGCTATTCCGGCGGCCTTAATCGCGCCAACCAGGGCGTGCTCGAGTTCGTCGAGATGTTCAAGGCGCCGATCAAGATGCTGCATCCGCTGCTCACCGCGACGCAGGAAGGCAACTACATCGGCACCGAGAATATCGGCGCGATCCCGTTCACCGGCGTCATCCTCGCGCACTCCAACGAGGCCGAGTGGTCGAGCTTCAAGGCCAACAAGAACAACGAGGCCTTCATCGACCGCATCTGCGTGATCAAGGTGCCTTATTGCCTGCGGATCACGGAAGAGCAGAAGATCTACGAGAAGCTGATCCAGGGCTCCGAGCTCGCGGCCGCGCCTTGCGCGCCCGCGACGCTGGAGACATTGGCGCGGTTCTCGGTGATGTCGCGCCTGCGCAAGCACGAAAATTCCACGACCTACGCCAAGATGAGGGTCTACGACGGCGAGAGCCTGAAGGAGACCGATCCGAAGGCGCGCAGCGTCCAGGAATATCGCGATGCCGCCGGCGTCGACGAGGGCATGGACGGTGTCTCCACCCGCTTTGCCTTCAAGATCCTGGCTGCGACCTTCAACCACGATCCGCAGGAAGTCGCCGCCGACGCCGTGCATCTGATGTACGCGCTGGAGCAATCGATCAAGCGCGAGCAGCTGCCCGAGGAAGTCGAGAAGCGCTACCTCGAATTCATCAAGGCCGACCTTGCACCGCGTTATGCCGAGTTCATCGGGAACGAGATCCAGAAGGCTTATCTCGAATCCTACTCGGATTACGGCCAGAACCTGTTCGACCGCTATGTCGACTACGCCGATGCCTGGATCGAGGACCAGGATTTCAAGGATGCCGACACCGGCCAGCTGCTTGATCGCGAACTCTTGAACCAGGAGCTGACCAAGATCGAGAAGCCGGCGGGCATCGCCAACCCGAAGGATTTCCGCAACGAGGTGGTCAAATTCTCGTTACGGTCGCGCGCCCAGAACGGTGGCAAGAATCCGACCTGGATCTCCTACGAGAAGATTCGCGATGTGATCGAAAAGCGGATATTCTCTCAGGTCGAGGACCTGCTTCCGGTCATCTCCTTCGGGTCGAAGAAGGACGGCGAGACGGAGAAGAAGCACGGCGAGTTCGTCGCACGCATGGTGGAGCGCGGCTACACCGAGCGTCAGGTTCGCCGGCTCGTCGAATGGTACATGCGCGTGAAGCAGGCCGGTTGAGGCGGATGGAAAAGTGCCGATTCACATTATTGACAGGCGCCTGAATCCAGGCGGCAAGAGTCTCGAGAACCGGCAGCGGTTCTTGCGTCGGGCCAAATCCCTGGTGCAGGGCGCCGTCAAGAAGACCTCGCAGGAACGCGACATCAAGGACGTCCTGGAGGGTGGCGAGGTCACCATTCCGCTCGACGGCATGCACGAGCCGCGTTTCCGCCGCGACGGCGGAACGCGCGACATGGTGTTGCCCGGCAACAAGAAGTTCATCGAGGGCGACTATCTCCAGCGCTCCGGCCAGGGCAGCGCCAAGGATTCCGGTCCGGGCGAAGGCGACAGCGAGGACGCCTTCCGCTTCGTGCTCAGCCGCGACGAATTCGTCGATCTCTTCCTCGATGATCTCGAACTTCCCGATCTCGCCAAGCGCAAGATCGCGCAGACCGAGAGCGAGGGCATCCAGCGCGCCGGCTACACCACGTCGGGCTCGCCATCCAACATCTCGGTGAGCCGCACGGTTCGGCGCGCAATGGCGCGCCGTATCGCGCTCAAGCGTCCCAGCAAGGAGGAGATCGAGGAGCTGGAATCCGCCATCGCCGCATGCGCGGATGAGGACGAGCGTCTGGTGCTGATGGCCCAGCTCGAAAAACTGAAGGCGAAGTCCAAGCGCATTCCCTTCATCGATCCGCTCGACATCCGCTATCGCCGCTTCGAGACGGTGCCCAAGCCCGTTGCCCAGGCCGTGATGTTCTGCCTGATGGACGTGTCGGGCTCGATGTCCGAGCACATGAAGGATCTCGCCAAGCGTTTCTACATGCTGCTCTACGTGTTCCTGAAGCGCCGCTACAAGCATGTCGACATCGTCTTCATCCGCCACACCGATCGCGCCGAGGAGGTGGACGAGCAGACCTTCTTCTACGGCCCGGCTTCCGGCGGCACGCTGGTCTCAAGCGCGCTGCAGGCCATGCACGAGATCGTGCGCGAACGCTTCAGCCCGTCGGACTGGAATATCTACGCCGCGCAGGCCTCCGACGGCGACAATTCCTATTCCGACGGCGAGCTCGCGGGCATGCTGCTGACCGACAAGATCCTGCCGGTCTGCCAGTTCTTCGCCTACCTCGAGGTCGGCGAGTCCGGCGGCAGCGCCTTCGATCTGTCCGATTCCTCGCTCTGGACCCTCTACGAGCGCCTGCGCAACAGCGGCGCGCCGCTCTCGATGCGCAAGGTCAGCGAGCGCAGCGAGATCTTTCCGGTTTTCCACGATCTGTTCCAGCGCCGCGACACTGCCCAGGAGAAAGCCGCTCCATGACGGAACGCTTGTTCGAAGGCGCCGATTGGGATTTCCACACCTTGCAGCGCATCACGGATGCCTGCGAGGAGGTGGCGACGAAAGATCTCGGGCTCAACGTCTATCCGAACCAGATCGAGGTGATCACCGCCGAGCAGATGCTGGACGCCTATTCGTCCGTCGGCATGCCGCTGTTCTACAAACACTGGTCGTTCGGAAAGCACTTTGCGTATCACGAGGCCTCATACCGCAAGGGCCTGATGGGGCTCGCCTATGAGATCGTGATCAACTCCTCGCCCTGCATCTCCTACCTGATGGAGGAGAACACGGCGACGATGCAGACCCTGGTGATCGCGCACGCCGCCTTCGGCCACAATCATTTCTTCAAGAACAACTATCTGTTCAAGCAATGGACCGACGCCGACGGCATCCTGGACTATCTGGATTTCGCCAAGAACTACGTCATGCAATGCGAGGATCGCTACGGCCGCGTCGAGGTCGAGCGCACCCTCGATGCCGCGCATGCGCTGATGTCGCACGGGATCGACCGCTATCCCGGCAAGAAGAAGCTCGATCTCCGCGCCGAAGAGAAGCGGGCAGGGCGCCGCCGCCAGCATGAGGAGGAGGTCTTCAACGACCTCTGGCGCACCGTGCCGGCGGGAAAGAGCAAGACCCGGTCGGCGCTCAGCATCGAACGCCGCCGCAAGCTGCTCGGCCTGCCGCAGGAAAACCTGCTGTATTTCCTCGAGAAGAGTGCGCCGCGGCTGGCGCCCTGGCAGCGCGAGTTGTTGCGCGTCGTCCGACACATCGCGCAATATTTCTATCCGCAGAGCCAGACCAAGGTGATGAACGAGGGGACGGCGACCTACGTCCACTATCGCATCATGACCAAGCTGCATCAGCAGGACCGCATCAGCGACGGCAATTTTCTCGAATTCCTGCAGTCGCACACCAACGTCGTGTTCCAGCCCGAATTCGACGACCAGCGCTTTTCAGGCTTCAATCCCTATGCGCTCGGCTTCGCCATGATGCAGGACATCGAGCGCATCGTCACCCGGCCGGAAGACGAAGACCGCGAGTGGTTCCCGGACATCGCCGGCAAGAACGACGTGATGGGCGTGCTGCGCGACGTCTGGGCCAACTACCGCGACGAGAGTTTTATCGCCCAGTTCCTGAGTCCGAAGCTGATGCGGCACCTCCGCATGTTCCACTTGCATGACGATCCCGAGGAACGCGCCGGCATCCGGGTCGACGCCATTCACGACGAGCGCGGCTTCCGCCGCGTCCGGCGCGAGCTGGCACGGCAGCACGATGTCGGCTACATCGACGCCAACATCGAGGTGGTCGATGTCGATCTCTCCGGCGACCGGCGGCTGATCCTGCATCACCATGTCATCAAGGGCGCGCAGCTCAACGAGACCGATGCCAAGCGCGTGCTCCAGCATCTGGCCGATCTCTGGACCTACGATGTTGCGCTGATCGAGGTCGACGCCAACGACAAGGTGCTGCGCGAATATGTCGTGAGCCCGCGCCCGATCTCGGCGGTGGCCTGACGCGGCTGATTACGCGGAGCAATACGCGAGATGCGCGTTGATGTGCCCTCGCCCCTTGTGGGAGAGGGCGGCGACGCCGGGAGACACAAGCTCACTGCGGTGAGGGGTATCTCTCCACATTTCCTGTGCCGATAGAGACCCCTCATCCGGCGCTTCGCGCCACCTTCTCCCACAAGGGGAGAAGGAAAGCGTTCTGGCTCTACAACGGCTGTTCTATCCGGAACGTTTCGCTGGCTTCTTCTTGGCTTTCGACGCGTTCAATGCCACGGCTGCGCGGATCAGCGCCTTCAACGCCTTCTCGTTGATCTTTTCACCTTCGCGAATATCGATCGCGCGGCGCACGTTGCCGTCGAGGCTCGAGTTGAACAGGCCGGCGGGATCCTCCAGCGCGGCGCCCTTGGCAAACGTCATCTTCACCACGGCCTTGTAGGTCTCGCCGGTGCAGATGATGCCGTCGTGCTCCCACACCGGCACGCCGCGCCACTTCCATTCCTCGACGATTTCAGGGTCGGCCTCCTTGATCAGGGCACGGATTCGCCCGAGCATGTCGCCGCGCCAGTCGCCGAGCTCCTTGATCCTGCCGTCGATCAGCTTGGAGGGCGACGATCCATTCGCGTCCTTCTTTGTCGCGGTCGCGGCCTTTGTCACGATCACGCCTCCTGTCGCGTGCCGTCGCGCCGGCCGAAATAGGGCTGCGCGAACAAATAGAGCCCGGTCGCGAGCAACGGGATCAACGGGACCAGCGCGAGGAAGCCGATCCAGATGGCCTGGAGCTGCATGGTCACGGCGACGATGTTGGCGGTGACGGCCAGCGTGAAAGCGATCGACAGCCAGCGATGGATCTGCCGAACCCACATGTTTCCGGTCAATGAAACCTCCTCTTGAGATGATCGAATGAAGGCCGGTGGCCGAGCTAGTCTGCCCTTGCCAGCAGCTCGTCCAGCTTGGCGAGAAACTGCTTCCAGCCGGCATGCGCGCCGCCAAAAGCCTGCTTCTGCGTCGGGCTGAAGCCCGCTTGCTCGACGCGCAGATGCGTGCCTGCGTCCGTCGGGGTCAGCGTGAAGGTCACGACGCTCTTGAGATCGAACGCCGCGTCGTCATGCGAGAAATTCCAGGTGTAGGCGAGCCTCTTCTGCGGCTCGATGGTGAGGACCTCGCAGTCCAGCACGCCGCCCCACTCGCCGCGAAGATTGAAGCGGTGGCCCACGTTCGGCTTGAAGTCGTTCTTCATCAGCCATTCCTCGATCAGATACGGCTGCGTCAGCGCGCGCCAGATCCGCTCTGCCGGAAAGGCAAATTCGCGCTCGACGACGACAGATCGGGTTTCGCTCGCGGATTCGTTCATTGGTCCATCCTCTTCAGGAGATCGTCGAGCGCATCGAGCCGGTTTTGCCAGAATCCGGCCATCTGGCTGGTCCAGTCGATCAGCGGATTGAGCGCGCCGGGCTGGGCGCTGTAATGCGTCTGCCGCCCTTGATGCCGGTCACGCACGAGGCCAGCCTGCTTCAGCGCACCGAGATGTTTTGAGACCGCTGGCTGGGAAACGCCCGACAGTGCCGTCAGGGCCCCGACCGTCTGTTCGCCCTCGCGGCACAATCGCTCGAAGATCGCCCGACGGGTGGG
This sequence comes from Bradyrhizobium sp. WSM4874, assembly GCF_055811835.1. Classification (NCBI taxonomy): domain Bacteria; kingdom Pseudomonadati; phylum Pseudomonadota; class Alphaproteobacteria; order Hyphomicrobiales; family Nitrobacteraceae; genus Bradyrhizobium; species Bradyrhizobium sp. WSM4874. The sequence continues at coordinate 162,517 of NZ_JBVVPR010000011.1, forward strand.
GTCGGCGAGCGTCCTGAACAGAAGGTCGTGGGCGGCAGCGGGCATAATATCCATAACCTGTAAGTTATGGATATTCATAACCGTGGAGTTATAGATGTGTCAAGGGGAAGCGGATTGGTGTGGGAAGTGATCCCGCAAACTCCTCTTACCTCTCCCGCATGCGCGAGAGGTCGGCGCGCAGCGCCGGGTGAGGGCTCTCTCCACTTGGGGTTCTCGATTGCTGAGACACCCTCTCCCCGACCCTCCCCCGCAAGCGGGGGAGGGAGCGTACCACTTTCGCTGCTACCTACGGCCGCAGATAGAGATAGCCCTGCGACTGGAGCTCGGCCAAGCGGACCACGCCGCCCTTCTCCGCGCTGACGAAGCCCGGCAAGAGTTCCGTGAGCGTGACGTTCTGCGCCTTCATGGTGTTGCCGCAGGCGGCAAGCTCGACGCCGTCCTTGGTGAAATCGCCGACGCGCTTGCTGATGTCAGGATTGGCCTGCGCCGAGTGAAACGCCTTCAGCGCCGGCCCGTGAATCACCAGCGCGATCGTCACATGGTCCGGACCGCCGACGCCGTCGATGTGGTTCTGGATATTGCCGAGCACGAAATTGACCTTCTCGGCATCGCTCAAATGATAGACCACCTTCAGCCTGTTGCCCGTGCCGGCGTCCGCCGCGGCCTTCGCGCTGGAGGCGCCAAGCGCCGCGCCCAGGCCCGAGACGGCGCTCCACAACATGTTCCGGCGGTTCATGATGATCTCCCTCGATTGCGCCGGACACATATCATTTGTGGCGGAGCGCGGCGAGTTCCTTGCGGTCGGTCACGAGTGAGGCGCATTCCTTGTTGTCCGTTCGATCTAGGCGGAAAATCCCGTCGTCGGCCCCGGCGACCAGTGACAGTTCGGCATCCTCATCCGGCTTGTTGTTCTGCCAGACCCTGACCTGCGCCAGCCGCACGATCGCCGATTTGTCGTCCTTTGAGAGCGCGACGCCGATCCCGCCGCCCTCGCAGTCGACGCCGCAACCGAGGCGGATTTCGGTGCCGTTCTTGGTGAACACGGCGTGATGACAGGAGCCGCTGGAATCGAAATCGCCGGAGCGGTGACGATATCTGAATCCCAGGCGGAAGGAGTTGTGGAGCTGCTTGTCCTCCGTGTCCAATTCCGCCGAGATCAGCAACTTCATCGAGGCGACCTTCTGCTTCGGATGGCGCGCCAGATGCTCGGCATCGTAGCGCCGCACGAAGCAGGCATAGGCCTTGTTGCCGGGTGCACCCGCATACATGCGCGCGTTGAAGGTCTCGGCTTCGGCCTTGCTGGCCTCACCGATATCGTCGGCCTCTTCGCCGTAAGCAGCGCCGCCAAGCGCGGCAAGGAAGACGGCAGCAAAAAGAGAAAGCTTCATGATGGCCTCGCGTGCAGCAGCTGAGCTGTACGCTGTAGACGCGGCCCGGGTGCGACGCGTTCAACGTCCGCACATCTGACAGGATCATCGCTGGGCGGAGCCAGGTGATCAGTTCCACGCCGGGCTTTAGTCATCGGTGGGGTCATGAAGGTTCATTCGACGTGACCCCTTCGCCTTTTGGAACCTGACGCCCTGCGGTTCTTACGACATTACCCGACGTCATCGATGTGATAGCCTTCACAGACGATCGCCTCTGGCGGTCGTAGGCTGGGGCTTGCCTTGTAAGTTTGTGGAGTCCCCCCGCGATGGGCGAAATTCGCAACTTCAGATCCGGGAATGACGAGCCGCCTTCGCACGGCCCTATGCCTCGTCGCCTCGCGGCCATCATTGTCGGTGACATCGCTTCCTACAGCCGCCTGATGCAGGCCGACGAGGAGGGCACGCACGTCCGCGTCAAGCGGATCGAGCGGGATCTCATCCGGCCCAGCATCGTCGAGCACAATGGAAGTCTGGTGAAGACGACGGGCGATGGCTTCATCGCGATTTTCGACAGTCCGGTCGAAGCCGTCCGATGCAGCATCGTCATCCAGCAGAATCTCATCGGCCGCAACGCCTCGCTTCCGAAGGAGACCCGGATCGAGTACCGGATTGGCGTCAATCTCGGTGACGTCATCGTGGAGCCGGACGACGTCTACGGCGACGGCGTCAACATCGCAACGCGCATCGAGGGCATCGCCGAACCAGGCCAGGTCTTTATCTCCGGCGCGATCTACGAGCAGATCAAGCACAAGGTCGTGTGCGGTTACGAGTCGCTCGGGGACCGCAAGGTCAAGAACATCACCGATCCCGTGCGCGTCTATAAAGTGCTGCCGGATGCAGACGCGGTCGGCAGGACGCGGGGGCGGCGCGAGAATACTCTGATCTTTCTCCTGGGTATCACGCTGTCGGTGATTGCCGCCGGTGTGCTGTGGTATCTGCTGGCTCAGACACCGGGCAGGGTGAGCGAGCAGGCCGCCGTCACTACCGTTTCTCCTGCCGCATCGCCAAGCCCGCAGCCTCCGCCGCGCGAAGCCGCGCCGCAGACGCCGCAGCCTTCTCCCTCGTCGGCTTCGTCATCCCCGTCGCCCGCTCCGGCGCCAACTCCATCGCCAATTCCCGTCCGCGAACCCGAGATGGTGGCTATTCGCGGCGGCAGCTTTGCGATGGGAAGCAATGACGACCCGACCGAGCGTCCTGTCCATCAGGTGACGGTCAAGCCGTTCTCGATCGGCAAATATCCGGTGACCGTGCAGGAATGGAACGAGTGCGCCGCTGCAAAGGCGTGCGGCTTCACGGCCATCGGCAAGGACGACGCGCCGGTCAGCAATGTGAGCTGGACCGACGCGCAGCAATATGCGGCCTACCTCGCTCAGGCGACGAAGAAGACTTATCGGCTTCCGAGCGAGGCCGAATGGGAATATGCCGCGCGGGGCGGAACGCAGACCAAATATTGGTGGGGCGACAAGCTGCAGCCGGGCATGGCCGGTTGCAAGGATTGCGGTGACCTCGCGGCCGAGCAGCCGGCGAAGGTCGGCAGCTTCAGGCCTAATCCGTTCGGGCTCCACGATATGGGCGGCGGTGTTGATCAGTGGGTCGAGGACTGCTGGCACAAGACCTATCAGGGTGCGCCCGGCGACGGCTCGGCATGGAGCAGTGGGGACTGCAGCGCTCATGTCCTGCGCTCGGGCTCCTGGAAGAACGATTCGAGATATGTGCGGCCGTCCAACCGCGATGGCTACGACACCCATGTTCGTTATCCCACGCACGGATTTCGCGTGGCGCTCGGTCCCTAAGTGGTGGAGTTGCTTTGATGCAGATCCTTCGTTGCGTCGCGCTGGCGGCGGCGCTCGCATTGCTTCCGGCGACGGCCTTTTCGCAAGGCAAGGCAGCTCCCAAGGACGCAAAGCTCTATTTCATCACCCCGCATGACGGGCAGAAGGTCCGCGGCGGATTCTGGGTCCGGTTCGGCTTGCGCAACATGGGTGTGACCCATGCCGGCGATGAGTATCAGAACGCTGGTCATCATCATCTGCTGATCGACGTCAACGACCCCATCGATCCCAAGGAGCCGATCCTGCAGGACAAGTCGCATCTGCATTTCGGGGCAGGGCAGACCGAAACGCTTCTCGAGCTTCCACCCGGGACGCATACGCTGCAACTCGTGCTGGGCGATGCCAAGCACTATCCGTTCGAGCCGCCCATCGTGTCGGAGAAGATCACCGTACGCGTCCGGCAGCCCGCAACGGCGCGGTAGCAATCACCGCAGGCTGGCGTTGAACTTGTCAAGCATCGCCGAGCCCGGGCAGAGCGTGTCCGCTTCCAGCGTATTGAGCGGCGTTTCGACCGTGTTGAGATGCTCGTGCAGATCTTCCGCGTCGGGATCGACATAGAGCAGGCCGGTGACGATCTGTCCCTTTGCGGCGTGCTTTTGCAGGAAGGTCTGGGCGCCGAGCCGGTCGTGCGGATCGTAGTCGGCGTCGATCTTGCGCAGCGCGATCCTGCTGCCGTCATGCTGCTCGACCATTTGCACCGTGCCCGGTGCGTAATCCACCGCAATCGGATCGCGGCCGACCAGCACGTCGAGCCGGTTCACCGCGTCATTGTGCTCGCGGACATAGTCGAAGCTCTTGGTCGAGCCGGCGTGGTTGTTGAAGGCGATGCAGGGGCTGATGACGTCGATGAACGACGCGCCCTTGTGGCCGATCGCGGCCGCGATCAGCGGCACGAGCTGGGTCTTGTCGCCGGAGAACGAGCGCGCGACGAAGGTGGCGCCCAGCTGCAGCGCGATGGCGACGAGGTCGATGGCGTTGTCCGTGTTGGTGACGCCCTTCTTGGACTTCGAGCCGCGGTCGGCCGTCGCCGAGAACTGGCCCTTGGTCAGACCGTAAACGCCGTTGTTCTCGACGATGTAGGTCATGTTGACGCCGCGCCGGATCGAATGCGCGAACTGGCCGAAGCCGATCGAGGCGGAATCGCCGTCGCCGGAGACGCCGAGATAGATCAGGTCGCGATTGGCGAGGTTGGCGCCGGTCAGCACGCTGGGCATGCGGCCGTGCACGGAGTTGAAGCCGTGCGAATTGCCGAGGAAATAATCGGGTGTCTTCGACGAGCAGCCGATGCCCGAGATCTTGGCGACCCGGTGCGGCTCGATCGAAAGCTCGTAGCAGGCCTCGATGATCGATGCCGTGATCGAGTCATGGCCGCAGCCGGCGCACAGCGTCGAGATCTTGCCTTCGTAGTCGCGATGGGTGTAGCCGAGCTCGTTCTTCTTCAGCCCGGGATGGTGGAATTTCGGCTTTGCGATGTAGGTCATGACACGGCCTTGCGGAGCGGGGTCACCTTGAGGTGATCCTGGTGGTCGCCAATGGCTTTTGCGATGAAGCGGGCGGTGATCGGCGAGCCGTCGTAGTGTACGATCGGCACCAGCCGTACCGGGTCGATGCCGTTCTCGTTGACGATGAGCTGGCGCAGCTGACTGTCGCGGTTCTGCTCGACGACGTAGACGAAATCGTGCTCGGCGAGGAAGCTCGCCACGCTGGAGTGGAACGGGAAGGCGCGGATGCGCAGGCGATCGAGCTGATGCCCGCGCGCTTCCAGCAATCCGATCGCCTCGTCCATTGCCGGCGTGGTCGAGCCGAAATAGATCACGCCGTATTTGGTCGGCCGTTCCGCATTGGCCTGGAGCGGCCGCGGCACCAGATCCTGCGCGGTCTCGAACTTGCGCATGAGCCGCTGCATGTTGTCGGCGTAGACCGAGCCTTCCTCGGAGTAGCGCGCATAGCGATCACGCGAGGTGCCGCGGGTGAAATAGGAGCCCTTGGTCGGATGCGTGCCGGGATAGGTTCGGTAGGGAATGCCGTCGCCGTCGACGTCGAGGTAGCGGCCGAAGTCGCGGCCTTCCTCCAGCATCTCCGCGGTCATCACCTTGCCGCGGTCATATTGCTTGGAATCGTCCCATTTCAGCGGACGGCAGAGCCGGTGGTTCATGCCGATGTCGAGGTCGAGCATCAGGAAGATGGTGGTCTGGAGCCGCTCGGCGAGATCGAAGGCCGCGGCCGCGAACTCGAACGCCTCGGCGGGATCCTCAGGGAACAGCAGCACATGCTTGGTGTCGCCATGCGAAGCATAGGCGCAGGCGATGATGTCGCATTGCTGGGTGCGGGTCGGCATGCCGGTCGAGGGACCGGCGCGCTGGATGTTCATGATCACGGCCGGGATTTCGGCGAAATATGACAGGCCGATGAACTCGGTCATCAACGAGATGCCAGGGCCGGAGGTCGCGGTGAAGGCGCGCGCGCCGTTCCAGGAGGCGCCGATCACGATGCCGATCGAAGCCAGCTCGTCCTCGCCCTGCACGATGGCGTATTTCGCCTTGCCGGTCTCGGGATCGTGCCGGTACTTCTTGCAGTGAGCGGTGAAAGCCTCCGCCACGGACGAGGACGGCGTAATAGGATACCAGGCGCACACCGTGGCGCCGCCATAGACGGCACCGAGCGCGGCGGCGCTGTTGCCCTCGATGAAGATGCGGTCGCCGACCTTGTCGGACTTCTTCACCCGCAGCCCGGTCGGGCATTTCAGGTTTTGCAGCGCCCAGTCGCGGCCGAGATGCAGCGCGTGGACGTTGGACGACAGGAGCTTCTCCTTGCCCTTGTATTGCTCGCCGATCAGCTGCTCGATCAGCTTCGGGTCCATGTCGAGCAAAGCCGAGAGCGCGCCGAGATAGATGATGTTCTTGAACAGCTGGCGCTGGCGCGGATCGGTGTAAGTCGAGTTGGTGATCGCGGTCAGGGGGACGCCGATCACGGTGATGTCGTCGCGGAATTTCGTCGACGGCATCGGCTTGGTGGAATCGTAGAACAGATAGCCACCGGGCTCGATGCCGGCGACGTCCTTGTCCCAGGTCTGCGGGTTCATGGCGACCATCATGTCGACGCCGCCGCGCGCGCCGAGATGGCCGTCTTCGGTCACCCGCACCTCGTACCAGGTCGGCAGTCCCTGGATATTGGAGGGGAAGATGTTGCGCGGGCTCACCGGAACGCCATGGCGCAGGATCGCGCGCGCAAACATCTCGTTGGCGCTGGCCGAGCCCGATCCGTTGACGTTGGCGAAGCGGACGACGAAGTCGTTTACGCTGCTGATCGGCTTTTTGTCGGACATGCTGAACCTGCGTGAGTCATCTCGATCAAATATTTTTGCATGTCCCAGGCGCCGGTGGGACAGCGCTCGGCACACAGCCCGCAATGCAGGCAGACATCCTCGTCCTTGATCATCACGCGCCCGGTCTTGAGATCGCTGGACACATAGAGATCCTGGTCCGGATGCAGCGAGGGCGCTTTCAGGCGCTGACGGAGATCGCCTTCCTCGCCATTGTCCGTGAAGGTGATGCAATCCATCGGACAAATGTCGACGCAGGCGTCGCACTCGATGCAGAGCGAGGTCGAGAACACGGTCTGGACATCGCAGTTCAGGCAGCGATGGGCTTCGCCAAGCGCGAGCTTGACGTCGTAGCCCAGCTCGACCTCGGTGCGGATGTCCTTCAGCGCGATCACCTTGTCGCGATGCGGCACCTTGTAGCGCTTGTCGTTGGAGATGTCGTTGTCATAGCTCCATTCGTGGATGCCCATCTTCTGCGAGGAGACGTGCACCTCCGGCAATGGCCGCTCGGTGACGTCCTCGCCCGAGAGCATTTTGTGGATCGACAGCGCGGCATCATGGCCCTGCGCCACCGCCCAGATGATGTTCTTCGGCCCGAACGCGGCGTCGCCGCCGAAGAACACTTTCGGATTGGTCGAGACGAAGGTTTGCGGATCGACCTTGGGCATGTGCCATTTGTCGAACTCGATGCCGCAGTCCTGCTCAATCCAGGGGAAGGCGTTCTCCTGGCCGACCGCGACCAGCACGTCGTCGCATTCGATGGTCTGGTCCGGCTCGCCCGAGGGCACGAGGTTGCGGCGGCCCTTGGCGTCGTATTCGGCCTTCACCTTCTGGAAGGTGATGCCGGTGAGCTTGCCGTTGTCGTGGACGAAGGCTGTGGGCACGAGGAAGTTGAGGATCGGGATGTCCTCGTGGAGCGCGTCTTCCTTCTCCCAGGGCGAGGCCTTCATCTCCTCGAAGCCGGAGCGCACGACGACCTTCACCTCTTCGCCGCCGAGGCGGCGCGCGGTGCGGCAGCAATCCATCGCGGTGTTGCCGCCGCCGAGCACGATGACGCGCTTGCCGATCTTGTCGGTATGGCCGAACGAGACCGAGGACAGCCAGTCGATGCCGATATGGACGTTGGCGGCTGCTTCCTTGCGTCCGGGAATGTCGAGCTCGCGGCCGCGCGGCGCGCCGGAGCCGACGAAGATCGCGTCGTACTTCTCCGCGAGCAGCGCCTTCATGCTTTCGATGCGGTGGCCGCCCTTGAAGTCGACGCCGAGACCCAGGATGTAGCCGGTCTCCTCGTCGATGACTGAATCCGGGAGGCGGAATTTCGGGATCTGCGAGCGCATCATGCCGCCGGCTCGGGGATCACCGTCGAACACGGTGCAGTGATAGCCGAGCGGAGCGAGATCGCGCGCCACCGTCAGCGAAGCGGGACCGCCGCCGACGAATGCAACGCGCTTGCCGTTCTTGGCCGAGGGCCGCGGCAGGCGTTGCGTGATGTCGTCCTTGAAGTCGGCGGCGACGCGCTTCAGGCGGCAGATCGCGACCGGCGTCTCCTCGACGCGTCCGCGGCGGCACGCCGGCTCGCATGGACGATCGCAGGTGCGTCCCAGAATTCCGGGAAACACGTTCGATTTCCAATTGATCATATAGGCGTCGCTGTAGCGGCCTTGGGCGATCAGTCGGATGTATTCGGGAACGGGAGTGTGCGCAGGACAGGCCCATTGGCAATCGACCACTTTGTGAAAGTAGTCGGGGGCCGCAATATCGGTCGGTTTCATTCCTACCCTGTCCGCGCAGGCTCAAAGACCCCGCGGCCTTTTCTTGAGCTTGGCGAACGCTAACGCGCGGCGATCTGGTTTCTGAATGACGTCATTGGGTTAGCTTATTAGAACCGTTCCGAAGTACAACGGCAAATTTGGGGGATCACCGGCTTTCATGGGAGCCCAGCGCGCACAGCATTAACGGCCGCGCGCGGTATGTGGCGGTGCAGCATGTTGCGATGCGTCCGATGGGCCTAGTTGCGCGCGATGTCGCTCTTCGAGAGGTCCCACATCAGGCCGTAGGTGCCGACCGACACGGGAAGCGGGAATGGCGAGGCGGCAGGGCCGGTGAAGCGCGCGGCGATCACGGCCGAGACTGCGCCGACATGCGTGCCGTCGATCAGCACGAACCAGTCGCGCGCGCCTTCGTTGCGCACCGCCGGAATGTCCGCGGTCGCGCCCGACAATTCCGGCTCGCTTTCGAGCAGATGCATCGAGATAATGCCGTCGTGCTTTTCCGGCGTCAGCCTGTCTTGCAGTGCGTCACGCCATGCGACTGCATTGTCCGACGTCGGCCGCAGCCGCACGAGGCCGAGCGCCGCGCCCCGGCCGGTACCGTTGCTGATCGTGATGCGCGCGACGACCCGCAGCATGTCCTTGAAATGCGCCATGCTCCGTCGCGACCATTCGGTCTGGTTGGCGAGCCGCGCCCGGTAGGCGGGACTGTCGAGCACGTCGAGTGTCGCAGTCGAATACAGCGAGAGATATTTGGGATTGGCGGCGTGCGCGACATAGCGCCGCGCCTCCAGAAAACCCTCGATCGCAACGCGCTCTTCCAGATGCTCGCGATCGTACCAGCGATTGAAATCGGCTTCATCTGAAACGTCGACGTTCATCGACGTCAGCAGCATGCCTTTCCCGACGAGCGGCATTTTCTTGTTGTCCTACTATCGCGAAATCTTCGAAGCGATGTCCGCGATCGACTTCATGACCGCGTCCCGCACGCCGGTATCATAGAGCGAATGGCCGGCTTCTTCCACGATACGAATCTCGGAACCCGGCCACGCTTTCGCGAGCGCCTGCGATGTCCCGGGAGGACACAACAGATCGTAGCGGCCCTGGACGATGATGCCGGGAATGCCGTCGAGCTTGCCGGCGTTCCGCAACAACTGGTTCTCCGTCATGAAGCTGTCCTGCACGAAATAATGCGCTTCCATGAACGGCGTCGCCGGCAATGTGCGCCAGACGTTCAGCGACGCCAGGTCGATCCGCGTCTTTGCCGCCTTGTGCTCCGACAAGGCGCGCTCGGTGTCGTGCCATGCGCGCGAGGCCGGGCCATGCACGGCCGGATCGGCATCGAGGATGCGGCGATAGTAGGCTTCCACCGGCCGCGCGCGCTCCTCGAGCGCCAGCACGCTGAGAAAATCTTCGTAGAGCGCGGGGTAGAATTGCGAGAGGCGCGAGGTGAAGGCGATCTCGACTTCAGCACGCGTGCCGAGAAACGTCGCGCGCAGCGCAATTCCGGAGACGCGCTCGGGATGCGCCTGCGCATAAGCCAGCGCCAGCGTCGCGCCCCAGGACCCCCCGACCACGATCCAGCGCGCGACGCCGAATTTCTCGCGGATCTTTTCCATGTCCGCGATCAGATGCTGCGTGGTGTTGTGCTGGCGCGATCCCTTCGGCCGGCTGCGGCCGCAGCCGCGCTGGTCGAACAGCACGGCATGGAAACGGTCAGGATCAAACAGCCGGCGATGGTCGGGCTGGCAACCGCTGCCGGGGCCGCCATGCAGATAGACCGCGGGGATTCCGTCGGTGCGGCCGACGCTCTCGACATAAAGCTCGTGGCCGTCGCCGACGTCGAGCATTTCGGAGGTCAGCGGCGCAAAGGGATCGGCGCGCTTGACTGAGCTGGCCGCGTCGGCGTCAGGCATCATTCCCGGATTCCAGAGTGCCGCCGGCGAAATTGCGATAGACGAAGCGGTTGGTATCGCCCTCGGCCTCGCGCTCGGCCTGCTTGAAGATGGCCTCGTGCAGCGGCGATAGCGCACAGGCCGGATCGGTGTTGGCGGCGTCACCGGTCAGCGCAAAGGCCTGGCAGCGACAGCCGCCGAAATCGATCTCGCGGAATTCGCAACTCTTGCACGGCTCCTTCATCCAGCCGGTGCCGCGATAGCGGTTGAAGGCGTCCGAGTTCTGCCAGATCCAGGCGATCGAATGGTTGGAGCGTACCGATTCGAAGTCGAGCCCGGTGATGCTCTCGGCGGCGTGGCAGGGCAGCACCTTGCCGGCCGGCGAAATGTTGAAGAACTGCCGGCCCCAGCCGCCCATGCACTTCTTCGGCCGCAGCGCGTAATAATCGGGCACGACATAGTCGATCGTGAGCCGGCCCTTCAGCCGCTCGCGCGCCTCCTCGACGATGCGGGTGCACTCGTCGAGCTGCGCCACTGTCGGCATCAAGGCGGCGCGGTTCTTCAGTGCCCAGCCGTAATATTGCACATTGGCAACCTCGAGCCGGTCGGCGTCGAGATCGATCGACATCTGGATGATCTCAGGCAGCTGGTGCAGGTTCTGCCGGTGCATCACCGCGTTCACGGTGAGCGGCAGGTCGAGCTCGCGGGTCCATTTTGCCACTTCGAGCTTCTTGCGGTGGCCGTTTTTGTAACCGCCAACGCGATCGGCCAAGCTCTCTTCGACGCCCTGGAAGCTGATCTGGACGTGGCAGAGCCCGGCATCGGCCAGCTCGCTCAACCGTTCGCGCGTCAGCAGCACGGCCGAGGTGATGAGGTTGGTGTAGAGGCCGACGTCGCTGGCGTGCTTGACCAGCTCGACCAGGTCCTTGCGCGCGGTCGGTTCGCCGCCGGAGAAATGCACCTGGAGCACGCCGATCTCGGCGAGCTCGCTCAGGACTTTCTTCCATTCCTCGGTGGTCAGCTCCTTGCCCGAGCGGTCGAGCTCGACCGGGTTGGAGCAATAGGGACATTGCAGCGGGCAGCGATGGGTGATCTCGAGCAGCACGGCGAGTGGAATGCCGAACGTCTCTGCCGTCGAGCGGCTCTTCTCCAGCACCGCGAGACTGTCGCTGGCGTCGGGCGGGATGGTGGGATTGCCGAGCACATCGCTCATGACGTCTTCTCCCGGGCCTCCGTGAGAAAGCCCTTGTCGGCGAGATCCTGCAGCATGACGATGACGTCGGCCAGGATCGCCTCGCGTGGCGCGGCGTATTTTGCCGCGAGCTGGTCGGAAACCTCGCCGACATTGCGCTCGCCGTCGCAGAGCTGCAAGACCTCGACCGCGATCTCGTCCGGCGCCAGCACGCGTTCGGGCGCCAGGATCACCCAGACCTTTCGCGTCTCGTCATATTTCAGCTTGGCGTGCCGCGGCAGCACCGGCCGGCTGGTCTCGCTGACGCTGATGTGACGCGGCCCGGCCATTGTTCCTCAGCTCGCTTTTTGGTGTTCTTGGGGCACGAACGCGCCCGGCGGAATGTGGCCCTCGACATAGGCGTGTTGGAGCGCGTCGAGCTGCACCCAGAGCACGCTGGTCTTGAAGATCAGCGCGTTGCAGACGGAGGCGCGTTGCTCGGGCGTGGTGGCATGCGCCTTGACATAGTCGAGCGCAAAGCCGGCGTCCCGCGGCGCCTGCGCCAACCGGCGCTTGAAGTAGCTCATGATGTCAGGATTGACGAAGTCGTAGTGCTCCAGCATTCCGGCAATGCGCTCTTCGTGCAGGTTCGGCGCGAACAATTCGGTGAGCGAGGAGGCGATCGCCTCCAGCGGCGACTTCTCGCGGCAATAGTGCACATAGGCTTCCACCGCAAAGCGCGTCGCTGGCAGGATGCCTTCGGTTGATTCCACGTAGGCCGTGTCCAGCCCGAGGCCGTCGGTCAGCTTCAGCCAGCGTTCGATACCGCCTTCGGAGCCGATATCGCCGTCATGGTCCTCGATGCGGTGGCGCCATTCCAGCCGCGTGGCGCGGTCGCGGAAGCGCGAGATCACCACCGCGTCCTTGATCGGGATGGTGCTCTGGTAATAGTAGCGATTCAGCGCCCAGGCCTGGACCTGGCCTTTGTTGAGCTTGCCGCCGTGCAGCATCTTATGGAACGGATGCAGGCTGTGATAGCGCGTCGCCCCGATATGGCGCAGCGTCGCCTCCAGCTCCTCGGCCGAGTTAAGTCTGATGTCCTTGCCGATCGAGAGCGCGGTCATTCCAGTCAGTGACGCGGCATTCACAGCACGATCTCCGTTCCGTCGGCGGGTATCTGCCAGCCCGCCGCTTCAGCGGCCTTGCGCTCGGGTGACGCGGGCAGCAGCGCCGGGTTCGAGTTATTGATATGCAGAAATATCTTCCTGTCGAGTGTGAGGTCGGCGAGCCGTGCGATGGCGCCGTGGTCGCCGGACATCGCGACATGGCCCATGCTCTTGCCGGTCTTGTGGCCGAGCCCGGCCCTGATCATCTCGTCGTCCCGCCACACCGTGCCGTCAAAGAACACCAGCGCGGCGCCGTCGATCTCGGCCTTGAGCGCGTCGGTGACCTCGGCGCAGGCGGCGATGAAGTAGAAGCATTTGCCGGTCGCTTTGTCGGTGATCTTCAGCCCCAGCGTATCGCCATCGCCGGTGTCGCCGCCCGGATGCGCCTTGCCTTCCAGGTACCAGGCCGATTTGCCCGAGACCACGAAGGGCAGCACCTCAAGTCCTGAGCGCGCCCCGTCCGGCAGCCGCGGCTCGAACGGCTCATTGATGCCGATCGGCAGGCGCTGCACGTTCTTATCGTTCAGCACGTTGAAGATGCTGTTGGCCTTCAGGATCGCCAGCACCTTCTCATGCGCATAGACCGTGAAGGGCGAGCCCTCGCGCATCGACAGCAGGCCTGCCACCGCGTCCACTTCGCTGTTGGTCAGGATCACGCCTGCGATCGGCGTATGGCGCAGCGCGCCTGCCTTCGGATGCAACTGTGGCGTGGCATTCAATTGCTGGCGGAGGTCGGGGGAGGCGTTGATCAGGAACCAGTTCTCGCCGTCGCCGCTGAAGGCGACCGAGGCTTGGGTCCGTTGCAGCTCTTGGCCGTTTTCACGGGCCGTCCGGCAGCCCTCGCAGCCGCAATTCCATTGCGGCACTCCGCCGCCGGCTGCGGCGCCCAGGACGACGACGCGAAGCATGATCCGTCTCCTGGAAGGAACGCTGCGAGGTGGATCTCAGGCCAACACAGTTTCCGTCGTTCGGAAACCTGCCGTGACCGAAAGACCCACCTGCGCTGAACGCAGATCGCCAGCCACTTACTTGCGGGTGGCGCTCACATACATGTTGATTTCCATGCCACAGGGCACTTCGACGATCTTCGGGGCTTTCCAGGCCATTTTGGCTCTCCATTTTCGAGAATTCGGACGTATCCGCCCAACCCTTAAGTTAGTGCGGGTGGAAAAGTTCGCCAGTGAAATTTTCCCGAGAAGCCTATGTTGCGGCGCGAAAAATGCTGGCGGAACAATACTTGCTGGTGATGCTGCCTTGCGCTTGGCGCATTCGGTCGCGAACCCTGTCCTGATAAAGCAGTTGTGAGTGCAGTGCAGCTTTCAATCCGGTACAGGCGACCCAACTGGAACTTCGTGATGCCCAGATATTTCTTCAACACCCGTATCGGCAACGAACTGATCGTGGATCCTGAGGGAGAGGATCTGCGCAATCCTGACCGCGCCTGGGAGGTTGCCCGCCAGATGATTCTGGAGGTGCTGCGATCGGAAGGCACCCAGCCGGCCCTGCTTGAAGCCGTCATCGAGGTCACCGACCGCGAAGGCGAGATCGTGCTCGAATTCCCCTTCACCGAGGCATTGCTGGACATCCCGGACCAGTCCGCGACGCGGCATTAGCCCCCGTCTCTCCCCGTCATTGCGAGGAGCCCTTGCGACGAAGCAATCCAGACTGCTTCCGCGGAGGCAGTCTGGATTGCTTCGCTTCGCTCGCAATGACGAGAAGCGTGGCCGGCGCAGCCCCCGCCCTTCGTCCCTGCGAAATCCGCATGGCTTTGCCGCGTTCCCGGGTCTAAAAGACGCTGGTTAAACGGAGCAAGCCATGCAAGATCTCTGGCGCCTGTCGGCGGCCGACCTCGCCAATCTCGTCAAAACCAAAAAGGTCTCCGCCAGGGAGGCCGCGCAGGCCGGCTTGGCCCGGCTCGACGCCGTCAATCCCAGCCTCAACGCCGTGATCGACCACCGGCCGGAGAACGTGCTCAAGCAGGCGGATGCCGTCGATGCCGCCATTGCGCGGGGGGAGGACCCCGGCGTGCTGGCCGGCGTGCCCGTCACCATCAAGGCCAATGTTGACCAGGAGGGCTTTGCCACCACTAACGGCCTCAAGCTCCAGCGCGACCTGATCGCGCGCGAGGACAATCCGGTGGTCGCCAATTTCCGCAAAGCCGGCGCCGTTCTCCTTGGCCGCACCAATTGCCCGGCCTTCTCCTATCGCTGGTTCACCACCAATCTGGTCCACGGCGACACCAAGAACCCCCGCGACGCCTCGCTGACGCCGGGCGGCTCCTCCGGCGGCGCCGGCTCGGCGGTCGCGGCCGGCATCGGCCATATCGCCCATGGCACCGACATTGCGGGCTCGATCCGCTATCCCGCCTATGCCTGCGGCGTGCATGGTCTGCGCCCGACGCTCGGCCGCATCCCGGCCTTCAATCCGGCCCTGCCGGAGCGCCCGATCGGGCCGCAGATCATGGCGGTGTCGGGCCCGCTGGCCCGCACCGTCAACGACATCAGGATTTCGCTCGCGGCGATGTCGGCCCGCGACATCCGCGACCCCTGGTTCGTGCCCGCGCCGCTGGAAGGCCCGGCGCGGCCGAAGCGCGCCGCGCTGTGTCTCAATCCGGACGGCCTGGCCACCGCGCCCGAGGTGAAGGCCGCCGTCATCGACGCCGGCAAGCGGCTCGAACGGGCCGGCTGGACCGTCGAGACAATCGAGAACACCCCGCCGATGCGCGAAGCGGTCGAGTGGCAGATCAAGCTCTGGCTCGGCGACGGCTATGAGGCGCAGCTGGAGATGGCCGAGCGTGAGGGCGATCCCGGCGCGCTGGCGTGCCTGCGCGGCAACCGCGCCAGGGTCACGCCGATGGACCAGGCGAATTACGCCAAGGCATTGACCCGCCGCGCCACGCTGACCCGCGACTGGATGCTGTTCTTCGACACCTATGCCGTGCTGCTGACGCCGGTCTCCGGCGAACTGCCGTTCCCCGATCATCTCGACCGCAAGGACGAGGAGTCCTTCAAACGCGTCTGGGAAGCACAGCTGCCGCAGATCGCCATTCCCTTCATGGGCCTGCCGGGCCTCGTGGTCTCCACCGGCCTCGTCGGCAAGGCGCCGGTCGGCGTGCACATCGTGTCCGGCCGCCATCGCGAGGATCTCTGCCTGCTCGCAGGCGAGGCGATCGAGGCGGGCGGCGTGCCGCCGTCGCCGATCGACCCCGTGGGCTAGCGATGTCGGTGATCTACGACTTCAAGGCCAACTCGCTTCTCGGCGAAGAAGTCGCCCTGCGCAGATTCGAGGGACAGGTGCTGCTGATCGTCAACACCGCGAGCAAATGCGGCTTCACGCCGCAATATCGCGGGCTGGAGGATCTGCATCGCGATCTCAATCCGCGCGGCTTCTCGGTGCTCGGCTTTCCCTGCAACCAGTTCGGTGCGCAGGAGCCTGGACCGGCGAGCGAGATCCAGGCGTTCTGCTCGACCAATTACGACGTCACCTTTCCCCTGTTCGAGAAGATCGACGTCAACGGCAGCAATGCGCATCCGTTGTATGAGTACCTGAAACGCCAGCAATCCGGCCTGCTGGGCGCCTCCATCAAATGGAATTTCACCAAATTCCTGGTGGATCGCGCCGGCAAGGTGGTCGCGCGCCACGCGCCGACCGCCCGGCCCGAAGGATTGCGGCAGCAAATCGAGACCCTGTTATGAGCGAGACAATCATGAGCGACGAATTTCCGGACCGCCTCTCGGTCGATCCGAACAGCCCCTATTACAACGCGGACATCCTGGCGCGCGACGTCGGCATCCGCTTCAAGGGTGTCGAGAAGACCAATGTCGAGGAATACTGCATCAGCGAAGGCTGGGTCCGCGTCACCGCAGGCAACGCCAAGGACCGCCACGGCAACCCGCTGACCATCAAGGTGCACGGCCCGGTCGAGCCGTATTTCAGGGATAAGAAGTAGGAGCCCGCTCTCTCCTCGTCATTGCGAACGCTCTCTTCTCCGTCATTGCGAGCGAAGCGAAGCAATCCAGAATCTTTCCGTGAAGGCAGTCTGGATTGCTTCGTCGCTTCGCTCCTCGCAATGACGAAAGTGAAAGGCCAAACCCCATGTCCGTCCGCATCGTCGACGTCCGCGAGATCACGAAGCCGATCTCTTCGCCGATCCGCAACGCCTATATCGATTTCACCAAGATGACGACGAGCCTGGTTGCGGTCGTCACCGATTTCGTCCGCGACGGCAAGCGCGTCGTCGGCTACGGCTTCAACTCCAACGGCCGCTACGGGCAGGGTGGCCTGATCCGCGAGCGCTTTGCCTCGCGCATCCTGGAGGCCGATCCGAAATCGCTGCTGAACGCGGCCGGCGACAATCTCGACCCCGACAAGGTCTGGGGCGCGATGATGACCAACGAGAAGCCCGGCGGTCATGGCGAGCGCTCCGTCGCGGTCGGCACCATCGACATGGCGGTGTGGGATGCCGTGGCGAAGATCGCGGGACAACCGCTGTTCCGCCTGCTGGCTGAGCGTCATGGCGTCAAACCCAATCCGCGCGTGTTCGTCTACGCCGCCGGCGGCTATTATTATCCGGGCAAGGACCTCTCGATGCTGCGCGGCGAGATGCGCGGCTATCTCGATCGCGGCTACAACGTCGTGAAGATGAAGATCGGCGGCGCCGATATCGAGGACGACCGCACCCGCATCGAGGCGGTGCTGAAGGAGATCGGCAAGGACGCGCAGCTCGCCGTCGACGCCAACGGCCGCTTCGATCTCGAGACCGGGATCGCCTATGCCAAGATGCTGCGGGATTATCCGCTGTTCTGGTACGAGGAGGTCGGCGATCCCCTCGACTACGCGCTGCAGGCAGCCCTCGCCGAATTCTATCCGGGACCGATGGCCACAGGCGAAAACCTGTTCAGCCACCAGGACGCCCGCAATTTGATCCGCTACGGCGGCATGCGGCCTGACCGCGACTGGCTGCAATTCGACTGCGCGCTGTCCTACGGCCTGTGCGAATACCAGCGCACGCTGGAGGTGCTGAAAACTCATGGCTGGTCACCGAGCCGCTGCATCCCCCATGGCGGCCACCAGATGTCGCTCAACATCGCAGCCGGCCTCGGCCTCGGCGGCAACGAGAGCTACCCCGACCTATTCCAGCCCTATGGCGGCTTCCCCGACGGTATCAGCGTCGAGAACGGCCACATCACCATGCCCGATCTCCCGGGCATCGGCTTCGAAGGCAAGTCGGACCTCTACAAGGAGATGAAGGCGCTGGCGGAGTAGGTGGGGCGAGGGGCGCGACGGCCGCGCCACACTCCGTCATTGCGAGCGCAGCGAAGCAATCCAGAATCTTTCCGCGGAGGCAGCCTGGATTGCTTCGTCGCATCCGCGCAAAATTGCTTTGCAATTTTGTCGCGAGATCCTCGCAATGACGATGTCGGCGAAAGTCTCCCAATCAGCTCTTGGTTGTGATATCATGAAAGCTCTCCTCAGCTGAGCACGATCATGAAGCAGCCTTGCGTGTACATGTTCGCCAATCGCCGCAACGGGACGATCTATACAGGCGTCACGTCCAATCCACCGCGCCGCGCGTTCGAGCACCGCGAGGGCTTGGTGAAGGGTTTCTCGTCAAGGTATGGCTGCAAGCTTCTCGTCTGGTACGAGCTGCATGCGACGATGACCGACGCGATCACACGCGAGAAGCAGATCAAGGCCGGCAGCCGGGAAAAGAAGCTTGCGCTGATCGAGAGCGTCAATCCGGATTGGATGGATTTGTACGAGACGCTAATCTGATTGCACCAGGTGCCACCACACACCGCGTCATTGCGAGCGTAGCGAAGCAATCCAGAGTGTTTCCATGGAGGCAGTCTGGATTGCTTCGTCGCAAGAGCTCCTCGCAATGACGGTGGAGAGAGGGGGCCTCTTCGACGGGCGCTTTGGCTGCTGCGGGCGAATTGCTGGGAGTGCGCGAGGTGTCGCCACAATCTCGTCATTGCGAGCGCAGCGAAGCAATCCAGAATCTTTCCGCGGAAGCAGTCTGGATTGCTTCGTCGCAAGAGCTCCTCGCAATGACGGCGAAGAGAGCATCGTCGGCTGCGTTCGCAATGACGATGTGGCGTGAGCCGGACGCCGACTACGACAACCGCATATCCAGCAGCCGCCGCCCTTCGCCCTTCAGCAGCTTCTTCACCGCGCTCGAGGCCACGACCTCGCCGTCATTGGCGTAGGCTTCGTGGTTCTTCTCGATGTCATCGAGGCGGTAGAGGTAGTTGACCATCACGCCGGCGGACTCGCGCACGCCCTTGGGCGAGAGATCCCCTAACCAGTTGATGCGCTCGAGGCGGGCGCCGTTGCCGAGATGGAAGCGCGCGACAGAGTCGATCAGCTTGCCTTTCGGCGTGCGCGCCTTGAGGAAGTAGTGCGCCGCGAGCGGCTCGAGCACGCCGCGTAGCAGCGTGGTGGTCTCGGGGTTCTCGAACCATTTGGGATCGTCGAGCCGCTTCAGCATCTCGCGGTCCTCGTCCGACAGCGGCAGGTCCCTGTCCTGCTTCACCCATGGCATGAAGCCCGGCACCGGCGACAGCGTCACGAAATTGTCGAGCTTGGGCAGTTCGCGGCGCAGCTCCTCCACCACCTGCTTGATCAGGAAGCTGCCGAAGGAGATGCCGCCGAGACCGCGCTGGGTGTTGGAGATCGAGTAGAACACAGCGGTGCGGGCGCGCTCGATCGGGACGGAGGGGCGATCGACCGCGAGCAGCGGCGCGATCGCGCCGGGGATCGTCTCGGTCAGCGCCACCTCGACGAAGATCAGGGGCTCGTCGACCATGGCGGGATGGAAGAAGGCGTAGCAGCGGCGGTCGACCGGATCGATGCGGCGGCGCAGATCGTCCCAGTCGCTGATCTCGTGCACGGCTTCGTAACGGATGATCTTTTCGAGGATGTTGGCCGGGGTCGACCAGTCGATCCTGCGCAGCACGAGAAACCCCCTGTTGAACCATGACGAGAGAAGATGCGAGACATCGCGATCGAGCGCGGCGAGATCGGTGTGCCCGTTCATCATGTCGAGCAGATCGGCGCGCATCTTGACGAGATCGCCGGTGCCGCCGGGCGCGCGATTGAGGCGGCGGATCAGCTCCTGCCGGCGCGGCTCGGAGGCAAAATGAAGGGCGCTGGCATCCTCGTCGGCCGGCTTGGCGCGCCATGTCTCGATCGCCTTGGACAGGCGCTCCCGATCCGGGCCGAAATCGCGCACCAGGGCTTCGAAAAAGGCGCGACGTCCCGCCGCATCCAGGTCCTGGTAGATGTCGAGCACCTCACGCGCCATGGCGGTGCCCGAAGCTTCGCCCCGGCCCGACAGCAGCGCGCCGCAGAGCTCGATGAGCCCATCGGCGTCCGGCTTGGTGTCGGCAGAATCCCCGCGGCGAAGCAGCGTGCGGCCGCGCTCGGAGATGGTGGTGAGCAGGTCGGAGAAGAAGGCGTTGGCCATCGGGGCTTTCGTGTCGGGTTTGTGCGATGCGGGAATCTTACACGGGATTTGGGCGGAAGCCGATCACAATCAAGCGGGGGATTTTGGCAAGTTTAGCGGGGGGTGTGCGATCCAGGATTGCTGTCATGCCCCGCCACGGCGAGGCAATTGCGCATGAAAGTTTGGGGCGCTGCAGCTTCCACATCGTCATGGCCGGGCTTGTCCCGGCCATCCACGACCTTCGTTGGCACCCCAGAGAACGTGGATGCCCGGGACAAGCCCGGGCATGACGACCTCTTGTGAACGTTCGCGGCCCTACCTCCCCGCAAACTCCGTCGGCGTCCGCCCTGTCACCTGGCGAAACGCGGCGGAAAACGCCGGCACGCTGGCATAGCCGAGCTGGGTCGCGAGCTGCTTCACCGACACGTTGGCATCGGTCGACAGCCGCTGGATCGCCGCCGCAATTCTTGCGCGCTGGCACCAGCTCTTGAAGCTCAGCTGCGTCTCAGTGGAAAACAGCCGCGACAGCGTGCGCGCTGATGTTCCGACCTCGCGCGCCAGCGTGTCGATGTCGTGCAGGCCGGTGGGATCGTCGAGCACGATCATGGCCGCGCGCCGGCAGCGCGGCTCGTGCGGCAGCGGCACGAAGGTCGCGGAATCCTCGGCCTGGACCAATTCCAGCATCACCAGGCGAACCAGCAGATCGGTCCGCTCCTCGGTATTGCGCGCGTCGAACAGTGCGAGGATCGCCTGGTTCAGCAGCGGCGACACCCGCACCACGAATTCCTTGGTCAGTCCCTCATGGCGCTGCTCGCGCTTCAGCCAGGACAGGTCGAAATACAGCGTGCGCATCTCGATGTCGGCGAGCAAATCGATGGCGTGCTGGAGCCCGGCCGGCACCCAGACCGCGCGGTCCGGCGGCACCAGCCAGCGCCCTGCCGGCGTCGTCACCTGCATGGTGCCCTTGGCGGCATAGATCAGCTGGGCCTCGCGGTGCATATGCGGAGCGATCCGCATGCCCTTGGGGTAGTCGCGCGCGACCAAATGCACGCCCGCAGGGGAGCGATGGTTGCTTCGGACCGCCCGGAGGATTGGCGTCTCGACGACAGTCATTGGCAGCATCCCGTCATGCCCAAGACATATAACTCATTTCGGAGCAGGAGAGGATTCCCATGAACAGCCCCAGCCGGGTGATCAGTTTCGTCAATGCGGGCCATTTCATCGACCATTACGCGATGCTGATTTTCGCCGCCGCGGTGATCATCATGGGACCGGCGCTCGGCATGGCCTATTCGGAACTCTTGCCTTACGCGACGCCGGGCTTCGTCGCCTTCGGCGCGGGCTCGCTGCTCACCGGCTGGCTCGGCGATCGCTGGAGCCGCCGCCACATGATGCTGATCTTCTTCGTCGGCATCGGCGCCTCCATGATCTCGGTCGGCTTCGTGCAGACCCCGGCGCAGCTCGGCGTGGCGCTGTTCGCGATTGGCATTTTTGCCTCGATCTATCATCCCGTCGGCACTGCCATGATTGTGTCCTACGCTGACAGGCTCGGCCGCGAGATGGGTATCAACGGCGTCTGGGGCAATCTCGGGGTCGCGTCGTCGGCGCTGGTCACCGGCGTGATCGGCCAATATCTCGGCTGGCGCTTCGCCTTCATCGTACCCGGCATCGTCACCATCCTGATCGGCATCGCCTTTGCGATGATGGTCGTGCACGAGGACCGCAAGGGCTCGAAGCAGGCGGCAGCGCAGGCGCGGGTCGCCAAGCAGGACATGTGGCGCGTGATCCTGTCGCTGCTGATCGTGGTGATCGCGATCTCCACCACGTTCAATGCCGTCACCGTGGCGCTGCCAAAGCTGTTCGCGGAGCGGCTTGCCGATCTCACCAAAAGCCCGGCGCTGCTCGGCATCATCGCCGCCTGCGTCTACGTATTCGGCGCGATGACGCAGTACACGATCGGCCGGCTGCTCGACCGCTACTCGCTGAAGACAGTGGCGCTGCCGCTGTCCTTCATGCTGGCGCCGTTTCTGTATCTGGCCGCGAGCCTGTCCAATTTGCCGCTGATCCTGGTTTCGATCGGCATCGTCATGGGCGCGTTCGGGCAGGTCACGGTCAACGATGCCATGGTCGGCAAATACACCAGCGAGGAATGGCGCTCGCGCGCCTATGCCGTGCGCTATTTCATCGGCTTCACCGCGGCCGGCGCCTCGGTCGGCCTGGTCGCCTGGCTCTACGAGCAGGGCGGTTTCGTCACCATGCTGCACGCCTTCGCCGCACTCTGCCTGCTCGCGATCGCAGCCGCGATCATTCTCCCGCGCGAGATCAGGACACCGCAGGCGGTGTGAGGGATCTGCGTGAGGCGCGCGCCCGTTTCAACCGCGTCATTGCGAGAAGCGTAGCGACGAAGCAATCCAGAATCCTTCCGGGGAGGGACTCTGGATTGCTTCCGCCTTCGCTAAAGCTTCGGCGGACAAGTCGCTGCGCTCGCAATGACGGCGGATGTGGCGGCGGCTCGCTTAGTCTGCCGATGATGCCATCATGCCAGTGTTTTGCCCGACGGAGCAAGCAATTTCGGCAAAGACGAAATTCTGGCTTCGGCGCACACAAATTTTTCTCCAGCCTTTTCAACCCCATCTCTACTGTGCATGGGGTTGTTTTCGCGCTTTTTGGTGTTGCCTCCCTAACCACCTGCAAGCGACAGGAACCTGCTGCGCCTGCCGCGGGTTCTATCCCCGTCATCCCGGCACCTCGCCGGGGCAGATGAAGGGGTGCAATTCCTGCATGCAGTGGAGCCTGCTCCGACCGGTCGGCCTTGTCCCCGCGGCGCTTGTCCTCACCACCGTTGCGGCCAGCGCCGAGGGCGGCAAATCGGCCGGTCCGTCGGAATTCCTGCTGGTGGCGCAGATCGTGCTGTTGATCGCGGTCGGCCGCGGTCTCGGCGAGATCATGCAGCGCCTCGGCCAGCCCTCGGTGATCGGCGAACTGCTCGCCGGCATCCTGCTCGGTCCCTCGCTGTTCGGTTGGGTCTGGCCTGACGCACAGCACGCAATCTTCCCCAAGACGCCCGAGCAGAAAGCGATGATCGACGGTATCGCGCAGTTCGGCATCCTGCTGCTGTTGCTGCTGACCGGCATGGAGACCGACCTCAAGCTGGTCAGGAAGGTCGGCAAGGCCGCGATCGCAATCTCGATCGCCGGCATCCTCGTGCCCTTCGCTTGCGGCTTCGCGCTCGGCGAGTTCCTGCCCGACTCACTCTTGCCGAATTCGCAAGCCCGCCTGGTTGCGTCGCTGTTCATGGGCACGGCGCTGTCGATCTCCTCGGTGAAGATCGTCGCGGTGGTTGTGCGCGAGATGAACTTCATGCGCCGCAATGTCGGTCAGATCATCGTCGCCACCGCCGTCATCGACGACACCATCGGCTGGATCATCATCGCGGTCATCTTCAGCCTGGCCTCGCACGGCACGCTCGATATCGCCTCGGTGGCGAAAGCCGTGCTGGGCACACTGGCCTTCCTCGCCATCAGCTTCACCATCGGCCGCCGCCTCGCATTCCAGTTGATCCGCTGGGCCAACGACAATCTCGTCAGCACCGCGCCGGTCATCACGGTGATCTTGCTGATGATGTGCGCCATGGCGCTGATCACGCATCTGATCGGCGTCCACACCGTGCTCGGCGCCTTTGTCGCCGGCATTCTGGTTGGAGAGTCCCCGATCCTGACGCGGCAGATCGACGAGCGCCTGCGCGGGTTGATCTCCAGCTTCTTCATGCCGGTGTTCTTCGGTCTGGCCGGCTTGAGCGCCGACCTCACCGTGCTCCGCGATCCCAACCTGCTGATGCTCACCGGCCTGCTGGTCGTGATCGCCAGCGTCGGCAAGTTCGGCGGCGCTTTCATCGGCGGAACCGTGGGCGGGCTGAACAGGCGGGAGTCGCTGGCGCTCGCAAGCGGGATGAACGCGCGCGGCTCGACCGAGGTCATCATCGCCACCATCGGTCTTTCCATCGGCGTGCTCAGTCAGAACCTGTTCACGATGATCGTGACCATGGCGATCGTGACCACGATGGCAATGCCGCCGATGCTGCGCGCGGCGCTGGCGAAGCTGCCGATGAGCGAGGAGGAGAGGGAGCGCCTGGAGCGCGAAGAGTTCGAGAAGCGCGGCTTCGTCGCCAATCTCGAACGTCCCTTGCTGGCAGTGGACGAAAGCGTCAATGCCAGCTTCGCCGCCCACATCGCCGGCCTGATCGCCGGCATGCGTGGCCTGCCAATCACGGTGCTGCACATCGGCAAGCGCGCCAAGGAGCAGGAGAAGGGCCGCGACGAGGAAGAAAGCCCCGAAGCGGTGGTGAAGAAGGCGGCTGAAGCGGTATCAGCGAGCGGTGACCAGAATGTCCGCAGCGTCGATGTCACGACGCGGGTCCGCAAATCCGGGCTCGGTGAGACGATAGGAGACGAAGCGAAGAAGGGCTTCGATCTCCTTGTCGTCGGTATCGACAAGGTCGCGGCTACCAAGGATCGATTCGACCGCAAGATCGAGGACATTGGAGCGGAGTTCGAAGGGCCGCTCGCGATCGTCGCGGCCAAGGGCAAGCACCTGAAGCAGCCGATGCCCGAGGCGCTCAACATCCTCGTTCCGGTCTCCGGCAGCGGCGTCTCCAAGCGCGGCGCCGAGGTCGCGGTCGCACTGGCGCAGGCGGGATCAGGCTCGCTCCGGGTGATCTACGTCGCGACGACACGCGACAAGGGCGCGCAACGCGGCACCTCTCGTGGTCTGAGCCAGGAGGCAGGTATCCTGAAGGACGCCAGCGATCTCGCCGCCCGCTACGAAGTCGACATCACCACGACCTTGCGCGCGAACCGGACACCTGAAGCGGCAATCCTGCGCGAGATCGAGACCACCGACGTCGACCTCGTGGTGATGGGCGTCGACCGCATCCAGGCCGATCACCTCTCCTTTGGCGGCGTCGCCGACGCCGTGCTCAGGCAGGCAAAGGTCTCGGTGCTGCTGGTCTCAAGCGGCGAGGCGCGGCCGAATTCCACGGAGAAAGCCTAGGACTTCACCTCGGCCACTGCCACCGCCTTGGGCGTCTTCTTCGACGCACGCCAATTCTCGAAGCGCTGCACCACCACGAAGAACGCCGGCACGAACAGCACCGCGAGGCAGGTCGAGGCCAACATGCCCGAGAACACCGTGATGCCGATCGACTTGCGCGCGCTGGCGCCGGCGCCGGTCGCGATCACCAGCGGCACCACGCCGAGGATGAAGGCGAACGACGTCATCAAGATCGGGCGGAAGCGAGCGCGCGCAGCTTCGATGGCCGATTCCAGCACCGGCTTGCCGTCGCGGCCGTGCAGCTCGAGCCCGACCTCGACGATCAGGATGGCGTTCTTGGCCGACAGCGCGATCAAGAGGATCAGGCCGATCTGGCAATAGAGGTTGTTGTCGATCTTCAGGCCGTTGAGGATCAGCATGGGGCCGAGCAACGACAGCGGCACTGCCAGGATCACCGAGATCGGTGCGTACCAGCTCTCGTACTGGCCGGCGAGCACGAGATAGACCAGCAGCATGGCGAGCCCGAACACCCAGTAGATCTGGTTCGAGACGGCCTTCTCCTGATAGGACATAGCAGTCCATTCGTAGCCGGTGCCCGGCGGCAGCGTCTTCTCGGCGATCTCCTCCATCAGCTTCAGCGACTGGCCCGAGGAGTAGCCCTGCGCCGGCAGGCCGATGACCGTCGAGGACGGATAGAGATTGTAGAGGCTGATCAGCGACGGGCCGGTGGCGGGCGTGATGGTGGCGACAGTGCCGATCGGGATCATGTCGCCGTTCGAGTTGCGCACCATCATGTTGGCGATGTCGCGCTCGGTGACGCGGAAGGCGGGATCGGCTTGGGTGTAGACCTGGAACACGCGGCCGAACTTGTTGAACTGGTTGACATAGGACGAGCCGAGATAGGTCGACAGCGCTGCGAACACCTGGTCCGTCGTAACGTGCAGCGTCTGGATCTTGATGCGGTCGATCTCGACGTTGAATTGTGGCACCGAGGAGCGGAACGAGGACTGCACGCGCTGCAGCGCGCTCTGGCTCTGGCCGTTGCTGACCATCGCGCCGGTGATGGCCTGGAGCTTGGCGAAATCGCTGTTGCCGTCGCGCAGCTCGACCTGCATCGAGAAGCCGGCCGCGTTGCCGATGCCCTGGATCGGCGGCGGCGGCAGCACCAAAGTGCGTGCCTCCATGATCACAGCGAGCTTGTCGTTCAGCCCGTAGACCAGCGAGCGCAGATCCTCGCCCGGTCCTTTGCGCGCGTCCCAGTCCTTCAGGATGATGTAGGCGACACCGGCATTGGCAAGGCTGGCGCTGTTGTCGAGCGCGGAGATGCCGGCGATGGTGATGACCTGCTGAACTCCGGGCGTGTCCTTGATCAACTCGCTCGCTCTGTCGAGCACCTTCTGTGTCCGCTCCAGCGCGGCGCCGTCAGGCAGTTGCACGGCGGCGATCAGATAGCCCTGGTCCTCGATCGGCAGGAAGCCGGTCGGCACCCGGGACATGCCGTAGCCGCCGATCCCGATCAGCACCAGCGCGAATGCGACCGAGATCGTGGCATGCCGGCACAGGAAGCCGATCAGCCTCGTGTAGCCACGCTCGACGCGATCATAGACCGCGTTGAAACCCCGGTAGAAGAAATTGCGCTGCTCGGGCGGCACGGTCGGCCGCAGCCAGAGCGCACATTGCGTCGGCTTCAGCGTCGCCGCGTTGATGGCGGACAGAAGCGCGGTCGCCGCGATCACCAGCGCGAATTGCGAATAGATCCGGCCGGTTAGCCCGGCGAGGAACGAGGCCGGCAGGAACACCGAGATCAGCACGAGCGTGATGCCGACGATCGGCGCGAACAGCTGGTCCATCGCCTTGATCGCGGCGTCGTGGCCATTCATGCCCTGCTCGATGTTGTGAGCAGCACCCTCCACCACGACGATGGCGTCGTCGACGACGATGCCGATCGCGAGCACGATCGCGAACAGCGTCGACATGTTGATGGTGAAGCCGAGCGCGGCCATCGCGGCGAAAGCGCCGATGATGGTGACGGGAACGGTCGTCGCGGGCACCAGCATCGCGCGCCAGTCCTGCAGGAACACCAGGATGACGACCAGCACCAGCAGGCCGGCCTCGATCAGGGTCATGTAGACCTCGTGCACCGAGGCCTGCACGAATTTGGTGGTGTCGAACGGCGTGTCGTATTTCATCCCTTGCGGGAAGGCCTTTGCAAGCTCCGCCATCTTCTTTTCGACAGCTTGCTCGACCTGGAGTGCATTGGCGCCGGGCGACTGGAACACGCCGATGCCGGTGGCCGGCTGCTTGTTCAGCGAGAAGATTTGGCTGTAGGTCTGCGCGCCGAGCTCGACCCAGCCGACGTCGCGCACCCGCGTCACGTCGCCGCTGGTGCCCGATTTGACGATGATGTTCTCGAATTCGGTGGTGTCGTCGAGCCTGCCATTGACGTTGAGGGTATACTGAAACGCCTGTCCCGACGGTGTCGGCGGTGCGCCGACCTGGCCGGCGGAGACCTGCTGGCTCTGCTGCTGGATCGCCTGAATGACATCCTGCGGCACCAGGCCACGAACCTGCAGCTTGTTCGGATCGAGCCACACCCGCATCGAATATTGGCCGGCGCCGAACACGGTGACGTTGCCGACGCCGGGCAGGCGCGAGAGTTCGTCGCGGAGGTTGATGGTGGCGTAGTTGCTCAGATAAAGACTGTCGAACGTCTTGTCGGGCGAGGTCAGCGTCACGAACAGCAGGATCGACGTCGACCGCTTCTGCACGGTGACGCCCTGGTTCTGAACCGACTGGGGCAGTTGCGACAGCGCGCTGGAGACGCGGTTCTGCACCAGCACCTGCGCGAAGTTGAGGTCGGTGCCGATCTTGAAGGTCACGGTCAGCGTATAGGTGCCGTCGGAGCCGCTGTAAGACTGCATGTAGAGCATGTCCTCGACGCCGTTGACCTGCTGTTCGATCGGCAGTGCCACGGTGTCGATCACGGTCTTGGCGCTGGCGCCGGGATAGCGCGTCGTGACCTGCACCGTCGGCGGCACCACATCGGGATATTGCGCGATCGCGAGGTTGAACAGCGCGACGCCGCCGATCAGGATCATCAGCAGCGCGATGACGTTCGAGAGGACCGGCCGCTCGATGAAGAACTTTGAGATCATGGCTGGCGCTCCTACTTACTTGGCAGACGCCTGCGGCTGCTCGATCTTCGTCACCTGCGGGTCGATCTTCTGGCCCGGAATCACCCGCAGCAGCCCTGCGATCACCACGCGGTCATCCGGCTTCAAGCCGCTTTCGATCACGCGCAAGCCGTTGTCCACGGGACCGATCTGCACCTTGCGCTGCTCGACAACGTTGTCGCCGTTGACGACGAGGAGATAGCGGCCGCCCTGATCGCTGCCGAGCGCGGTGTCGGGCACGAGCAGGGCGTCCTTCTCCTGGGTGAAGGGCACGCGAACGCGGACGAAATAGCCGGGCAGCAGCACCCGCTTGTCGTTGGGCACGAGACCGCGCACCGCGAGCGTGCCGGTCGACTGGGTGAGGGTCGGGGCGACATAGTCGAGCTTGCCCTCATGCGGATAGCCGGCCTCGGTCTGCAAACCGACTTGAATCGGAAATTGCTTCATGTCGGCGGCGGTGAGCCCCCGGCGGGCGGCCTCGGCACGGATGCGCAGCACGTCCTGCTCGTTGACGGTAAAGTTCACATAGATCGGGTCCATCGCGACGATGGACGCGAGTTGAGTCGGGGAGGAGACCCCGACGAGTTCGCCGATCGAGACCATATGCGCGCTGACGACGCCGTCGAATGGTGCGCTCACCTTGGTGTAGCCGTAGTTGACTTCGGCGAGGCGGGTATTGGCCTGGGCCTGCTGGAGGTTGGCTTGTGCGTTGTCGCGGTTCGAGGTCGAGTTGTCCAAGGTCGCTTGCGAGGCCGCTTGCCGCTGCACAAGATCGCTCTGCCGCTTGTAATCGGCTTCCGCCTGCCGGAGCGAGGCCTGCGCGCCGGCCTCGGCCGCCTGCGCCTGGTCGAGCTTGAGCTTGTAGGTCTCGGGCTCGATCGTGAACAGCTGGGTGCCTTGCTTGACGAACGCGCCGTCCTGGTAGTCGATCGATTGCAGGAATCCCTGCACGCGCGCGACGAGATCGACATTCTTGACCGGCGCGGTGTTGCCGGTGGCCTCGACATAGCGGGTCACCGGGCGCTGCACCGGCGCGGCGACGTCCACCTTCGGCGGCGGCGGGGCAATGAAAGTGTTCTTGTCCTCGCAGCCGGTGAGCGCGGCCACGGCGATCGCGGCGGCCAGTGCCCGCCCGACAAGTCTCCACGCTCCGTTGCGCCGTGCGGGAGATGCGGGATTCGCGCAGGTCATTCGGTGGCCCCCGGTTGCTATCTGTCGGGGCGGGAGGCTACCAACAAATGCCCGGACGTGGAACACCATAGCCATGGCAGTCGTCGGCCTTGTGCTACAGCCTGCGCTGTGGCCTTTGGCAGTTTTGTCATCCCAAACCGCTTTTCATCGCGCGCACGATCGACCAGAATAGGTCAGGGGCCGAGCGACGACGCGCGAAGCGTTCGGAACGAACAAGAGAAGAATAAAAGAAGAAAAGGTCGGGAGATCATGACATGCCCACGTCTCTCCAGTCGGTGCTTGAGTCGGTCCTTGCCGGCCTCGTTCTCGCAGCGGCGGTTGCCATGCCCGCGCTAGCCGATGGTCTGAAGGACGAGATCGCGCCGACCGGCAAGCTGCGGGTCGCGATCGCGATCAGCCCGGCGGGCGGCGCGTTCTGGTCCACCAAGACCGAAGACGGCTATGCCGGCGTTCCGGTCGATCTCGGCAAGGAGATGGCTGCCCAGCTCGGCGTGCCCGTCGAATATGTCGTGCACCAGAATTCCGGCCAGATCACCGATGCGGCGTCCAAGGGGGCTCTTGAAAAAGGTGCTTGGGACGTCACCTGGCTGCCCGAGGATCCCGAGCGCGAGACCAGGATGATGTTCGGCCCGATCTACGAGGTCGCGGACGCCACCTACATCGTCAAGCCCGGCTCGAGCGTCACCAATTTCGTCACGCTCGACCAGCCCGGCATCAAGGTCGCGGCCGTCAACGCCACCACCACCATGCGCGGCGCGGTCGCGCATTTGAAGAACGCGAAGGTCACGGGCTATCAGACCTACGACGAAATCTTCGGCCTCCTGAAGAGCGGCGAGATCGACGCCTTCGCGCTGTCGCGCGACCAACTCAACAAGATGGCGCAAAGGATTCCGGGCACGCGAGTGCTCGACGAAACCTTCAAGAAGACCGTCACCGCAGTCGCTGTGCCGCTCGGTCATCCCCAAGCGCTCACCTTCGTCGCCAAGTTCATGAACGGGGCGGTGACGAATGGCACCTTACGCAAAGCCTATGATAACAACGGCCTGAAGGACACGCCGATCCGCACCGAATAGGACGGGCCAGTGCGATCGGATACGAACAGCTGGGACGCTGCCGAATGTGCTCGGCCTGCATGGTTCGAGACGCCCGCTTTGGCGGGCTCCTGACCATGAGGGTTTGATGTCCCGCCGCAAACCCCGACCTCAGCGCGGCTTGATCTCCGCGTATTTCGCCATCGCCTTCTCGAACTTCCGGTTGAACAGCCACATCGCCGCGAGGATCTCCCGGAAGCTTGCCGAGGTTCGCGCCCGGTCGGCCTGTCCAAAAGCAAAAATGCTGTTGTTGCGCAGGTGCTTCATGATGGTCGGACTGGACACCCTGTAGTTCAGGAGATCGCCGGACTTGAGCGCCGACCGCGTCGGCGTGGGAACGATCTGGATCAGCTCGAACAGCTTCATCTGGTCGATCGGGTCGGGCAGCGTCTTCACGATTCCCGGGATATCCCGGAAAACATCCGCATGCGCGTTCATCAGGCCGTCGCGCACGTTGGTCCAGTGATTGAAGCGATGATCGGTGCCGCGGGCCCGCGCCTCCTCCTTGTCATCGCGCGCGCTCAAGTCGGGATCGGTGGCCGCGATCTCGGCCTTGATGGCCTCCCATTTCCTGCGCCCGTTGCGGTCCTCGGACGGGCCGGTCTGGAAGCTGCCCATATAGGTGTTCGAGCGCCCGTTGCGGACGTTCTGCTTGCCGTTGGTCTCGGCGAAGAACAGCCCGAGGCTGATGCGGCCCGCGGCTTCGGCGTGGTCAGGCGCAAGCCCCTTGGCGCGCGCGATCGCGACCGCGAGATCGACGACGTCCCTGAACGGCGTCGCCGAGTTCTGCGCGCCGGCCGGCGGCGCTTCCATGATCTCGAACAGCTTTGAGTATTCGTCCACCAGCGGCTCGATATCGGCATCGAAATAGGCCGGAGGTATCTCGAACTTGTTGGGCCTGCCGATCCGCGACGGCATGGCGTCGGTGAGATCCTTGTAGGCACTGATCACGGCGACGCGTGCCAGATAGAGCGCCTGGCCCGGCAGGCCCGGCAGCGGCTGCTTCGCCTCGATCTGGCGCCGCCGCTCGGCCAGGATCGCCTTGAAGTCGTCGAGCGCACGCTCGTAGGAGGCAAGCGCTTCCGCTTGCCTGGCCGTGAGCGTTTGCGCCCGGCTCGGGACGAACGTCGTAAGGAGCAGCCCAAGCGCCGCGATGATTGCGAGGAGTTGACGTCGTGCAGGCATGGCCGGTTCCCCCAACGATTCGTCGCTCGGGGGATCGTAGCCTAGTCGTTGGCTTCGGGCGGCAGGAAGTCGACCTCGTGCAGCGCCGAGATGCGCACGACCTCGGCCGGGTCGGTCAGGTCATGGAGCTGATTGAACAGCGCCTCCAGCTTCTGCATCGGCGAGACCCAGAACAGCGCGCGGGCGGGCTTGTCGGATTTGTTGAAATAGCCGTGCGGGATACCGCGCGGCAGGCGGACGAGGTCGCCGGCATGGGCCTTCACCCATTTGCCGTCGAGCTTGAGGTCGAGTGTGCCTTCCTGCACCAGGATGAATTCGTCCTGGGTCGGATGGATGTGCACCGGCACGAACTGGCCGGGATCGCTGTTGGTCTCGAACGCGAAGGTGGACTCGGTGACCGCCTTCGGGAAGTAGACCTGGCCGAGGATGTTCCAGGTCTTGCCGCCATACCCCGTACCGTTCGCGGTGATGCCTTTTTCGAGTGCAGTCATGGCTCGCCTCCAATGGGATTGTAACTGATACGAGTGTTGCGCAGCAGCCATGCGCTGTCCATGCGCAAGACTCGCACTAATGCCTGTCGCGTTCAGCCGCCTGCCTGCGCAGAAAGCCTTCGAGATCAGCCTGCACGGAATAGGGCGTCGGGATCGGATCGCCCGCGTCGTCGACAGCGGTGTCGAGAGAGCGGCGCAGCATGCGCGCGAGCTCGGCCTTGCGGTAGGGCTTGGTCAGAAGCCGCGCGCCCTTGGTGGCGCGTCCCTGCGCATGCGGGGCGTCGTAGGCATAGCCCGACGTGAATAGCACCCGCAGCGAGGGGCGCGCTGCCACCATTTCGTCGGCGAGCTCGCGTCCATTCAAGTTGCCGGCCATCACGATGTCGGTGAAAAGCAGGTCGAAGGGCGTGCCTTCGGCCGCGATGGCCAGTGCCTCGGCCGCATTGCCGGCCGGGATGACCTTGTAGCCGAGGCTTTCGAGCTGGACCGTGACGTACTGGCGGACGTCGCGGTCGTCCTCGACACAAAGGATCGTTTCCGTCCCGCCCACGACCTTGCGCTCGTCGTAGCCGGTGGGGCGAAGCGTGCTCGCCTCCGCCTTCGGCAGGTAGATCGTGAAAATCGTGCCGCGTCCTTCTTCGGACGAGACCTTGATGCCGCCGCCGGACTGCTTGACGAAACCGAACACCATGCTGAGGCCGAGCCCGGTGCCCTTGCCGACGTCCTTGGTCGAGAAGAAGGGATCGAAGATCCGTTCCAGGATGGCTGGCGGAATGCCGGTGCCGGTGTCGGCGATCTCGATCTCGACATAGTCGCCGGCATAGCCGGCCCCGATCGCCACGGCCTCGCGGACGCCGAACACGACGTTGCGCGTCGTCAGCGTCAGTCTGCCGCCACCCAGCATCGCGTCGCGGGCGTTGATCGCGAGGTTGAGAAGCGCGGAGCTCAATTGGCCGCGATCGACGAGGGCGAGCCAGACGTTGCCGTCGAGCCGGGTCACGATCTCGATCTTCTTGTCGAAGGTTGCCAGCAGCAGCTTTGCGAGCTCTTCCAGCAGTTCATTGATGTCGCTCTCGGCCGGCTTGAGCGCCTGCTTGCGGGCAAAGGACAACAGGCTCGACGTCAGCGCGGCGCCGCGGTCGGCGGCGTCGCTGATCAGCTTGGTAATGGTCGCGAGCGGCGGATTGTCCTTCACGGCGTCGGCGAGGATCTCGATCGTGCCCGTGATCACGGTGAGCATGTTGTTGAATTCGTGGGCGATGCCGCCGGTGAGCTGGCCGACCGCCTCCATCTTCTGGGCCTGGATCAGCTGCTCCTCCGCGGCGCGCTTCCGGGTGACGTCCTTGACGAAATTGTTGATGAGGGTGCGACCCCCGATGTGGAGCGCCGTGCTGGACGCCTCGATCAGGATCTCGTCGCCGTTCCGGTGCAGCAGGGTCGCTTCGAACCGGATGCCGATCGGCGTATCCGACAGTTCCGGCAGCAGCCGCATCATGCGTTGCCTGAAGCCGTCGCGCAGTGGCTCGGCAATGAGGAGGTTGACGACGTCGGTGCCGAACGCCTCCTTGCGCGTCCATCCCGTCAAGGCCTCGGCCTGAAGGCTCCATTCCAGCACGATGCCGTTCTGGTCGGTCTGAACGAAGGCGTCGAGCGCGGTCTTGATGACGGCTTGCGTCATCTGTGCGCTGGCCCGCGCTTGCTCGGTCAGCAACGCGGCGGCGCGTTTTTCCTGCGCCGTTTCGATCGCGCGCGTGCACAGACGAGCGAGCAGGACGGCAATGGCGCCGCTTGCGAGCAGGGCGACGATCTGGGCAATGCCGAACCCGATTCCGGTCGCGGCATAGGAGACGAGGAGAGCCGCCGCGGTCACGATGACCTGCGCGGCCATCGCGAGTGTCAGAAGCCCCCTGAGTTTCATGATCTCACACCAACGCGTCAGTCGCGGACCCCTCGTGTCCGCCCTATCAATGTCCGGCTCCACGTGAGCTACAGATGTCAGCTACAGATTCCGCGCGGCGGCGTCGAGGGGCAATTTGCGGTGGTGTCGGGTGGTGGTGCTTCAACCTGCCGGCGAATCGGTCTGGCGCAGCGTCGTCACCCAGATCACGCGCGCGGTCTGCTGGGTCGGGTTGTCGAACATGTGCGGCACGATGCTCGGAAAGCGAAAGCTGTCGCCGGCCTCGAGCAGATGGGCCTGGTTGTCGAGCCACAGCCGCAGGCTGCCCGAGAGGATATAGCCCGCCTTCTCGCCGGTGTGCTGCAGGAAGTCGGTGCCGGACGATGCGCCGGGATTGAGCGTGAGCTCGTAGAGTTCGAGCTGGCCTTTGTCTGCCGGCGTCAGCGCTTCCTTGACCACGCCGCTGGCGGTGAGCCGCAGCAGACGCCGGCTGTTCTTGCGCACGATATAGCGCTGCACGTCGGCGGGATCGGTGGTCTCGAAGAAATAGGAGATGGGAACGTCGAGCGCGATGCTGAGCAGGCGCAACGTGCGAATCGACGGCATGGCGCGCGCGCGTTCGAGTTGGCTGATCATGCCGTTGGAGAGGCCGGTCTTGTTGGCGACGTCCTGGATCGACAGGCCCGCACGCTGGCGCAGCAGCCGCACGGTTTCGCCGAGGCGCTGGTCGACGGCATCGTCGGCCTCGATCGCCGGGGCATCCTTCGGATCGTTGATCTCGCCGCGACCATCCATGTCGCTCTCCCATGCATCATCTCAGCCCGGAGGACGACGGTCCGGAGCTTCAGTCGAAGTGAAAAGGTCGCGCATCCTAGCAATGCGATTGACAGCTGTATTTAGTCGTGATGAACTTTTGATAGAAAAATTTAGAAGCACTAAAGCCCACTCCTGTCCCTTGCCGGGGATCTCGGGGGCGCGGGAGACGGTGCCGCGTGCGACAACGGAGAGTGGTCATGGCGGACGACACCGGGAAGTTCGGCGTTGGGGCACTGCAACTCGGCATTCCGAATCGCCGTCAGATCTTTCAGCTCGGTGCGGGCGCCGCGGCGGGATGGACGCTTTCGGGCAACGCATTTGCGCAGACCGAACGCCCGACCCAACCGCCGGACAAGCCGCGCGGGCAGGTGATCGCGGCGCTGTCACAGGAGCCGACGGTCTTTCATCCCCTGATGCCGGGCATCGAAGTCGATCAGGGCATCTGGTGGCAGGTGTTCTCGCCGCTCTGGTTCATCGATCCCGACGGCAAGTTCGTTCCCGACCTCGCCCGCGAAGTCCCGACCATCGAGAATGGCGGCCTGTCGGCCGACGGCCTGACTTGGAAGATCAAGCTCCGCAGCGACGTGAAATGGCACGACGGCACGGCGTTCACGGCCGACGACGTCAAGTTCTCGCTCGAGCTGATCAACAATCCCGATTTCCGCGCGCGCAGCCGCGTCGGCCATAGCCTCGTGAAGGACATCAAGGTCGTCGCGCCCGACGAGATTCACTGGCGCATGGAAGCGCCCTATTCGCCCTATATGTCGATCCTGGGATCGCTGACCTTCATCGTACCCAAGCACATCCTGGAGAAGGTGACCGATCCGAACGCCTCGCCGTTCCACAACGCGCCTGTCGGCACCGGGCCGTTTCGCTGGGGCGAGCGCGTGCCCGGGGACCACATTCAGTTGAATGCTCACACCGGCTATCACGGCAAGGGACCTTACGTTGAGCGCGTGGTGTTCAAATATATTCCGGACCTGACCGTCCTCTACACTCAGTTCCGCACCGGGCAGGTCGATTACACCGGCCTGCAAGGCATTTTGCCGAACTTCGTGCAGGAGGCGAAGACGCTGAAGGGGCGCAAGATCTTCGTCTCCTCGACGTCGTCGGTGGAGCACATCGCGCCCAATCTGGAGTTCGGCGCGTTGGCGGACCGCACCGTGCGCGAGGCGCTTTATCTTGCGATCAACAAGCAGGCGATCATCGACGCGCTGAACTACGGCTTGCCGACGCAGACCGAAAGCTTCGTGCCGCAACAGGCCTGGTCGTTCCAGCAGGGACTGCCGCAGCACAAATACGATCCGGCCAAGGCCAACACGCTGCTCGATGCGGCCGGTTGGGTCCGCGGCGCTGGCGGGGTGCGCGAGAAAGGCGGCGTCAAGCTCGAGTTCGCCAATTCCACAACGTCGGGCAATGCGGTGCGGGAGCAAACCCAGCAACTGCTGATCCAGGACTGGCGCGCGATCGGTGCCGCGATGCGCGTGAACAACATGCCGGCGGCCGTGATCTGGGGCGATTTCTGGCAGCAGTCGAAATTCAATTCGGTGATCGT
This sequence comes from Bradyrhizobium sp. WSM4874, assembly GCF_055811835.1. NCBI lineage: Bacteria > Pseudomonadati > Pseudomonadota > Alphaproteobacteria > Hyphomicrobiales > Nitrobacteraceae > Bradyrhizobium > Bradyrhizobium sp. WSM4874. Next base: position 198,994 of record NZ_JBVVPR010000011.1, read on the forward strand.
GGGGGTGAATTTCATGCTGGGCAGCGACCCCGACGTGACGCCTCGCTTCGGCTCCGGCGCCATTCCTGCCAAGGGTGGCCGCGGCTACAACACCTATCAGTATCGCAACCCCGAGGCGGATCGGCTTCTCGCAGAAGGTGCCAAGCAATTCGATCTGACGCAGCGCAAGTCGACCTATGGCAATCTGCAAAAGCTGATCCGCGACGACCTCGCGATCCTGCCGCTGTTCCAGGGCTTCATCGCCGAGGGCGTGAAGGAAGGGCTGCAGGGTTTCCGTCCCAACATCAACATGTCGATCAACTGCTGGAACATCCGCGAATGGTACTGGGCTTGATGGTTCAGGTGCGCGAGATCGCCTGAGATGGCCCGTTACGTCGCCAATCGCCTGGCGCAGGCGATCATGTTGCTGGTGATCGTGTCCGCGATCGGCTTCGCCATCCTGCATCTGGCGCCCGGCGGTCCGCTCTCGCAATTCGCGGCGTCCGCGCAGATGACGCAGGAGGACCTCGATCGCGTTACCCGGCAGCTCGGGCTCGATCGGCCGCTGCCGATCCAGTATCTCGACTGGTTCGGCCGGATGCTGAGGGGCGATTGGGGCCGCTCGTATCGCGACGGCGAGGCGGTGCTGTCGGTGATCTCTTCTCATCTCGGCGCCACGCTGGAGCTAATGGCGACCGCGACCATCATCGCCGTCCTGCTCGGCTGCTGGATCGGTGTGCTCGGTGCGCTGCGCCGCTATTCGCTGTTCGATACGCTCGCAACCGTCGGCGCCATGATCGCGCTGTCGATCCCGACCTTCTGGTTCGGACTCGTCACCATCTACGTGTTCTCGGTGAAGCTCGGCTGGCTGCCGGCCGGCAACCGGCAGACCGTCGGCGATGGCTCCTTCCTCGACTTGCTGCATCATCTGATCGCGCCGGCCCTGGTGCTGGCGCTGGTCGAGACCGCGATGTGGGGCCGCTTCATGCGCTCCTCCATGCTCGAGGTGATCAACCAGGACTACATCCGCACCGCGCGCGCCAAGGGCATGCCGGAATGGCGGATCCTTACGGTTCACGCCTTGCGGAACGCGCTGCTGCCGATGATCACGGTGGCCGGCCTTCAGTTTCCGACGCTGCTCGGGGGCGCGCTGGTCGCCGAGACCGTGTTCACCTGGCCGGGCATGGGCCGGCTGTTCCTCGATTCCATCGGCTACCGCGACTATCCCGTGGTGATGGGCATCCTGATGTTCTCGGCGATCATGGTGCTGATTGGGTCGCTGCTCGCCGACATCCTCTATGCCGTCGTCGATCCCAGGATCCGGGTGGGCTAGGCGATGACGAGCGCAGCCCTCACGACCGTTCAGCTCGCGCCGGGCCAGGCCGCCTGGCGGCGCTTCCGCCGGCACCGGCTCGCGCTCGCGGGCGCCGTGATCATTCTGCTGCTCATCCTCGGTTCGGCATTCGGCCCGTACCTCCTGCCGTTCGACGATACCTATATCGACATCATGAAGCGCTTCGCGCCGCCGTTTTCCGGCGCGCACATCCTCGGTACCGACGAACTCGGCCGCGATGTGCTGGCCCGGTTGATGATGGGCGCGCGTGTCTCGCTGTCGATCGGCTTCGTCGCGATGGTGATCGCGATGGCGGTGGGCATCGCCGTCGGCGCCTTCGCCGGCTTCTATGGCGGCGCAGTCGGTGCGGTGCTGATGCGGCTCGTCGATGCCATGCTCTGCTTTCCGACCATCTTCCTGCTGCTTGCGCTCGCGGCGCTCATCGAGCCCGGCTTCGTCACCACCACCGTGCTGATCGCGGCAACCGCCTGGATGTGGGTGGCCCGCGTCGTCGAGGCCCAGGTGCGCTCGCTGCGGGAACGCGAGTTTGCGGTTGCTGCACTCGCGTTCGGCTCGTCGAACCTGCGGATCATGTTCCGCGAGCTCGTGCCCAACGCGGTCGCGCCGATCGTGGTGGCTGCGACGCTGAACGTCGCCAAGGCGATCCTGCTGGAGTCCTATCTGAGCTATCTCGGTTACGGCATCCAGCCGCCGGCCGCGAGCCTGGGCAACATGCTCAACAACGCGCAGATCTATCTCACCAGCGCGCCTTGGCTCGCGATCGCGCCGGGCGTCGCCATCACGCTGGCGGTCACGAGCTTCAACTTCCTCGGCGACGGCCTGCGCGATGCGCTCGATCCGCGAATGAACATCCCATGATCTGCAAACTAGCGACGAGCCGAGCTGTCTCGATCGAACTGAATGCCAGGAGTCTCCCATGTCCCCGCCGCTCACCCGTATAAACAGCGACGAACGCCTGCCGGCGCAGGTGGATGTCGTCGTGATCGGCGGCGGCGTCATCGGCGTCTCCGCGGCCTATCACCTCGCGAAGAAGGGCCTCTCCGTCGCCCTGGTCGAGAAGGGCCATGTCGGCGGCGAGCAGTCGAGCCGCAATTGGGGCTGGTGCCGCCAGCAGGGTCGCGCGCGTGAGGAGATCCCGCTGGCGCGCGAGGCGCTGCGGTTATGGGAGGATATGCAGAACGATGCCGGCGTCGATGCCGGCTTCCGCCGTACCGGCGTGCTGTTCCTGACCAAGAGCAAGGACGAACTCGCCAGCTGGGAGCGATGGGCCGCAACGGCGCGCGAGATGCAGGTCCACTCGACCGTTCTGACGCCGGCGGAAGTCGCCGAGCGCGTGCCCGGCAATTCCGAAACATGGGTCGGCGGATTGCACACGCCCAGCGACGGGCGCGCCGAGCCCTCGATGGCCGTGCCGGCGCTTGCGACCGCCGCGCGAAAACACGGCGTCACCATTCATCAGGGCTGCGCCGCGCGTGGGTTAGAGACGCAAGGCGGACGGGTGAGCGCCGTCGTCACCGAGAAGGGCACCATTCGCACGCAATCGGTGCTGCTGTCCGGCGGCGCCTGGTCGTCGCTGTTCTGCCGCCGCCATGGCATCGAGCTGCCGATCGGCCTCGTCAACGCCACCGCGTGCCGGACCACGCCGGGGCCGGAGATCACCTCCGGCGCGCTCGGCACCGACTTCTATTGCATCCGCCGCCGCCTCGACGGCGGCTTTACGCTGGCGCTGCGCAACCGCGGCACGGTTGAACTGTCGCCCGATCTGTTTCGCTACGCGCGGACCTTCTGGCCAACCTATCTGCATCGCAAGAACGGCTTGAAACTGTCGTTCGGCAAATCCTTCTTCGACCAGCTCATGCGCGGCACGAGCTGGAGCTTGGACAAGCTGTCGCCGTTCGAGACCGAGCGCGTGCGCGATCCCGCGCCTGACATGTCTCTGGTCAATGCCGCGCTGGCTTCGTTGATCAAGTCGAACCCGGAGCTGAAAGAGATCGAGATCGCGGAAGCCTGGGGCGGGACGATCGACTGCACGCCGGACACCATCCCCGTCATCTCGCCGGTCGACGCCATGCCCGGCTTCTTCCTCGCCACCGGCTTCTCCGGCCACGGCTTTGGCATCGGTCCTGCGGCTGGCAAGCTCGCCGCCGACATCGTAACGGGCGCGACGCCGCTCGTCGATCCCGCGGCCTACAGCCACAAGCGCCTGATCGACGGCCGCCGGCTCGCGCCGGTCAGCCCCTTCTGAGGGTTTTGCGGCATGACGGTCCTCTACAAGGCCAACATGGTTCGGGGCGCTGAGTGGGCGGGCTTCTTCGCCGAGCGCGCGCCCGATGTTCCGTTTCGGCTCTGGCCCGACATCGGCGATCCCGCTGACGTCCGCTATCTCGTGGCGTGGGTGCCGCCGGACGACATCGCGACGACTTTCCCCAATCTCGAGCTGGTCTTCTCGGTCGGTGCGGGGGTCGACCAGTTCGACGCGTCAAAAGTTCCGCCACACATTCCGCTGGTGCGCATGCTGGAGCCCGGCATCGCCGAGACCATGGTCGAATACGTCACCATGGCGGTGCTCGCTCTGCATCGCGATCTCCTGCACTTCATCAACCAGCAGAAGGAACAGGTCTGGCGCGAGATCCGGATCACGCCGGCGAGGCGGCGGCGCGTCGGCGTGATGGGCCTTGGCCAGCTCGGCCAGGCCGTGCTGGAACGCCTCACGGCGTTCGGCTTTCCGCTTGTCGGCTGGAACCGCTCGCCGCGCGAGCTCGACGGCGTCACCTGTTATGCGGGCATGGAGTCGTTGCCGGATTTCCTTGCGCAGACCGACATTCTCGTCTGCCTGCTGCCTTTGACCGACGAGACCCGCGGCATCCTGAATGCAGACTTGTTCGCGCGCCTGCCGCGCGGCGCGTCGCTCGTCAACGTCGGGCGTGGCCCGCATCTGGTCGAAGCCGACTTTCTCGCGTCGCTCGACAGCGGCGCATTGTCAGGCGCCGTCCTCGACGTCGCCGAACCGGAGCCGCTGCCCGCAGGCCATCCGTTCTGGGGCCACCCGCGCATCCTGGTCACGCCGCACAATGCCAGCATGACCACGCCGGACACGGCGGTCGATTTCGTGCTGGACGTGATCGCGCGTCACCGCCGCGGTGAAGAATTGCCGGGGCGTGTCGACCGTACTCGTGGCTATTAGGACACTGGCATGAGCATGGGCGCAAGCGGAGCTGATCAAGTCGCTATCAACGCGCAGTCGCCGGTGCTGTCGGTTTCCGGCCTGACGACGTCCTTCCTGCGCGAGCGGCAATGGATTCCCGTGGTCGGCGATGTATCGTTCGATATTGCCTCGCGGGAAACCGTGGCGATCGTCGGCGAATCCGGTTCGGGCAAGAGCGTCACCGCGCTCTCGATCATGCGGCTCATCCCGAAGGAGACCGGCCGCGTCGAAGGCAGTGTCCGGCTTGCCGGTCGCGACCTGCTGACGCTGCCCGAAGCGAGCATGAAGGATGTTCGCGGCAACGACATCGCCATGATCTTCCAGGAGCCGATGACGAGCCTCAATCCGGTGCTCACCATCGGCTTCCAGATTGCGGAAGCGCTGATTCAGCACCGCGGCCTGTCGCGCGCGGCGGCGGAGGCCGAGACCATCCGCCTGCTCGACCGCGTGCGGATACCTGCGGCGAAGTCGCGCTTCCACGAGCATCCGCATCGCTTTTCCGGCGGCATGCGCCAGCGTGTGATGATCGCGATGGCGCTGGCCTGCAAGCCGAGGCTGCTGATCGCCGACGAGCCGACCACCGCGCTCGACGTCACAATCCAGGCCCAGATCCTGGAGCTGTTGAAGGAGCTTCAGCAGGAAGAGGAGATGTCGATCCTCTTCATCACTCACGACATGGGCGTGGTTGCCGAGATCGCGGACCGCACCGTGGTGATGTATGGCGGGCAGGCGGTAGAAACCGACCATACCTCGCGCATCTTCGCAGCCCCTTCGCATCCCTACACAAGGGCACTGCTCGCCGCCGTGCCACGCCTCGGCTCGATGGACGGGCGGACGCGGCCGATGCGCTTTCCGATCGTCGATAAGCTGACGGGAACCTCGGACGAGCCGGCGGAGACGCCCGATACGGTCTCGATTGCCGAGCGACCGCTGCTCGAAGTCTCCAACCTCACGACGCGCTTTCCGATCCGCTCGGGCCTGTTCGGCAAGGTCTCGGGCCGCGTTCATGCGGTCGAGAACATCTCCTTCACCTTGCGCGCTGGCGAGACGCTGGCGCTGGTCGGCGAATCCGGCTGCGGCAAGTCGACGACGGGCCGCTCCATTCTCAAGCTGACGGAGCCGGACAGCGGCACCGTCCTGATCGACGGGCAGGATGTGCTGGCCATGAATGCCCGCACCTTGCGCCACTTCCGCAAGCAGATGCAGATCGTGTTTCAGGATCCGTTCGCGAGCCTCAATCCGCGCATGTCGGTGGGAACGGCGATTGCGGCCCCATTGCTCGCCAACGGGCTCGCCACGGCGTCGCAGGCGCGGGAGAAGGTCGCCGACCTGCTCGTTCGCGTTGGTCTCACCGCCGACATGGCCGCGCGCTTTCCGCACGAATTCTCCGGTGGCCAGCGCCAGCGCATCTGCATTGCCCGCGCGCTCGCGCTCGGACCGAAGCTGATCGTCGCGGACGAAGCGGTCTCGGCGCTCGACGTTTCGGTCAAGGCGCAGGTCGTCAATCTGATGCTGGACCTTCAGGCCAGTATGGGACTTGCCTATCTCTTCATTTCGCACGATATCGCGGTGGTCGAGCGCATGAGCCATCGCGTCGCGGTGATGTATCTCGGTGAGATCGTCGAGACCGGTCCACGCGCGGCCCTGTTCGGAAATCCGCAGCATCCCTATACGAAGAAGCTGATGGCGGCCGTGCCGGTGCCGGATCCAGCGCGCCGCGGCACCAGGCGCGAGGTCACGAACGACGAGATCAGAAGCCCGGTGCGCGCGCCCGACTACCAGCCGCCCGTTCGGCAATATCGCGAGGTGTCGCCGGGCCACGTCGTGCAGGTCTGGGGCGAGGAATGGTCCGCCTGACGAAGGCCATGAGCGCATGGCTCTCTGTCTACGCATCATTTCCAAAATGCACGATGGAGTCGCGCGGCGATCTGCCGGGGAGGTCAACGATGGTGTCCTTCGCGGCGCCGGGCCTGTGACATCACGCTGAAATCACAATGAAATCATCGCGGCGCGATCCAGTGCGACAGCCTGCCGCGCCAGCCTCGTGTTGTGCGCTGCGGCTGGACCGTCGGCCGGCGATCTCCGATAATGTGCGGATCTCGGGAAGGCCGGCGAAGACGTGCCTTTACGGATGGATTTACTGAAATGACACAAGCAGGCGTCTACGGGCAGAGGCTCGGGCAGGGCCTTCGCTCGGAGCAAGCACCGGTCCTGATCACGCGTTCGCTGCACAGCTCCGAACTCGCGGTCACCGAAGTCCGCAACGACGATCCGACACCGGATATTTCCGGCTCGCTGACTGCGGAAGATGCCTATCTCGTCAGCCTGAAACTCCGCGACTATCCGGATTGCGAATGCTGGGAGGAGGGCCGCTGTGTCACCAAGGCGGATGTTCGCGCAGGTGCGACCTATCTGTACGACCTCAAGCGCGACCCGCGCTATGTGATCGACAAGCCGTTTCACTCGCTCTTCTTCTATTTGCCGCGCTCGGCGCTCAACGGCGTTGCCAGGCAACCGGGCGGGCCGCGCGTTGGCGAGCTGAGCTACGAGCCAGGTGTCGGTCATGACGACGAGGTCGTTCGACATGTCGGTGCCTCGTTGCGGCAAGGACTGTGTAGGCCCGACGAGACCAACCAGCTTTTCGTCGATCACATGATGCTTGCGCTCACCGCCCATGTGGCCCAGACCTATGGTGGGCTGAAGCCAGCCGCAGAACCGAGCCGCGGCGGTCTCGCGCCATGGCAGGTGAAGCGTGCGTGTGACCGGCTCGATTCCGATCTCTCGGGCAAGATCGCGCTGCAGCTGATCGCGACCGAGCTTGGCCTGTCGGTCAGCCACTTCTCACGCGCATTCCGGATCTCCACCGGCCTGCCGCCGCATCAATGGCTGCTCCAGCAGCGCGTGAAGGCGGCCAAGCAACTAATGTCGGTCCGCGACCTGCCGTTGTCCGAGATTGCCATCTCGGCCGGATTCGCCAATCAGAGCCATTTCACGCGGGTGTTCTCGTCCATCGTCGGCGTCAGTCCGGGCGCATGGCGCCGCGACACGGATGGCGGACGGGACAAGACTTGAACTTACCGGCGTTTCGCCAGTGAGATCGTGTAGGCCGTGCGGCGCGCGGCAAAGATCTCGTCCGGCGGATGGCCGATGCCGTCGGCAAGATTGACCGGATTGAAGATGGAGCCGTCGCAGGCCTCGTTGGCCTCGAGGCTGGTGATGACGATTGTCCCTAGCCGCACCTGCTCACGGTTGTCCTCGTCCGGCCATCGCAGGGTCACGTCCATGGTGGGATCGCCGGGACGGTCGAGCAAGGCCATCACGTTGAAGCGGATATCGCCGGCTGCGATCCTCCGCGCGAGATCGTCATGCAGGAAATCGGCCGACTTCCCCCTGGCTTCGTCCTCGCTCAAGGTGACGTCACCGCCCACAGGCGCGACCTTGAACTTGATGAAGCGGGTCTCGCCCTTCGCGTTCGTCGCGGGAAAGGCGTGCACGCCCCAATAGGTCGTGCCGGCAAAGCTGCCGGGCAGCCGGCGTGCCGCGACGTAATTCGCCTGGTTCAGTGTTTCAGGATTGGCCGCGGAAAAGGCTCGGACCTTCTCGATGTCAGGCTTGCCGTCCGCGCCTGGGATGCGCGCCTCGAGGAAGGCGAGCATCTGGTCGAGCGTCCGTGCAAAATGCACCGGAGCGGTTTCCGTCAGGATGTCCGAACGATGGGCATCGTCGCCAAGGCTAAAGCTGAAGCCGCGCAGGACGAGATTGTTGGTGTCGGTCACCCCGGGATTGCCGCCGCCAACGGAGAAGCGCGCCAGCACGCGCGACGGTCTTGTGAAGCTCAGCGATCGCGTGATCTCTGCCGCGTGGTCGGACGGCGCATAGGTCCCGCGCACACATCGACCCTTGGCGAAGATCGCGCGCACCTTCGGCGGATTGCCTGCGACCGCCTTCAATGCATCGACGATCGCGGCGGGTGTTGCAGCGAGGGTGGGAAGTTCGGACATGGCTTGGCCTCCGGCGCGAGCGGCATGGCCAGGTTTTAGGTCTGGTGCAGCGCCGACGTCTTTCCCAAAGCCGCGCTGCCTTGTCCGACCCTGCTGATTGCTTGCTCGCGCTTCGGGAATTCACGTGCGCAAAACATGGTATGAGTGGATAGATCTGATGTCGGCGAGACGCGGGACAACTTGTTTACTGATGGCTCTTTCAGCTCCCGCGCTCCCGGGTCTCGCGACGATGCAGACTTGTCCTCCGGAAATTGTGATCGGATAGAGCGACGGCGAACCGCGTTATGTGAACCGTCTCATATTTCATCACTCTCTTTTCGAGCTATCACTCCCGCAAGAAATTGCCGCACCCGGACTTAACTGACAGACACGGGTGAGATGCAAGGCCTGCGTAGCCGCGTGCTCGCAGCTTTGGATTGGCTCTCGTCTAGCTCACGAGCAAGCCAGCCCCATCACTCAGCACAGATTTTTCAGAAATTGGAATCCAGGCAATCGCAAAACGCGTCCACGAGGCTGCCTCTATTCGGGGTCGGCCGGTAGGCCGCTACTTACCTAAGAAGGAGACCCCCAATGAAAATTAGTGATGCAATTTCCAGCGCATTTTCCCTAACGAGGGGCTCCGGCAATCTTCGGATCGCTCGTTCCGGTCTGATCAGGTCGGCCCATCTTCTTGAAAGAATTGGGCTCGCAGCCGTTGGGGCCTCTTGCGGCCTCTATGTGGGTGCGGCCCTGTTGCGTGAGAAAGGCGGACTGTTTGAAAGCGGCTGGATCGTGCTGATAACGATGCTCTACGGAGCTCTTAGCTATTACGTTGGAATTGATTTGTCTCGCAGTGTCGCGCGGAAGTCGATTTCGAGCACCTCGGAAGAGTGGAATGGTTCCGAGCCGGCTGAGATCATGAGCGCGGCCGGAACGTTCGGCGCCGCGATTGCCGCAACTCTGTCCGTCAGCATCCTTGTCCTTGATCATAACCCAGCCAATGGCCTGATAGCCTTTGTTGCCGGCTGTTGGGTGGTTGGTTCTTCGCTCCAAGTCGCGGCGGGCACGATGGCTCGCAACTACGAAGCGCGCATGGACAAGCAATGAAGGAATTGTGCTCACCCAAGAACGTCTGCTTGGCGTCATGACGAGAGCACAAGCCGCAGCGTTGGATTCGGCTTCAGGTCCCGAGTGAGTCGTGACCACTCATCGCAACCTCTGTCGTGCAACGCTGCGTGAAGACGATGTTTGGTAGCGGAGTCGTTCGCATCGGGCGGCGACCCGGCTTAGAAGCCGTGTCGGTACTGAGTAACCTAAATTATCGCACAACAAACAAGACGTGCCATCATGGCGATGTTGGGATATCGTCCCCGCGCCGTGGTCCAAAATCCTGCTAACCGCCAACCACACGATCGGTGGAGCCAATGCAGATTGCGGAGTGGCTCGACAAACTGGGGCTTGGGCAATACGCAGAGCGTTTTGCCCAGAATGCAATCGACGTGGGCATCCTCCCCGAACTGATGGACGAGGACTTTGATAAGCTCGGAGTCCTGCTAGGCCATCGCCGCAAAATGCTGCGTGCTATTGCCGACCTCGATCCAGCCGCGTTGATCGCATCGCCGACGCCTCCTCAGGACGCCGAGCGGCGCCACCTCACCGTTATGTTTTGCGATCTGGTCGGCTCGACCGCGCTCTCGGCGCGTCTCGATCCCGAGGATATGTGGGAAGTGATCCGGGCCTACCGCGCCGCCTGCGCGAGCGTCGTTGCGGCTTATGACGGCAGGATAGCCAGGTTCGTCGGCGACGGAATACTCGTCTATTTCGGCTATCCTCGCGCCCACGAGGATGATGCGGAGCGCGCAGTGCGAGCGGGTCTCGACACTATCTCCGCAATTGGGCAGCTCAAAACAGGCGCCGACGAACGGGTTGAACTGCGCATCGCAATTGCGACAGGGCTTGTGGTGGTCGGTGACCTCATCAGCGGAGATGCGTCAGAGGAACAGGCAACCGTCGGCGACACACCAAACCTTGCCGCTCGGCTCCAGAGCCTGGCGGAACCGGGCGCGGTCGTCGTTGCTTCGTCGACGCGCCGGCTGCTTGGTGATCTCTTCACGTTTCGCAATCTCGGCCGCCGTGAGGTCAAGGGCATAGCCGAACCCATCGCAGTCTGGGCGGTGGAGGGAGCGATCGCATCCGAGAGTCGCTTCGAGGCGGTCCGCGCGGTACGCTCGACCGGTTTTGTCGGCCGCAGGGATGAGATCGAGTTCACTCTCTCGCGCCAGCGGCTGGCATGGCAGGGGCAGGGGCAGATGGTATTGATTTCCGGCGAAGCGGGCATCGGCAAGTCGCGCATTGTCGCAACGCTGTCCGAAAGCCCCTCGTTGGGGGCTCACCGCCGGGTGCGATATCAGTGTTCGCCCTACCATATCAACAGTGCGCTCCATCCCTTTGTCGCGCAGCTCGAGCGCGCCGCCGGCATCCGGTCGCACGACACGCCTGGGCAAAAGCTCGACAAGCTCGAGGCAATGCTGGCGCTTGGAACACAGCAGGTCGCCCAAGCGACACCGCTCATTGCGGCTCTCCTTTCGATTCCCACCGGCGACCATTGTCCGCCGCTGAGTTTGAGCCCGGCGCAGCAGCGGCGACAGACATTTGCCGCCCTTCTGGATCAGCTTGAGGGGTTGGCGCGAGAGCAACCCCTGCTGATTATCTGCGAGGATATGCATTGGGCCGATGCCACGACACTTGAACTGTTCGATCTCGCGGTCGATCGGATCAGAGGCCTGCCGATACTCGTGCTCATGACATCCCGGCCAGAGTTCGAGCCCTCCTGGTCGGGCCTTGCCAACGTTAGTCTGTTGCGGCTCGACCGACTCGATCGGCAGGACTCGCGCGCGCTGGTCGAACAGGTGGCCGTTGGTCGCCAGCTGCCACGCGAGATGATGAAGCAGATCATCGATAGGACGGATGGCATCCCACTATTCGTCGAGGAATTGACCAAGATGGTGCTGGAGTCCGGGCTACTCGTCGAAGATGCCGGGCGCTATCGCCTCGATAATCCGCTCCCGCCGCTCGCTATTCCCGCAACGCTGCAGGATTCGCTGATGGCGCGGCTTGACCGGCTGGCCCCAGTCAAGGAGTTGGCGCAGATAGGCGCCGCCATCGGTCGCGATTTTTCATACGCGCTGCTGAGATATGTGGCGGGACGCGATGATCTGACGCTGAGCGCTGCGCTAGCGCAACTCGAAGAGGCCGAACTGCTGGTGCGTCGCGGGGCTCCGCCCGAAGCAAACTATAGTTTCAAGCACGCTCTCGTTCAGGAAGCGGCCTACGAGAGCCTGCTCAAGAGCAAACGGCAGGTGCTTCACAAGCGCATCGGCGATGTCCTGCGCGAGAAGTTTCCAGTCGTCGCCGAGACTGAGCCGGAAGTTCTGGCACACCACTTCACTGAGGCGGGGCTGAACGAGGTCGCCCTCGAATGGTGGCGCAAGGCGGGCCTGCAGGCGCTGAAACGCTCCGCCTATTCCGAGGCGATTGCACATCTCGGCAAGGCGATTGCCGTCGCCGATGAGCTGCCCGATGAGCACGACCGGATGATGAGTAGGCTACATCTTCAAATCGCATATGGCCGTGCATTACGGGGCAGCCTCGGGCACAGCGCTCCCGAAACGGTAGCCGCATGGACGCGCGCCCGACAGTTCGCAGCCGACATCAATGACCCGGTTGAACTTGCGCCAGTCCATTCGGGTCTCTTCAATGCCTGCCTGACACACGGCGAACTCGCGCCGATGCGGGCGCTGGTGGATGCCATCGTGAACGCCGCTGAACGGCGACCGGACTCACCGGTGGCCGCCGTCGTTGCACATTGGACGGGCGGGGTTACCTGCTGGTTCGGGGGCGACTACTTGAACGCGAGAGTACATCTTGAGAAGGCACTAGAGATCTATGGTGACGAGCCGGATCCCGCGACGTTTAGGGGCTCGGCACTGGATCTCCCATTCGTGATCATGAGGTTTCTTGCCCTGGTGCTTTGGCCGCTTGGCAGGATCGCTCGCGCACGTCGCCTCGCCGTGGAAGCGATAAGTGCTTCCGGAGAAAAACGGGCGCTTTCTCAGGCCAATGCGCTTGTTCATCGAGCTGTGTTCGACGGACTATGCGGGGGCATGTTGCAGCAAACAGAGACGATCCTGGCGCTCGGTCTCGCTCGCGACCACACGATGCCGCTGTATGTGGCCGCCGGCACCTACCTGAATGGCCTGGCCAAGTGGCGTGCCGGCGACGGAATGGCCGGGCTAACGGAAATGCGTCGCGGCTGGACCTTGCTGCACGAGAATGACTGCTACCTCTGTGAGCCGTTTTGGGGGATGCATGTCGCGATGGCGGATGCAGAGTCGGGCCGACTCGAAAACGGGCTGGAAATCTTGAGCGGATTGATCACATGGGCGGGGCAATCCGGTCAGCATTGGCTTGATGCCGAGCTGCATCGCGTCTACGGGGAGCTTTTGTTGCGTCATGATCCTTCGGACCTAGCCAGTGCCGAAAATGCGCTAAACCGAGCGCTGGAAATCGCACGGCACCAACGGGTGAAGACTTTCGAGCTGCGCAGCGCCCTTGGACTTGCACGCCTGCACAAGACAAATGGCCGAGCGGGCGCGGTATCCGAGGTGCTCGCTCCCGTGCTCGCTGAATTCGATGCGGAGCGCAATCTTCCCGAAGTCGTTGAAGCCAGAGAGCTGCTCAAGCAAGTGCATTAGGCACGTGCGGTTTCTCTAGCTAGCCGTTTGGTCAGGAGAGGCGTCGAGATCCTGCCCCAGCATCTCCGGTCGCCTCACTGCAATGCGCGTTCGCTCGTGACGTACGGGCCAGGGCTGACGGGTTACGAATTCACGTGCACGAAATCCCGCAGCAGCGGGTAGATCTCGTTATTCCAGCGCTTGCCCGAGAACACGCCGTAATGGCCGACGCCGGCCTGCATGTGGTGGACGCGGCGGTAGGCGCGCACGCCGGTGCAGAGGTCTTGCGCGGCCAGCGTCTGGCCGATCGAGCAGATGTCGTCCTTCTCGCCCTCGACCGTCATCAGCCCCATGCGGCTGACGGCCTTGGTGTTCACCGGACGTCCCCGATGCATCAGCTTGCCCTGGGGCAGAAGGTGCTCCTGGAATACGTCGCGCACCGTCTCGATGTAGAATTCCGCGGGCAGGTCCATCACGGCGAAATATTCGTCGTAGAAGGTCTTGATGCTGGCCGCCTTCTCCTTCTCGCCCTTGGCGATGTGATCGGCGAGATCGATGTGCTGCTTGATGTGGCGCTCGAGATTCATCGAGACGAAGGCGGTGAGCTGCACGAAACCTGGATAGACTTTCCGCAAGGCACCGCGGCACTGCACCGGCACGTAGTTGATCAGGTTCTGCTCGAACCAGTCGATCGGCCTGCTTTTGGCGAATTCGTTGACCCTGGTCGGCTGGATGCGCGTGTCGATCGGGCCGGCCATCAGCGTCAACGTCGCCGGCCGTGAAGGATGGTTGCCCTCGCACATGATCGCGGCGGCCGCGAGCGCCGAGACCGAGGGCTGGCAGATCGCGACCATATGCGGGCGCGGGCCCAATTGGCCGAGGAAGTCGATGAGATGCTCGGTGTAGTCGTCGAGCCCGAAACGGCCCTCGCTCCGGGGAATGTCACGCGGATTGTGCCAGTCGGTGATGTAGACATCGTGATCCTGCAGCAGCGTCTTCACGGTGCCGCGCAGCAGCGTCGCGAAATGGCCGGACATTGGAGCCACCAGCAGCATGCGCGGCTGCTCGCCCACGCCCTCCTTCTTGAAACGCAGCAGCGAGCCGAACGGGGTCGCGTAAGCGATCTCCTCGGTCACGGCGACTTCGCGATTGCCGACCATGACGCTGTCGATGCCGTAGGCGGGGCGGTGGTAGGTGAGGGTGGAGCGGGAGATCAGCTCAAGCGCGGCCGACAGACGGCCGACGACCTGATCCGACAAGCCCTGAGGCACCAGATTGAGGAATCTGAGTGCGGACGAAGCCCCCGACCGCCACGGCGCCGTCAGGTCCATATGGTTCTGAAAGGCCTGATAATACATCGACATCATACTGAAACGCCCACCTGTCCCCGTGCTGCTATGCAATATCGGAGCCAAACCTGGGATGGGCCGCCCTCAAGATTGGCACGTCGCTTGCTGCTCTTTTCGCGGGAAGCACAGGCGGTGCGCACTCCCGCAGAGTCCGGCAGGGTGCGAGTCACAGGCGTGAGGGAAGGCCACATGGCGAAGGCGACACTGACCATCAGCAGCAAGAACTATTCGTCCTGGTCGCTGCGTGGCTGGCTGCTCACGAAATTTTCCGGGCTCGATTTCGAGGAGATCGTCACCGCGCCGGACGACGCGTCGGCGCGCGCCGAAATCCTGCTGTTGTCGTCGTCGATCCTGGTGCCGTGCCTGCGGCACGAGGGCGCGATCGTCTGGGACACGCTGGCGATCGCCGAATATCTCAACGAGGCGATGCCGAACGCCGGGCTGTTGCCCGCGGATCGCATCCAGCGCGCGCATTGCCGCTCGATCTGCGGCGAAATCCATTCCGGCTTCACCACCTTGCGCGCCTCGCTGCCGGTCAATCTGAAGGGGCACTTCCCGGGCTTCAAGATCTGGTCGCGCGCGCAGGCCGATATCGATCGCGTCTGGGCGATCTGGCGCGACTGCCTGGACAAATCGGGCGGGCCCTTCCTGTTCGGCGAGACCCGTACCATGGCTGACGCGATGTACGCCCCCGTAGTGACGCGCTTCGTGACCTATAACGTCAAGCTCGAGCCGCAGCTGCAGGCTTATGCCGATACCATCATGGCCATGCCGGAGATGAAAGAATGGATCGCGGCGGCAAAGGATGAGCCGGCCGAAATCGAGGAGCTCGAGGTCGAATATTAGGCAGGCCGGGTGCCATTTGCCTGTTTTGCGAGCGAGCATCCAACCGCCGCGCCCCGCAGTCATGTCATTGAAGCCGTTAACTTTTGACGCCCGTGGCCGGTTGGGCCTGCTCAGGCGCTGCGCAGATATTGTATGCGCCTGCTGGCCGGTTGCGACATCTAGCCGTGAACAGGCGCGTACGGGGCTCTACGGCTGATTCGGACGTGATTCGTTCGGGCCGCGTTCCGAAGGTTAAGCCGGGACGCGGCACCGTTGCATTTTGAGACAGACGCCGGTGCTCAGGCTACGCCCGAATGCTTCATGCGCGGGACGCGCCAGCCGATGACTGTAGCTTCAACCGCGACGCCGGCCGCGTGGTTCTGCCAGCGTCCCTCGACATAGCGGCAGGCGAACGGCAGCTGATAAGTCCCGCTGTGGTCCTCGCACAGCACTTCGACTGCAAGGCCAGGCGGCGGTTCTCCGGCGCCGTCGAATTCCGCCAGTCGTCTGTCGCGCGTTGCCATCAAAAAACTCCCCTAAACAAAGCCGCAGAAGGAGCGCCCATTTCCTCCGCATGCAGATCATCGCTCCCCGTCCGAGGGAACAGCCGCAAGCTCAACGCGAGAATGCGGTGCGAGTGTGGTAGCCTCGACAGGCGGCGTGCAAAAAGCGCACATTGCCGTGATTGATTTGACGAGGAACTTGCATGCTGCTTCGAAGCGCCGGCGTCTGTTTCGCGATGTTGCTGCTCGCTACGCTGGCGATTGCGCCGGTCCGCGCGCAGGACGTGCCCGGCATCGAGATCTGCACCGTCGAGAAGACCATGGAGCGCCGCACCAGCTGCCTCCAGAGCAACGTCGACTTCCTCCAGAAGACTATCACCAAGCTGAACCTCGATCACCAGCAGAAGCTGGATGCCGCGGGGCGCCAGATCGATGCGTTGAAGACGACCGTGGCCGGCTTGCAGAAGATGCTCGGCGATCTCCAGGCCGCGCAGGCGAAGGCCGCGCAGGATGTGAAGAAGAAACAGGATGCGCCGCCGCCGAAGGATGCGGCGAAATAGGCGCCGCGCTCAGGCGACGCGATATCGCTCCATCACGCTGCGGTCGGGCTCATAGCCGAGTCCAGGTCCGGTCGGCACCGCGACATGGCCGGTAGCATCGACATCGGCGCGGCCGCCCCAGAGGCAGGCCTCGCGCTTGAGGTAAAACATCTCCACCAACCCGTCGCCGCGCCCCGCCAGGAGATGCAAGGTCGCCAGCAGGCCGGGGCCGAAATATGGGGAGTGCGGAACGATCTTGACGCCGAGCCGATCTGCGAGCGCCGCAACCTTCAGAAATTCCGTGATGCCGCCGACCTTGATCACCGACGGCTGGGCGTGGCTGACCGCGCCCGCATCCATCATCTGGCGGAATTGATATTCCGTGCAGGCGTTCTCGCCGGCAGCGACGCCGAGCCCGCCCTTGCTGCGGACCTCGGCGAGCGCCGCAAAATGCTCCGGCGGCCAGACCGGCTCCTCCAGGAACATCGGCTGCGCGTCGCGGCATGTCCTGGCGAACGCGATCGCCTCTTCGCCTGACAGCGGGCAGTTCATGTCCACCATCAGCGGAATGCCGGGCCCGATCGCCGCGCGCGCGGCAAACACCGCCGGTGCCGTGGTCTCGTGCAGCTTGATGGCGCCATAGCCGAGCGCGAGCGCCTTCTTGCATTCGGCAGCGATGTTGTCGGGCGAACCGATCCGCAACAGGCTCGCATAGGCCGGAATGGCCGGGCGTCTGGTGCCGCCGAGCAGGCGGTGCAGCGGCACGTCCTTGACCTTGGCGGCGAGGTCCCACAGCGCGATGTCGAGCCCGGAGATCGCGAACATGGTGATGCCGTAACGCCCGAACAGATGCAGATTGCGCTGGATTTGCTCCATCACCGCCGGAATCCCGGCGGCATCGGGAACTTCCAGCCCACGGGCCTGCGGTGCGATCATTTCATCGACGGCACTGCGCGTGGTGCGGGGGCAGACATAGGCGAAGGCATCGCCCCAGCCGGTCAGCCCGGCGTCGGTGCTGACCTCGACCATCACCATGTCGAGGGCGGTGATCGCCGAGGCGCCTTGGCGGAAGCTCGCGACACCGGCGTCATAGGGGATGCGGATATGGTGCGCCCGCACGTCGGTGACTTTCATGACGCGGTTCCTCCTGCTTTCTGGTGAGCGGTTTCAAGGATGTCCCGAGTGTAGCCATGAACGCCCGGACGTTGCCAGTGGCTGCTCCGGCGTTATCCTCTTGCGGGACCGCAACACCGATCAAGCGAAACCCGCGGACTTCGGTGCATCATGGTCGCGCTTCGAACGAGAAACGCCATGAACCCAGCCCAGCGCGCGCTCTGGTATGTCGAGAGCCATCTGGCCGAGCCGATGACGCTCGACGAGATCGCTACGATATCGGGCGTGTCGCGGTTCCACATCGTGCGCGCGTTTGCCGCAGCCACCGGGCTGCCGGTGATGCGGTACGTGCGCGCGCGGCGGCTGACCGAAGCGGCGCGCAGTCTTGCGAACGGCGCGCCGGACATCCTGTCGCTGGCGCTGGAGGCAGATTACGGCTCGCACGAAGCATTCACCCGCGCGTTCCGCGACCAGTTCGGCACCACGCCCGAAGCGGTGCGGGCCGCGCAATGCACCGGCCATCTCAAGCTTCAGGAGCCGATCCTCATGGATTCAACCATCGCAGACAAACTCGCCGTCCCGCGCTTCGAAACCACAAAGGCCTTCCTCGTCGCAGGCATCAACGAGCGCATCTCCTGCGACAACGGCGCGGCCATTCCTGGACTGTGGCAGCGCTTCCACCAGGAGGTCGCCGACATTCCCGTGCGCGTTGGATCGGTCGCCTATGGCGTCTGCTGCAACGGCGACGATGCCGGCAATTTCGACTACATCGCCGGCGTCGAGGTCGACGATTTCTCCGAGCTGCCGCGCCGCTTCGGCCGCATCCGTATCCCCGAGCAGCGCTATGCGGTGTTCACCCACGCCGACCACGTCGCCTCGATCAGGCGCACCGTCAACGCGAT
This sequence comes from Bradyrhizobium sp. WSM4874, assembly GCF_055811835.1. Classification (NCBI taxonomy): domain Bacteria; kingdom Pseudomonadati; phylum Pseudomonadota; class Alphaproteobacteria; order Hyphomicrobiales; family Nitrobacteraceae; genus Bradyrhizobium; species Bradyrhizobium sp. WSM4874. The sequence goes on from NZ_JBVVPR010000011.1 coordinate 217,476, forward strand.
CTGGAATCAGTGGCTGCCGGCCTCCGGCCTGAAGGCTGCCGATGCGCCGAACTTCGAGCGCTACGACGAGAAATTCGATCCCGCCACCGGCAATGGCGGCCTGGAGATTTGGATACCCGTGCGAGATTAGCGTGCAACGCTGGCATACCATCCCGCTTGCTTGGCAAGCCCCGGCGACTTTGTCATAACCGCAGGCAATCTTGCGTGTGGGGCCCGTGCCGGACATCCCGTGCAAGTCATAACAAGCAGCCGGGAGGGTCCCCACATGTCCAACGTCCGCGTTCTCGCCACCGACCTCGAATTTCCCGAAGGGCCGGTCGTGATGCCGGACGGCTCGGTGGTGCTGGTGGAAATCCGTGGCCAGCGCCTGACCCGGATCCATCCCGACGGCCGCAAGGAGATCGTCGCGAAGATGCCGGGCGGCCCGAACGGCGCAGCCCTCGGCCCCGACGGCAAGATCTACATCTGCAACAATGGCGGCTTCTCCTGGATCCCGACCCGCAACATGGTCATGCCGGGTCCGCAGCCCGACGATTACCTCGGCGGCTCGATCCAGTGCGTCGATCTGCAATCCGGCCAGATCGAAACCGTCGTGACGCGTTGCGGCGAGCACGATCTGCGGGGGCCGAACGATCTGGTGTTCGACAAGCAGGGCGGCCTCTGGTTCTCCGATCTCGGCAAGCGCCGCGCACGCGAGATGGACGTCGGCGGCATGTACTATCTCAAGCCTGGCATGAAGGAGATCGTCGAGGTCGTGCACGGCATACTGCCGGCGAACGGCATCGGCCTGTCGCCGGACGAGGCCACCGTCTACATCGCGGAGACGCCCACCGGTCGGCTCTGGGCCTACGAGCTCTCCGCGCCCGGCACGCTCAAGCCGCGCGATGTGATCTATCGCGGCGAGCGGGGCAAACCGATCTGCGGCCTCGGCGGCTACCAGATGTTCGACTCGCTGGCGGTCGAAGCGAACGGCAATGTCTGCGTCGCCACCCTCGTCTCCGGCTGCATCTCGGTGATCGCGCCTGACGGTACCCTGGTCGAGCAGGTGCCGACCGGCGACCGCGTCACCACCAACATCGCCTTCGGCGGCCCCGAGCTGAAGACCGCCTACATCACGCTCTCAGGCAAGGGCGAGCTGATCGCCATGGACTGGCCGCGCGGCGGATTGCCTCTCAATTTCCTAAACAAATAAACGGTGCTAGTGACCGTCATTGCGAGCGAAGCGAAGCAATCCAGGAATGCGTCCGCGGTGACAGTATGGATTGCTTCGTCGCTTCGCTCCTCGCAATGACAAAGGAGAGAGTTTCAAATGCCCTGGCCTGATCCCATCACCCTGCGCGGACAGCATGCCGGTCTGGAACCGCTGTCGCATCAGCACCGCGAGGGGCTGATCGAGGCCGTGAAGGACGGCGAGCTCTCTACCATCTGGTACACCGCGATTCCGACGCCGGACAACATGGGCAAGGAAATCGACCGCCGGCTCGGTCTTCAGGCCGCGGGCTCGATGCTCCCCTTCACCGTGCTCGATGGCAGCGGCAAAATCGTGGGCATGACGACCTATATGAACATTGATGCCGCCAACCGCCGCGTCGAGATCGGCTCGACCTGGTATGGCAAGAGCGCGCAGCGCGGTCCGCTCAACACGCAGTGCAAGCTGCTGCTGCTCACCCACGCCTTCGAAACCCTGGACTGCATCGCGGTGGAATTCCGCACCCACTTCTTCAATCACCAGAGCCGCCGCGCCATCGAGCGTCTTGGCGCCAAGCAGGACGGCATCCTGCGCAGCCACCAAGTCGCGCCGAACGGCACGCTACGCGACACGGTGGTCTACAGCATCACCGCGGCCGAATGGCCGACGGTGCGAACGCATTTGAATTATCAACTCAACGACAAGCCGCGCTAGAGGCGGCCGAGGCACCATGGACAGATTTGATTATGTGATCGTCGGCGCGGGCTCCGCCGGTTGCGTGCTCACCAGCCGGCTGAGCGAAGACCCCGCTACCAGCGTCTGCGTGCTCGAGGCGGGCCCGAGCGACTGGCATCCCTACATCCATCTGCCGGCCGGCTTCATCAAGACCTTCCACATGAAGAGCATCAACTGGGCCTACCAGCAGGAGGTCGGGCCCTGGACCGGCGGGCGCAGCATCTATGCGCCGCGCGGCAAGACTCTCGGCGGCTCGTCCTCGATCAACGGCCATATCTACAATCGCGGCCAGCGCATGGATTTCGACACCTGGGCGCAGATGGGCAATCGCGGCTGGGGCTATGCCGACGTGCTGCCCTACTTCCGGCGGCTGGAGAAACGCGTCGGCGAGGGCGAGGACATTTATCGCGGCCGCGATGGCAATCTCACGGTTACCACCATGAACTGGCGCGATCCGCTTTGCGAAGCCTTCATGGAAGGCGCGGTGAGCCTCGGCATTCCGCGCAACCCCGACTACAACGGCAAGACCCAGGAAGGCGTCTCCTACTGCCAGCGCACCATCGACAAGGGCTTGCGCGTCTCCGGCGCCACCGCGTTTCTCAAGCCCGCGATGAAGCGTCCGAACGTCCATGTCCACACCCACGCGCATGCGACCGAGATCATCTTCGAGGGCAAGCGCGCCGTCGGCGTGCGCTACACGAAGGGCGGTAGTGGCGGCACGCCGATCGAAGTCCGCGCCAACAAGGAAGTGATCCTCTCCGGCGGCACCTATAATTCGCCGCAGCTCTTGCAGCTCTCCGGCATCGGCTCGCCGGATTTGTTGGGCGCCCACGGCATCGCCGTGCGTCACGCGCTGCCGGTCGGCGAAGGCCTGCAAGATCATTACGCCCCGCGTACGGTCGCCCGCGTCAAAGACATCAGGACCATCAACGAGCTTCGTCGCGGTTGGCGTCTCTGGGTCGAGGCCATGAAATGGGCGACGGCGCGCAAAGGCCTCCTCTCACTGTCGCCGACCATGGTCTATTGCTTCTGGCACTCCGGCGAGAGCGCGGACAGCTCCGACCTCCAGCTCACCTTTACGCCTGCGAGCTACAAGGAAGGCGTGCAGGGCCAGCTCGAAGACGAGCCCGGCATGACGGTGGCCTCCTGGCAGCAGCGCCCCGAGAGCCGCGGCTATGTCCGCATCCGTTCGTCTGATCCGTTCGCGCCGCCGATCATCCAGACCAATTATCTCGACGCCGAGCTCGACCGTCGCGTCATCGTGGGCGGCATGAAGCTCGCGCGCAGGCTTTTGAAGAGTGCGCCGCTGTCGCCCTATTACGCCTACGAGGATTTCCCTGGACCCAACATCAACACCGACGACGAGTTCCTGGCCGCCGCCACCGAGCGCGGCACCACCACTTTCCACCCCGGCTGCACCTGCCGCATGGGCCCGGCGGATTCCACCTGGGCGGTGGTCGACGACAAGCTCCGCGTCCACGGATTGCAAGGCCTCCGCGTGATCGATGCGTCGGTGATGCCGCGCATGATCTCGGCGAACCTCAATGCCTCAACCATGATGATCGCCGACCGCGCCTCGGACCTCATCCGCGGCAAGCAGCCAATGGAAGCCGCGCGTGTACCGGACGCCGCGGTGGCGTAGCAAGGTCTCGTGCCCCGGACGCAGCGCAGCGCTTCCCCGGCGATGCGAAGCATCGTCCGGTGCAGCCGTGCGCTGCAGAGCCGAGGCCCATCTCACGTGACCTTCGTGCGCCTCCTGGCGATTTGAAGCGCGAGTTGGAGAAGGCGATGCTCGCCCTTGCTCCGTCATTGCGAGCGCAGCGAAGCAATCCAGTATCTTTCCGCGGAGGCAGCCTGGATTGCTTCGCTGCGCTCGCAATGACGAGGTGGAGAGAGTGAGCCATACTCTCCGTGTCATCGCCCGGCCAGTGCGCAATTGCGCACTAGGACCCGGCGATCCAGTATTCCAGAGACGATTGTGATTGAGCC